>CAMNXA010000038.1 GCA_946566685.1 uncultured Lachnospiraceae bacterium
TTTTTTTGGTGTAACTTTGATCTGATTGTTGCGTATCATACTTTTCCCCTTATCTCTTCTATTTGCACTTTAGCTGTCATTGCGGGCCGCGGCCGCGGCCCGCCCCGCAATGGCTCCGCTGCTAAAAGCCCATTGCAGATTATAGCCCCCGCAGATACCATCGATATCCAGTATCTCCCCCGCAAAATAAATGCCTTTCACCATCCTGGACGCAAGATGTTCGGTCACCTGTGCGCAGTCTATGCCGCCAGCGCTCACCTGCGCCTGTTCAAAAGAATTTGTGGCCTTAATCTCCGCTTTCAAAAAGCGGTAGAGCCCTTGCAGCTTCTTTCTTGCCTTTTGCGGGACGTCCCCGGCAGTCTCATCTTTTCGGATTCCGGCCAGACGCAGCAGGAGCAGATTGATTTTCTTGTTGACTATACCAGTCAAGAACTCTTCCATCGTCTGCCGGGAATGTCTCTCCCAGCGCGCCTGCCAGAACCTGTCATATTCCTGCTCCTCATAGTCCGGCAGGAAGGAAATTCCCACTGTGACAGGTTTTGCATCCCGCAGGGCATAAGCCGCATGACGGCTGATCTGAAAGACCGGAATTCCGGAAATGCCATAGTCCGTCAATTGCAGTTCTCCCCGCTCCTCACAGATCTGACGCTCCTCAATATACAGTGTAAGCTGCGCATCACAGCGCACGCCGGCCACTTGTTTATAATAATCCTCCTGACAGCGAAGCGCCGTCAGTGCAGGCACTACAGGTATGATCTTATGCCCAAGCTGCCTCGCCAGTTTCCAGCCGGCGCCATCGGAGCCTGTGCCGGGCGCTGCTGCACCGCCGCAGGTAAGGATCGCCGCATCATATACACTGCCGGTACTGTTATGGGACGTTGTCTGAATCCGAATGCCATCTCTATCCTGTCTGATGTTTGTAACCTGACATCCTGTATGTATATCCACAGAAAGTCTTGCCAGTTCATAGCGAAACAGATCAAGCACTGTGGATGCCTGTCCGCTGGCCGGATAGAGATACCCGTTCACATCCCTGATCCGCATGCCCAAATCTCGGAAAAAATCTTTCGTCTCCTCAACGCCGAAGATATCATAGACAGAGGGAAGCAGCCCACAGCCGCTTCCATGATAACAGGACAGTTCCATTTTTTCATTGGAAAAATTGCATTTTCCATTTCCCGTGGACAGAATCTTCTTTCCAATCCTGTCGTTTCTTTCATAGATTGTGACCGACGCCCCATCTCTGGCCGCCTGAATGGCCGCCATCATCCCGGCTGCGCCACCGCCGATCACCGCAACGCTTCGATTCATCATATCCTCCTGCCATCAGCTGGAATAAGACTCCAGAAAATGATACAGTTCCTCTTCGCTTTCCACATATTTACCACGAATGATCTCCGCCTGCAGGGCATCGCTTAAGCTCTCCAGAAGAATATCCGTGTTCATATATAAGGTCTTTCTGTCTTCCTCATAGACCACAATAAAATGATCTGCCACCATCAGATAAAATCTCTGGTCTTCTTTCTTTGGCCGGTAATACTTACAGATTGCCACCCGGTCTTTCGAAAAAGCCGTAAGTTCTATGCTCTCAAATCCCATCTCCTGCTCTGTCAGAGGCGGATTGTCGTCATAAAAGGACAGTTCTTCCAGAAGCCCTTCCCTGTCCAGACCAATGTATTTGAAAGGGATCGATTCCTCTTTCTCATCCACCGTCCCGGCAGAGAGATCTACTGTCTCCACCAGATACAGGGTATCCGCCGTCACCACGGGTTTTTCATCCACAGAAGCTTCGATCACCTGCTCTTCTTCCGGTTCGTTAAGCGTCTGCGGTTGAGTCTGCTTTACCGGTTCCTGTTTTTCCTGATTCTGATATTTATGGGGATAAAAAAATTCTTCCGCCTTCAGAGCCCCATAGCCGCCAAGTCCCAGCATAACAACAGACAAAATCAGTAAAAAACTGATACGTCTTACAAGTTTCATCCTATCACTGACCTCTCTTATCGGATTTCCTGTAATCAGTATCAGTCAATTCCTGATTTTTATGCAGTCCAGAACATTTTACTTGCTTAAATTCTTACAAAATGCCCAGATTCTTACCCAGCAGGATAAAGAAAAATCCAAGCGGTATCCGGGAAAGTTCCGCCTCTCCTATCACCCGGAACACCATAAGCAGGAAGATATAAATAAATATGCCCGTCAAAAGAGCCACCAGAACCGTGATCATGTCGCCGGCCGCTTCCACCAGAACCAGCCGCAGAAGAAAGACCGCCACCCCGGACACACCGGCAGCGATCGCCGGAAAAATAACGCCCATAAACCAATCCTGCCGATAACGGATACGCCTGTCCATAAAGAAATAGGAAAGAGCTGCATAAGCACCAAACATAAGGATCAGCGCTCCCACCAGTCCGTTCATGCCAAGCAGCAGCTTATGCACCAGCAGATAACCGGCCGCAAGATGGACAAGGAAGGAAATCGCAGCCGTAAAGAAAAGCTCCCGCACCATACCCAGCTTGTACAGAATCTGTCCGAAAAGGAAGGAAAACCCAAACAATACAATGATACCCACACCCAAATGCAGCACCGGTACCAGCAGATTGCAGGCCTCCTTTGCTGCAATACTGGCAGACTTTTTGCCGTAGGTGAGTCTGATAAACGACTCTGCAAGCACTGCCAGATAGATGGCCGCAGGAAAGGCGATGATACTCAGCCGGCGCACTGCCCTGCTGATACGATCCCGCATGGGTCTGTACTCTTCCCTGTCATAAGCATTGCCAATCTTTCCGACCAGGGCATGAACAGACAGACAGCAAAGAGCGGAACCCAGCCCGACCAGGACGGCAAACCTGCCATAATAACTGCCCCACTGTCTGGTGCGCACATCACCCAGTTGTGTCATATTCATACAGTAATTAAAGAATCGCTGGTCAAGCAGCATCTGAAGGTTGGAGAGCACCGTAATCAGGGAAAGCGGAATCAGGCTGGATAAAATCATCTTCTGCACAGAATAGGACGTCTCCAGACGCTTACTTCCATCCTGTCCCAGCCTGCCGCGAAGTGTGACCGAATAGACCGCATAGATCACCAGCAGATAAATGGTGGTGATAACCTGGGAGACCGTCACACCCAGCATTGCCCCCAACGCTCCATACGCATAGGCATAAATCTCTGACTGTAACAAAGCCGCTACATTTTCCCCGTATTTTTGGAATGTATTGCCGCACAAAAGCACGCCAATGACCATGGATATCTTTTCCACATAATGGGAATGAGCCACCAGCACTCCCAGCCCATATCCATTAAAATATCCCCTGAAAGATCCGATAACTGCCGCAAAGATAACCGCCGGCGCCGCCGCCAGGACTGCCATACGGCTCAAATGTTCCAGTACCAGAATATCCGCAATCGCAGATGACAAAAAGAGCAAAAGAACGGCGGCAGCCACACTGATAAACAAATCCATAAGAAAAGCCGTATGAAAGACCTTGCCGGCATTGCGATACCGCTCCCGTTTCACCCGATAACGGATCAGCCCCGACATGGCCCTCGACATGCTATGGGAAGTGACCAATGTAGTCAATATATATAATTCAAAAGCCGGGGCAAACAGTCCCATTCCGGCATCCCCTATAATATTAGCCAGGGGAACCCGCATCAGCAGAAGAATCATATAAGATATGATCCCCGCAAGCATAACAATCTGGTTTTTTACATTTTTCATCATCAGTTGTACACGCATTACCGTTTATCCTCTTGTAATATCCAGTCTTAACAGCACTTCTTCCTGTTTTTGCTCCATCACGGCAGCCTCTCCCGGCTCCATATGGTCATAACCACACAGATGAAACATACTGTGAGCGGTCAGAAAAGCAAATTCCCGAAGCAGACTGTGCCCATACTCTTTGGCCTGATCCCTGATACGGTCAACCGACAGAATGATATCTCCTAACAAAAGTTCCCCGCTGTCCGGATCAAAACAGTCCGCCTCATTTGCTTCCGCAAAAGAAAAGTCGCCGGCGCGCTCAAAAGAGAGATTGGGAAACGAAAGTACGTCCGTCTCCTTGTCTATGTTTCTGTAGTCTCTGTTGTATTCCCGGATCCCCTCATTATCTGTGATCAAAAGATTCACAGAAGTCTCATAGGGACAGCCTTCCAATTCCATGACCTGTTCCATGATCTTGGACAAAAGTTCCCTGGTATCAAAAGGAAAAATCATCTCTGTTTCATTTTCAACGTAAGAAGTCATAGTAGAGTTTCTCCTGCACAAAAATCCGTTTCATCTCATGAAGCTGAGCCAGTGAAATCTCATTGCCCCACAGTTCGTCCGTCTCAAATTTCTTCTGGAATACGGTATTGATCAACTGCTCATAGTCCAGTTCCGCCTTGGGATCTTTATCAAACAGATAAAGAATGGAGGAGACAATACAGTCCGCAAAAAGTACAACGATTGTCTCTTTGGAAGTCACTTTGGAATTGGTATCCACATACTCCTTTAAAATGCTCTTTGTCTTAGGCGGAAAATGGTATTCGTCACAGATGGCAGATACATTCTCCCAGGTATTCTCCCCTTTCAGGGTGCCGATCCTGTGATAATAACCGCAGGCCTTCACAGCCGCATCGTCAATCTCCAGGCTCTTGGCAATCTTATCGCCCAGATAGGCCGTATGGATTGCATGATAGTACTCTTCTTTGGACATCTCCTTAAGCTGTACCAGAAGCGGGCATTCCGGATCATTGATCTCCATATATTTTTCCCGATAACGATGTATCACCGTGGAACTGAACATCTTCAGACTGACTAACAGCAGGATGCAGGAAACCATCAGGTTGACAGCCGGAATCATAAACTGTCCGATAGCCAGTTTGGCATTTACAAACAAGATGATATTGGCCATCAGGCACAAAGCCAGCACCAGAATGGAAATCAGCAGCGGAAGCCCTACTCTAAAATCATCATCAATTACGCTGAACACCAAAATACCTGCTAATCCGCTGATAAAATACAGCCAGAAGACAGCATAATCACAGCCTGCGAAATTCACGGATAAGAGCAGGCACAGGCTTCCCGCCGCAAGGCCCGTCATACCGTTACTGAACACGCCAAGCAGTACGAAGATAACCAGAAACGGCCACCCTGCTATCGGAAGATATGGCAATAATATGGCAGCTGACAGGCTGATCAGATACATCAGCGCAAATCTGCCATAGCGCCCTTCATTGTGATAGATAAAAAAGCCATTGATCTCGCTTAAGACAAATGAAAAAATCACGATTCCCGTACCGGCCAGAACCATTACGATATTACGCAGCATCATATCCGGCTTGTTTTGAAAAAGCAGACAGCCAGAATAAGTGATACCGCCGGCCGCACCAAACATCAGCGTAAAAATCAATATTCTTTTCCAAACATTCTTCTTATTTTTTTCCACGTTCATAGTTCCTATTTCTTTTTTTCTCGCTGTATCTTGCCTCTCTGGCTTCATAATCATCATAGGCTTTGACGATCTTCTGTACCAGAGGATGTCTTACCACGTCCTTGCTGGATAATTTGCAGAAAGCAATATCATCTATTTTGGACAACACTCTGGCCGCCACATCCAATCCCGACTTGGCATCCGGCGCCAGGTCTTTCTGGGAAGCATCTCCAGTGACCACTACCTTGGAGCCAAAACCAATACGAGTCAGAAACATCTTCATCTGCGCCGGTGTGGTGTTCTGGGCTTCGTCCAGAATGATATAGGCGTTATCCAGCGTTCTGCCGCGCATGTAAGCAAGCGGCGCCACCTCAATCAGGCCCTTCTCGGTATTTTTGGCAAAACTCTCTGCCCCCATGATCTGATAGAGGGCGTCATAGAGCGGCCGCAGATAAGGATCTACTTTGCTCTGCAAATCTCCCGGCAGAAATCCCAGTTTCTCACCGGCTTCAATCGCCGGCCTGGTCAGGATGATACGATTCACTTCATTATTTTTGAAAGCCGTCACAGCCATGGCCATCGCAAGATAGGTCTTGCCGGTACCTGCCGGCCCTATCCCGAACACGATCATGTGATTTCTGATGGCATCCACATACTGCTTCTGCCCCAAAGTCTTTGGTTTGATCGGTTTACCGCTTACCGTATGACAGATGCAGTCGCTGTCCATCTCCAACATCATATCTTCATGATGCTCCCGGCCAAGTTCTATGGCATATTCCACACTCTGTTCTTCCAATACGTTTCCTCTCTCTGACAGGGCCAGCAGTTCTTTGACAATGCGGACAGCCTGCTCCACAGATTCTTTATCCCCGCTCACGCGCACTGCGCCGTCCCTGTTAATGATCATGACATGCAGATCGTCCTCAATCTTTCTGATATGAGAATCGAATTGTCCAAAAAGATTCTGCATGTGTGATGCAGGTACATCTATACTGATGGTATATTCTCCCATGTTTACGATATCGCCTTTCCGGATTACCATTTATTCTGTCGGCGTCTCCTCCTGTGTCTCTTCTTCCACCACAGGCTCTGTACTGGTAGGCACCAGCTTCACAGCTGCTTCCTCAAGCTGCAAATGGGCATTCAGCACCCATTTTTTATCATTCTTTTTTATTGTAACATTTTTTTCGGCAATTTGTACCCCTTTTTCGTCTAAAGTTGTGATAATTTTATCCCACTCTTCCTGCATCAGGGTTTTCATCTCCTCTTCCGTATGTTTTTGTTCTGTTATTTCGTACTCTTTTACAATCTTATGGCCATAGGAAAACGGCAGATACAGATGATCCAACAGTTTCACCTGCTTTTTCTCTTCGCTGCTGTCATAGGCCGCATAGGGGATTTTCCTGAGCCGAAGGCTCCATTCCTTATCGCCTGCTCCCAGTACATATATTTTTTTCTCTTCCCCCGTATATTGTTTCTCCTCATAATCAACACTCTGCTCCACAGAGATATCTTCCCCATAACGCAGGATAATATCGGCATCTGATTGGACAAACTGATATTTGCGCACCGTGGTGTCTTCATTATAGACCGGCACCGCACCGCTCACCAGTACATCTCCCTTCTCCACCGTATCCCCCAGCGCCACCTGCGGGACACCGCTTCTGGTGATGATATAAGATATGGTGCCGGATCTGTCAGCGATCAAATCCATGCCTTTGTCATTCTTTGATTGACCAGACTGGTCATATTCCGGCATCTCATTTTCCTTGATATGGACTAAGAGGGTTGTGCCATCAAGCTGTACGGAAGTCCAGGTAATGATATCATAATCTTCCCGGAGCGCCAGTTCCAGATCCTCTATCCGGAGCCGGCTCTTTTTCATGGCAGTATGTACGCCCTGTTCTTCCAGATAGTCTAACAATACATCCTCGGTCAGTGCAAAATTGCCGTCAATCTTGATATTCCAGATATAGCCGGACGTCAGAATCCAGAACAGCATACAGCCCACAAGCCCGATCACAAAGATCTTACGCCGGTACATTTTGGACACAAAAAAAGGCAGTCCATATCTTTGTAAGACGGCTGCCCTGGTCCCTGTCTTTTTCAGCAGAGGCTTTAACGCAAAAAAACCCTTCACACTGATATTCATGGTATGATAATCACCGTGATCCTTAATCCCCCAGACTAAAATATCATGGTTCCCGCAAAGATTCAAAAGCCGTTCGGCGGAATATCCCCACACTTTGATGGTCACATAACCCCTGATATACTGTATCCAATGAAGCATGACACCCTCCATATTAAAAATATCTCACCGCATCGATCATACCGCTTATTTTCATGTCTTCATTGGTATAGTAATCTATGGAAAGGTTTTTCCCCTCAAAACAGATTTTACAGTTCTTGCCCTGCAGGACAATAGATTCCGTGGTATATTCCAGGATTCCCTTGTAGTTTTCAATAAAAGCTTCTCTGTTACCCGTAGTGGTGACAATGGCAGCCCCAAGCATTGTATCCTTGGGAAGTTTTAAGGATTCCACAATCAGTTCCTTGGAATCGGATAGCGTTTTAAAAGGTGACCGTCTATAATTTTTTTTCATGGTACAATATATGTTATGGTATCTGATTTGATGTCAAAAAGTAAGCAGCCTCGCGAATTCAAATAATCTAAAACAGTGTCACTCCGTCACCAGGCCCTTAATCAACGGCTTCTTAGTCACTTCTTCTGTCGTTATATGATAGGCCTTCAAAAACCTCTCTTTTGCCGTCATCAATTTTTGTCTGTCATTGGCATGGATTGTGGCAAGCGCCTGGCCGGCTTCCACACGGTCTCCCACCTTCTTATGCAGGATCAATCCTACCGCCAGGTCGATCTCACTGTCCTTGGTCTCCCGGCCGCCGCCCAGTATCAGAGAACAGATGCCGATCTCCTCACAGTCTATCTTCTCCACATAACCGGAATCGGGAGACTGGATATCCTCCACAATGGCAGCCTTTGGCAGAAGGGATGGATCCAGGACTGCCGCCGGATTGCCGCCCTGGGCCTGCACAAACTGCTCCAGTTTGCTTACAGCGCTGCCATCCGCAATCACTTTTGCGAGCATAGTCCTGGCTTCCTGTTCTTCTTTGGCCCGGCCCCCTGCAATCAGCATATAGGTTCCCAGTGTCATACAAAGTTCCGTAAAGTCCGCCGGCCCCTCTCCTTTCAGGGTAGCTATGGCCTCCTGCACCTCCAGTGCATTGCCGACTGCACAGCCAAGCGGCTGATCCATATCCGACACCACCGCAATCGTCTTCCTGCCGGCCTTGTTGCCGATAGTTACCATCTCCCTTGCCAGGGCAAAGGCATCCGCTTCTTCTTTCATAAAAGCGCCGCTCCCGGTCTTCACATCCAGGACGATGGCATCCGCCCCGGAAGCCAGTTTCTTACTCATAATAGAACTGGCGATGAGGGACATATTATCCACTGTGGCTGTCACATCCCGCAGGGCATACAGTTTCTTATCCGCCGGCGCGATATCCAGGGTCTGCCCCATAATGGATATGCCGATCTCATTGACCTGTCTCTGAAAATGCTCTGCCGTGATCCCGGTGGAAAACCCTTCAAAACTCTCCAGCTTGTCAATGGTACCGCCAGTATGCCCCAATCCCCTGCCGCTCATCTTGGCAATCTTTACACCGCAGGCCGCCACCATCGGCGTCAGGGCAATGGAGGTCTTGTCGCCCACACCGCCGGTGGAATGTTTATCCACCTTAACACCGGTAATCTCATGCAGATCCATCATATCCCCACTGTGCGCCATGGCCATGGTCAGAGCCACCGTCTCCGCCTCGCTCATCCCCTGAAAATAAATGGCCATCATCATGGCAGACATCTGGTAATCCGGAATCCTGTCGGCCGTATATTCCGAAACCATATATCCGATTTCCTCTTCTGTCAATGTCCCGCCGTTTCTCTTTTTCATGATAAGATCATACATTCTCATAGCTGTCTCTCCCTACTTGTGATAGGGCTCTCCCTGAATGATCCGGTAAGCCCGATAAATCTGTTCCAACAAAACAACCCGCATCAGCTGGTGCGGGAAGGTCATTTTAGAAAAGCTGACCGCCAGGTCAGCCTTTTTACATACTTCTTCATGCAGGCCCAGAGAACCACCGATTACAAACTGTATATGACTGATGCCGGAAGTCTGCTTCTGTTCTATGATATGCGCAAATCCTTCCGAATCATACATTTTACCGGCAATCTCCAAAGTCACCACGAAGGCATCTTCCCGCAACAGTTTCAATATCCTGTCCGCTTCCTTCTTCCGGATCAGATTCTCTTCTGTTTCCGATGCCCTGTCCGGTGTCTTTTCATCCTCCACCTGCAAAATTTCCAGTTTACAATACCGGCCAAGCCGTTTCTCATACTCTGCCGCCGCTTCCCGGTAGAATTTTTCTTTTAAGCGCCCCACTGTGATGATCGTAATCTTCATTTGCCCTCATATAATTTCTGATAATATTCGTCCACAAAATGCTCTACAAACGCTTCATCCAGGTTCATGAACTTGTCATTGATCAGCGTCTTCATCTTCTCAGCCCTGAGAAAATACTTCTGTTCTTCCGGCAGTTCCTCCTGGAAAAGTTCCTGATCCAACTGTTCCCCGTTCAGATTCTCTTCACACCATCTTGTCATCTCTGCCAACAGTAAGTTTTCTGTCTTAGCCTTGCTGAATAAGACCTTGGAATTACGCATGGACAGAATCCCAAAAATGATAAAGAGGATAAACATGGCACCCATGATACCACATACCATGTATTTGGTGATTCCGCCATTGCGATACAGCGGCGTCATATTAAAAAAGATTAAAAGCACTGCGATAAAACCGATTCCGCCCACCGCTAAAAGTGTATAGGCGGAAGATTTATTATCTTCTGCCCTGGCGGCACTGTTCTGATAATAATGACTGGGAGCTGATTTTGTCTCTTCTTCGTCCTCCGCATCAACGGTATCTGTCTCTTCCGGCTCCTGTGCCTCCTGCATCAGAAAAACCTGGGCTGCCTTTACGGCGCTTTTCCTGTCACGGTCAAGAACGGCAAGCCGGTATACCCCTTCCTCCTCGTCCCGTGTAAGCTTTGTCTTTATCTTGGGATCTCCATAATCCAAAAACTCCTGCAAGCGTACCATCTTCTCCTGTTCCCCGAAGATAAAAGGCTGATAATTCTCCTCTTCCAGGCTCTCCACAAGGGGAACCTTACACTCCGCACAGGACGTAATTCCTTCCCGATACTCATTCTTACACACCGGACACCAGGGCATAACCTTACCCTCCTTATCTCATGAATTGGAAAACTTGTCCAAAAAATGAACTGTACGGTTCTATTTTATAATCATTTTGTACGAAATGCAACCATATCTGTCCTATTTTAACAATTCTCTCAGGCCCTGATTCTTGTTTTCTGACTTATCAATATCCATGCAAAGGGATTTGTCGTCCCGGTTCTGCCATACGGAGCACTCACCGATCGCGCTCATATCCCGCCACAGAGTAAATACTCCTTTCTGCGCAACGCCGTTCCACTCTTCCACAGTACCGATATAATCTACTGTATTGGCATACATATCACCATCGTAAAGTCCATCGGTGAAATTGCCTACCACGTTCTGCAAGATTCTCGTATTGCCCTCTAACTTGGAGATATCCACTTCAAAATGTTCTGCACCTTCGCCATTGGGCAGATCATTGACCCATTTGCCGCTGTAACTGTGCGCCATATATTTACCCATGGCATTGGTCTTATTCCGCTGTCCGATATAAAATCTGAACCAGCTGCCCGTGCCGCTCCTGACCCCATGGCTCCAGTCCCCGTAATAGTAGCTGTTTTTTTCATAGATTGCCAGGCCTTTTCCGTTCGGCCTTCCATCGCTGTCCACATCACCCTTGTAATAGAACCGGCCGCTTCCCTCCAATTCCTTGGATAATTTTACATAACGTTTCAGATGGGCAAGATCCCAGATGGCATCCTGTCTGTTATCTGCAAAATAAGGCAGGGCCTCGTTCAATATAAATTCTTTGGTGTAGGACTCATCATTTTCATCCTCCACATCAACTACCACAGCTGTTTTATCCTTGTCCGCCGACTCCGGGTTTTCTGTCGTTACAGGCTCTTCCTCCTCTTGCGTCTCTTCTTCCTCTTCTTCCACCGCCTGTTCTTTTGCCGGCGGAGTCACCACAATGGCCTCCGTAACTTTATCGCTGTCAGTATCCTTTTCCTTATCTTTCTGCTCTTCTGCGTATTCTGTGATGCTCTGCTGTAGGTCAGCCTCTGCATCTGTCTGTTTCGCAGTGTCCCTGGACGGCATGATCACCAGGAGCACAAAAATGCAGATCAGAAGGACTACGATAATTCCCATAAGCACTGTAGTCATATAAGGTTTTTGCAGGAAATCCTGCAAACCGCCCCGTTCTTCCTCCTCTTCCTCCTCCGGCTCATTCAAATCCATCATCTCCAGATCATCTTCTTGCTGCGAATGGATATCCTCCAGCTGCTCCTTCTCCTTATTGTTCTTTCTCTCCATCAGATTCATACGACACACATTCCTTTCCAAGTTCCTGTAACAGCAAACGATGTCATCGCTGTTACATAACGTCTGCCTTTTCAGACACTACCCCAACCTGCTTTCTATCATACCGGATAATCCTTAAATAAGGCTCATGCAAATTATTAAGAATTTCTTACGAATAGAAGCCTGCCTGCCAGATTGGCAGCAGACAGGCTTTCTACGATATCTACATGATTGATTTATTTCCCGGAAAGGTAAGCATCGATGCCTTTCGCTGCCGCCTTGCCGGCACCCATGGCCAGGATGACGGTCGCTGCACCGGTCACTGCATCGCCGCCCGCATAAACGCCTTCCTTGGTGGTCTTTCCAAAGTCTTCCTCCGCCACGATACATTTGTACTTATTGACCTCCAGCCCCTTTGTCGTGGAAGAGATCAGCGGATTGGGGGATGTTCCCAGGGACATGATAACGGTGTCCACCTCCATCACAAACTCGGAACCCTCTATTACCACCGGACGGCGCCTGCCGGACGCATCCGGCTCACCCAGTTCCATCCGCACACATTTCATACCGGACACCCAGCCATTCTCATCTTCCAGAATCTCTGTAGGATTGGTGAGCAGATCAAAGATAATGCCCTCTTCCTTCGCATGATGCACTTCCTCCACACGGGCAGGAAGTTCTTCCTCACTCCTGCGGTATACAATATGCACCTCCGCTCCCAGACGAAGCGCCGTTCTGGCCGCATCCATAGCCACATTACCGCCGCCTACAACGGCTACCTTCTTACCATACATGATCGGCGTATTGGATTCTTCATCAAAGGCTTTCATCAGATTGCTTCTGGTCAGATACTCGTTGGCGGAAAATACGCCCAGCGCCTGTTCTCCCGGAATTCCCATGAATTTGGGAAGGCCGGCTCCGGAACCGATGAAAACCGCATCAAATCCTTCTTCCTCCAGAAGTTCGTCTATAGTGACAGATTTACCCACTACCACATTGGTCTCTATCTTCACACCCAGTGCTTTCACATTGTCAATCTCTTTCGCCACAACGTCCTGCTTCGGAAGACGGAATTCCGGAATCCCGTATACCAGCACGCCGCCCGGCTCATGAAGGGCCTCAAAAATGGTCACCTCATAACCCATCTTGGCCAGATCCCCTGCACAGGTCAACCCGGCAGGCCCGGACCCAATTACGGCTACCCGTTTATTTTTCTTTTCTTTTGCGCCCTCCGGCTTGATGTTGTTCTCCCTGGCCCAATCTGCCACGAAACGTTCCAATTTACCGATGGAGATTGGCTCCCCCTTGATGCCGCGGATACACTTGCCCTCACACTGACTCTCCTGGGGACATACGCGTCCGCAGACTGCCGGAAGGGCAGAGGCTTCGCTGATCACCTGATATGCGGCGGCGATATCGCCCTCTTTCACCTTCTCGATAAATCCCGGAATGTCAATAGCCACCGGGCATCCCTTGACACACTGGGCATTTTTACAGTTGATACAACGTGTGGCCTCGCACATCGCCTCTTCTTTATCATAACCAAGACATACTTCTTCAAAATTCGTTGCACGTACCTTTGCATCCTGTTCGCGTACAGGCACTTTCTTTAACACATCTGTTGTCATTCTTCATTCCCTCCGCAGTTTCCGCAGCCGCCGTGATGGGTATTCCCCTCCCTGGCCTTCAAAAATGCTCTGCCTTCCCGTGTTTTATACATCTGCTGGCGTTTCATTGCCTGGTCAAAATCTACTTTATGGCCGTCAAATTCCGGTCCGTCCACGCAGGCAAACTTCACTTCTCCGTCCACTGTCAGACGGCAGGCGCCGCACATGCCGGTACCGTCAACCATGATCGGATTCATGCTGACAACGGTGGGCAGGTCATACTTTTGTGTGGTCAGGCAGACAAATTTCATCATGATCATGGGCCCGATAGCCACGCATACATCGTACTGCTTTCCTTCCTGTCCGATCAAATCTTCAATCACCTTGGTCACCATACCATTTCTGCCATAGGAACCATCATCTGTGGTGATATAGAGATTCCCGGCAACAGCCTTCATCTCCTCCTCCATGATAAGCAGGTCTTTGGTCTTTGCACCCACGATCACATCCGCCGCAATCCCTCTTTCATGCAGCCATTTCACCTGAGGATAGACCGGCGCCGTACCAAGCCCGCCTGCCACAAACAGAATCTTTTTATTTTTTAAACTGTCCAGATCCTCACTGACAAACTCTGAAGCACAGCCAAGCGGCCCCACAAAATCATGAAAACTGTCTCCTGTCCGCAGCTGTTTCATCATCTCCGTAGCAGCGCCCACCACCTGAAATACAATGGTGATCGTCCCTTTATCCCTGTCGTAGTCACAGATTGTCAATGGAATACGTTCTCCATCTTCATCCATTCTGACGATAACGAACTGTCCCGGCTGACAGGACTTTGCCACCCGAGGCGCCTCCACATCCATAAGGTAGATGTTAGTCGTCAGTTCTTCTGCCTTTATGATCTTATACATCTTACTTATCCTCCCTGTCTAATGTCCCACATTCCTCTCAAATCTTGTCCGTAGACTATCATATAGGAACTTTCGACCTTTTGCAATAGTTTTATATTGGATTCGCCACAAAGTTTCCTTTTGTGTCATAACTAAGCTGTGCCGCTTCTCCCGTGTAAACCTGTACCAGGAATACTTTGTCTGTACGGCTCAAAATACCCGTACCATCATCGTAATACTCATAAATGGTATAATAATCCTGTCCGCCCACCAGAAGCACGGAACTGAACTGATAACTCAGGGTACCGATCTGCCGTTTGTTATGTCCCGCCGCATCTTCCAGGTATTCAGTTTCCACCAGCCTTGTCACAAGATTTATCACCGCCTGCCCGGTACTGATCGCACCGCGCAGTTTCAGGCTGTAGGTACGCAGGGTCACATCGCTGGAAATGCCTTCCTCACTGATATTGACAAACTTAAACAGTGTGGTTCCAAGCGGCATCGGAATAGGGCCTGTATAGGGTACGCTGTCCGCTGTGGGCTCAGATTCATCCGTGGTATAATAAACCTTACATCCTTCCGCCTCCTCCACGGCAATCATCATGGCGTGAGAATATTCCCCGCTGTATAACTCCACTTCCGGCGCTGTGGGCACCGACAGATTGATGGTGTAAGTCTTTGTGACCACCTCGCTTTCGATACCATAATCATTTACAAAGAAAGCGCTGATGGTATATTCCCCGGTCTCCAGAAAAATAGGCGCCGTATAAATCTGACTGTTTTTATTCGGCTTGGAACCGTCTGTGGTATAGTAAATCGTTCCCGCCGTGTTGGAACTTAACTTTAACGGAATCACTTCCGCATAACTGCCCTCCACATAACTAAACTCCGGCTCCATGGCCAGATAACTCTGGAAGATAGTCACGATCCTTTCATCCGGACAGCTGCGCAGAAGTTCATTGATCTTGTCGTACTCACCCATATTGGCATAGATGGTAACGGTCTTGTCATAGGCCTCCTCCACCTCTTCATAAGTATAACTTCCCTCACTGATAATGCGTCTCAGTGCAGACAATGCCGCCTCATTATCCTCCTGTAGATAATAATAGTCCGCCTCCAAAAACAGAAGTTCTGCCATTTCCGGATGCCGTGCATAAGCGGTTTCCAGACAGGCAACTGCCTCCCCGTAAGCCCCCCGTTCCGCATAGGACTTGGCCTTGTCAATCAGATATTCCACTGTCTGTATATGATAGGAATAGAGAGCATATGAAATCAGGGCAACCAGAAATAACATGACCAGGCTGAACATCACCCATATCTTTTTATTGCCGGTGCCCGGCTCCTCCATCTGCTCTGTTGTCTCTTCTTCCATCTTGTCCATATCCGGCATTTCTTCTGTGTCTTTTCCCTCCTGCATGGATGCCAGCGTGGACAGTGTCTCCGTTATACTGTTTTCTATCTCAGGTTCAAAATCCGGTACGATCCGAATCTCCTCTCCGCAATTTTCGCAAATCAGATGACCCTCTTTCAATTCATTTCCACAATGGGGGCACTTCATAGGCCGTTCCCTCTTTCTACGTTAACCGGTCTTGTCACTGTAGTTCTATCGACCGTACACAATTATACATCAACATGGCAATCGTCATCGGCCCCACTCCGCCGGGAACCGGCGTAATCGCACTGCAAACAGGAGCCACATCTTCATAATCCACATCTCCACACAGCTTGTTGTTCTCATTGCGGTGAATCCCCACATCAATCACCACCGCGCCATCTTTCACATATTCTTTTGTGATCATCTTCGGTCTTCCGATTGCAACCACCAGAATATCCGCGCGCCGTGTGACCTCTTTTAAATCACGAGTCCTGGAATGGGTCACTGTCACCGTGCCATTTTCCCGAAGCAGCAGGATTGCCATCGGCTTACCCACAATATTGCTTCTGCCGATGACCACACATTCTTTCCCTGCGATCTCAATCCCCGAACGTTTTAGAAGTTCTATGATTCCCGCCGGCGTACAGGACACAAACCCCGGCTGACCGATACACAACGCACCCACGCTCTGGGGATGAAAGCCATCCACATCCTTCTTCGGATCAATAGCCCGTATCACAGCATCCTCGTCAATATGTCCCGGAAGCGGCAGCTGTACCAGGATACCGTTCACCTCCGGTTTTTTATTTAACCCATCGATCAGGGAAAGCAGTTCTGCCTGGGAAGTCTCCTCAGGCAGTTCATATGAAAGAGACTCAATCCCAACATAAGCGCATGCCTTCTTCTTATTGCCCACATAAACACTGGATGCCGGATCCGCACCGACCTGGATCACCGCAAGGCATACTGTGGTTCCCTGTTCTTTCAATCTGGCAACTTTTTCCTTCACCTCATCTTTAATCTGCGCTGATATCTGTTTGCCGTCAATTACCTGTGGCATAAAGCTGTCACACTCCCTTCTTACTTCACTCCATCTACAAGTCATATCTCATACAATATTAAAATAATCCTGTTATTTTTCCGTTTTCCTCTACATCAATCTGATAGGCGGCTGGTTTCTTGGGCAGCCCCGGCATGGTCATCACATCCCCTGTCAACACCACCACAAATCCTGCCCCGGCAGATACATACACCTCCCGCACTCGCATCTCAAATCCTACTGGTCTTCCAAGCAGGCTGGGATCATCTGAGAGAGAATACTGTGTCTTGGCCATACATACAGGCAGTTTCCCAAAACCCATCTCCTCAAGTCGCGCAAGTTGTCTTCTTGCTGCCGGTGCATAGGATACGCTGCCGGCACCATAAACCTGTGAAGCCACGGTCTCGATCTTTTCCATTAGCGGCATATCATCTGGATATATGGGCTGAAAATGGCTTTCCTTGTGTTCCAGTGTATACAACACCTTCTCGGCCAGTTCCCTGCCGCCGTCTCCGCCCTGTTCCCAGACTCTCGCAAGCGCAAACTCACAATTCCTGTCTTCGCAGAACTTTTTCACATAGGAAATCTCCGCCTGGGTATCCGACACGAAGGCATTCAGGGCTACCACCACAGGCACCCCATATTTATGTAAGTTTTCAATATGCTTCTCCAGATTGACAATGCCGTCCTGTAATGCCCTTACATTCTCTTCCGAAAGCTTATCCCGGGCAATGCCGCCATTATATTTCAGTGCCCGGATCGTGGCCACCAGCACCGCCGCATCCGGTTGCAAACCCGACATCCGGCACTTGATATCAAAGAATTTCTCTGCCCCCAGATCCGCACCGAATCCGGCTTCCGTGATCACATAATCCGCCATCTTCAGGGCTGTCTTGGTGGCCCTTACAGAATTGCAGCCATGGGCAATATTGGCAAAGGGGCCGCCATGAACCAGCGCCGGCGTATGCTCCAGTGTCTGGATCAGATTGGGCTTCATGGCATCTTTTAAAAGCGCCGCCATCGCACCCACAGCTTGCAGGTCATTGGCCGTCACCGGCTCTCCCTTAAAGTTATAAGCTACTATAATCTTTCCAAGCCTTTCTTTCAAATCTTTGATATCTGCGGCGAGACATAGTATGGCCATGATCTCCGAAGCGACTGTGATCACAAAATGATCCTCCCGCACCATGCCGTCCGCCTTGCTGCCCAGTCCGACTACCACATTTCTGAGCGCTCTGTCGTTCATATCCAGACAACGTTTCCAGACAATCTGCCTGGGATCGATACCCAATTCATTGCCCTGCTGGATATGATTATCCAAAAGCGCCGCCAGCAGATTATTGGCGGAAGTGATGGCATGAAAATCCCCCGTAAAATGAAGGTTTAACTCTTCCATTGGCACTACCTGGGAATAGCCGCCGCCGGCCGCACCACCCTTAATGCCAAAACAGGGGCCTAAAGAGGGCTCTCTGAGTGCAATGACCGCTTTTTTCCCCAGCCTGCCAAAAGCCTGCCCAAGCCCAACCGTGATGGTCGTCTTACCCTCTCCTGCCGGTGTTGGATTAATGGCCGTCACCAATATCAAACGTCCATCCGGCTGCTTTCTGACTGCCTCTATGTATTCGTCTGAAATCTTGGCTTTATATTTTCCATACAGTTCCAGATCATCCGCCCCGATACCGATCCGCCCCGCAACATCGACTATGGGGATAAGTTCAGCCTCCTGTGCAATCTCAATATCTGTCTTCATTGCCACGTCCGCCTTTCTGTTTTCAAATGATTCGTGTCATTGCAGTTCCTGTAATACGGTCTCCGCTCTTTTCACGATATTGTCAGTTACCTGTTAATTGCTCAAATTCTTCCGCACTCATAAGAACCTTGCGTGGTTTGGTTCCTTCTTCCTCTCCCACGACACCGGCCTCACACAGCTGATCCATAATCCGGGCCGCCCTGTTAAAGCCAATCTTAAAGACACGCTGCAACATACCAATAGAAGCCTTGTCTTTCTCAATGATAAACCGGCCGGCTTCCACGAAATATTCATCATACCCACTGCCGCTCTCACCACCGCCAGCCTGGCCGGGGGCGCCGCTCTCGCTTCCTATATTCTTAATCTTTTCCTCAATATCTTCGCTGTAGCTTTCTCCCTGCATCTGATTCTTTAAGAAATCCACCACATCGGACACTTCCTTGTCCGATACAAAGGCGCCCTGAATCCTGGCGGGTTTGGGATATCCCTGCGGATAGAACAGCATATCCCCCTTACCGAGCAGTTTTTCTGCACCTACCATATCCAGAATCGTCCGAGAATCCACGCCGCTGGACACTGCGAAAGCCACCCGGCTTGGCATATTGGCCTTGATCAGACCTGTAATGACATCCACGGAAGGTCTCTGTGTAGCGATGATCAAATGGATTCCGCAGGCCCTTGCAAGCTGTGCCAGACGACAGATGGATTCTTCTACTTCGCCCGGAGAGACCATCATCAAGTCCGCCAGCTCGTCCACAATGATCAGAATCTGCGGCAGTTTCTCCGGAGCCGCCGGGTCTTTTGCTGCCTGCATGCTCTCCACTTTCTTATTATATCCCTTCAAGTCACGCACATTAAAATCTGCAAATTTCTTGTAGCGCTCCGTCATTTCCGCCACGCCCCAGTGCAGTGCCGCGGCCGCTTTCTTCGGATCGGTCACCACCGGGATCAGCAGGTGTGGAATCCCGTTGTAGACACTCAGTTCTACTACCTTGGGATCGATCATGATCAGTTTCACATCTTCCGGATTCGCCTTATATAAAATCCCCATGATAATGGTATTGATACAGACTGATTTACCGGAACCTGTAGCCCCCGCGATCAACATATGCGGCATCTTGGCAATATCCGTGACCACCGTCTGTCCCCCGATATCCTTACCCACCGCAAAAGCCAGGTTGGAGGAAAACTGCTTAAACTCTTTAGACTCCACCAGATCCCGAAAGGCAACCGCCATGTTTTCCTTATTCGGCACTTCGATTCCCACTGCCGCTTTGCCCGGGATTGGCGCCTCGATCCGGATATCCGTAGCTGCCAGATTCAATTTAATATCATCTGCCAGCCCCACGATCTTACTGACTTTCACACCCTGCTCCGGCTGCAATTCATAGCGTGTCACGGAAGGCCCCTGACTGTAGTTGGTCACTGTCACCTTAACACCAAAATTTTCCAGCGTCTGCTCGAGACGCATTGCCGTCTCCTTCAACTCCCGTTCTGATCCGGCGCCGTTTTTCCCCTTTCCTTTGGCAAGCAGGTCATAGGGCGGGAATTTATAAACTTTCCTTCCCTCTTCTTTTCTATGTACCTCCGGCCTCACCGATGCTGACGCTGCCGTACCCGCCGTGCTGCCTGCACTGCTTCTTGCGGCCGCCGGCCGCTCCCTGCCAGGTGTGGGCGCCATACTGTTGCCCATCTGCCTTGTGTAAGAATCCTGCGGTTTATGTGCCTGGTACGCGTCTTCCTCCGCCACATAGGATTCCACAGTCTGTGGCTGTCCATAGACCGAATCTTCCTCCGGTTCCTCTTCCTGCATATGTATCTCATCCAGCGCATCTGACTCATGTTCTATATAATGATAGGAATGGACATCCCGCACCGGCCCATCTTCCGCTTCCGGGACAGCTTCCTCCTCCAGCGGATTTAAGGTAATCTCATGAATATCATCCCTGGTTTTCTCAAAATTCTGTTTTTCCCGCTCTTTATCCAATGCCGTGTCAATCATAACGCCGGACACTTTTTTATCCATGCGCAGAAGTCTCTCGTTCTCCTTCTCCTCCTCACGCATCCGCCTTCTCTCTTCATCCTTTACCCGCCGTTCCTCCTGCGCCTCCCGGCGTTCCCTGGCCCGTTCTTTGCGGTATGCCGCATCTTCCACAGAACGCTCATAAACCCGGCGCCCCTGTTTGGCCACACCACCGATAAAAGATTTATCCGTGACCACCACCAGACAGATAATGGCCAGTACCAGAATGGCCAGCACCGTACCTACCATACCTAAAGAATTACAGGAAAGATAGGCCAATGATCCAGCCAGGATACCGCCTCCGTTGTGATGCTCGCTGCACCGTTTGTAAATCTCCTGAAACTGATAACTTTCTGCCAGTGCAGGATTCGCACTGAAAAACTCACACACCATACTGATCAGCACAAACAATATAATCCCTGCCACCAGCTTTCTGCCGGCAATCCTGCTTCCTATATTGGACATGCCAAAAGCAATCATCAGAAAAATGATAATAGGTGCGATATAAGCCGTCAGTCCGAAGATACCGAACATCACATCGCTCACCGCATTTCCAACTTTACCCACAATACCAAAATTACACAAAAATAAGATAACTGCCAGAGCAGCAAATACAATCAGCATGATCTCGTTACGGATTGCCAAATCCATGGGTTGGGTCTGTTTTTTCCTGGCTGCGGAAGAATTTCTTCCTGACTGTGTCCGTCCGGAATTGGTTCTCGTATTACTTCTGCCCGCAGTATTTGTGGTTTTTTTCTTCGCAGTCGACTGTCTGTTCCCCTGCCCTGCCATGATAATGCCTCCAAAGTTCCTTTGACTATTTCATCTTAACCCATCTTAGTATAGCATTTTCATTTTGTCTTGTCATCCCTTATTTTGTGTCTGTCTTTTTCCTGCCTACCATATCATGGAGCATGGCTATCGCATCACGGATTCCTCCCACCTCACAGATGATACCTTCCTCCACGGCTTCACGCCCCACTAATACGGTTCCCACATCCTTAGTGAGCATCCCCGTCTCCATCATCAGTTCTTCCAGCCGGGGTTTGGCTATCTTGCAGTGACTGCATACAAATCCTGTGATGCGGTTCTGGATTTGTTTAAAATAGTCAAATGTCTGCTGCACACCGATCACCATCCCGCTTAACCGCACCGGATGGATGACCATCGTTCCCGTAGGCACTATATAGGAATAATCCGTACTCACCGCAATGGGCACGCCAATAGAATGACTGCCGCCAAGAACCAGGGAAACCGTTGGTTTGCTGATGGACGCGATCATCTCCGCAATCGCAAGACCTGCTTCCACATCACCGCCCATGGTATTTAATAAAATCAGGACTCCATCAATATCTTCACTGTCCTCAATGGCCGCCAGCTGTGGCAGAATATGCTCATACTTGGTTGTCTTAGAAGAACTTCCCAGATTATCATGTCCTTCAATCTCTCCGATGATGGAGATCAGATGGATCTTGTGATGTTCCTTATTTTCATCCAGCGTCACCTGTCCCACATTCTCGATCCGTTCGTCTTTCTGCTTCTCCTTCTCTCTCTTTTCCTCCGGATTCTTCTCTTTCTCCCTGTCCCCATTTCCTTTTCTATGACAATCTTTTCCCTTATTGTTGTTATTATTTCCCATGTTGTCCCTCCATTATAAAAAGTAATTTGCTTCGCAAGCTAAAAAAAAGAGAACCACTATGTGATTCTCTACTAGTCTGCCACTGTTTTATTGAAATATACATTACATGCTTATTCTCAAAATCCTCTAAAATATCGGCATCTGAATTAAATATCAAAATCGTCCGACTCATCCACTTCAATATCAAACTTCATATCCTCTTCCGCCACCGGATACTCATAATCCATCTCCCGCTTAACATGCTTTTTCGGAAGGGGCAGGGGATTTTCGATAAACCGCGGCTTCTGAATCTCTTCCACCTCTGCCTCGGCATTAATCTTTTCAATCTTTGCCTGTACCACCTGGGCGCTGTCCCCCATAATACAGTTTTGCAGGCCAAGTCCTGCCAGCACACACCAGATAAACAGGGCAATCGTTCCATAGGGGAGCACACCATATCCGGTCATGGGCGTTGGCGCCGTACAGACACACAGAAGAATCCACAGCATATAATTCTGTTCTTTGCCGCTTCTCTTAAACTCAAATGCCAAAAAGGATGCCGCCACAATCAACAGCACATTAAACGGAAAATCCCGCATAAACTGATCCATGCAGGCAAGCACGCTTCCCCAAAACTCACTCAGATAATAGTTCCCCCATGCCGATAATTCCGTCATATATTCTGTGCCATACCCCAGCGCATCTATCAAAAAGGAGCCAAAAAAGGCCAGCACACAGAAAACCTCCACCGCACCAAAGACCAGAATATTCTGCCCGGCTGTAATCGCTGGAAGTTCCTCATCTTCTTCCTTTTTGCCGGTAAAAATCCCCACCAGAAAGAAAAGCAGCGTAACAGACCGGATATCCAGATAGATCAGGATGCCCAGCACGATTCCCAGGATCATAAAAGTCCATACCGCAAAACTTTTGGTATAGTAATTTCTGCAATAATTCTTTACGGCGCTCACAATCAGGTACATCCCCAGAAGATAGAACAGGAAATAGAGACATTCCGGATCTATCACGCCAATCCGGCTTATATATGCGCCGGAAAAAGACAGATACACAAGCGTTACACAGGCAGGCAGCCTTCCCGCAGATTTCCTGACCGCAAGAAAGCCTATAACAAGGGATACAACCTGTAAAACGACATGCAAAAACATGACGGATATTATTTTATTCCCCAGAAATGACATGATGGCTGACAGGCAGACTACATACAGATAACCCATGCCATGCGTCATGGGCGCTATCCCTTCTCCTGCCCTGACCATCGCCAGCTCAAAATACTCCGTTTCCATGCTGTCCAGAAAATAAAAGTCAAAATCGGAAAACAGGGCTGCGCGGAGCCGGTATAATGTACCAAACATAAAACAGAATGCCACCACAAAGGCCTCAAGCATTGCCAGGGTATGGGCCTGTATGGTATATTTGGTACGGATTTTCCGGGAAACCACCCGCAGCAGCGCATAGGTACCCAAAAGCAGTGGGAATATCAAAAATACGCCCACAACCGAGACAGAAACCGGCACAAACATCCCCATATAAGACAGAAACCATTGGCATAGGGATGCCAGCATCATCACGCAAAGTCCTGCGTAGAGTACCCACAGTACATAGCTAAACCACGTTTTACGGTAAGTCATATCTTACGTCCTTTTCTAATCGATGTTCGCAAGCGCCTGCTCCAGATCCCCGATAATATCATCGATATGTTCGAGTCCCACCGAAAGACGAATCAGATCCGGTGCGACCCCAGCCTCTTTCAGCTGTGCATCATTCATCTGTCTGTGTGTATGGCTGGCCGGATGCAGGACACTGGTTCTGGCATCTGCCACATGGGTTACGATAGCCGCCAGCTTTAACTGATCCATCATCTTTGCTGCGGCTTCCCTGCCGCCCTTTAAGCCAAAAGAGATCACGCCGCAGGTACCCTTTGGCATATATTTCTGCGCCAGTTCATAATAGCGGTTTCCTTTAAGGCCCGGATAATTTACCCAGGCAACCTTCTCATGGTTCTCCAGATATTCGGCGCACTTTAATGCATTATAGCAATGCCGCTCCATGCGCAGATGCAATGTCTCCAGCCCTACATTTAACAAAAAGGCATTCTGCGGGGACTGGATCGAACCCAGATCGCGCATCAACTGCGTAGTTGCTTTCGTGATATAGGCAGCTTTGCCAAACTTCTCCGTATAGGTAATCCCGTGATAAGACTCATCCGGTGTACACAACCCGGGGAATTTATCGGCATATGCCGTCCAGTCAAAATTACCGGAATCCACAATACATCCGCCCACAGCCATGGCATGTCCGTCCATATATTTGGTGGTGGAATGAGTCACGATATCCGCGCCCCACACAAAGGGATTACAATTGATGGGCGTTGCAAAGGTATTATCGACAATCAGCGGTACCTGATGGTCATGGGCCAGTCTGGCAAACTTCTCGATATCCAGAACCACAAGCGCCGGATTGGCGATGGTCTCCGCCAGCACACACTTCGTGTTCTCCTGAAATGCCTTCGCCAGTTCTTCTTCCGGTGCATCCGGATCTACCACAGTGCATGCAATCCCCATTTTTTTCATGGTACAGGTCAGAAGGTTGAAGGTTCCGCCATATACAGTGGAGGACATCACCACATGATCTCCCGCCTCACAGATATTAAATACCGCATAATAATTAGCGGCCTGTCCGGAAGATGTGAGCATGGCCGCCACACCGCCCTCCAATTCACAGATCTTCAGAGCCACAAAATCGTTGGTGGGATTTTGCAGCCTAGTATAAAAATAACCGCTCTCCTCCAGATCAAAGAGCCTCCCCATCTGCTCGGAAGTCTCATATTTGAATGTGGTACTCTGGTAAATCGGCAGAACACGAGGTTCTCCATTCCCCGGCTTCCACCCTGACTGTATACAAATCGTTTCCTTTTTCATCCTAATCCTCCATTCACGGAGAATGCCCGTTTTTGGGCATTCTCTTGTGCGAGACGGCGTTGCAACGCAACTCCTAGAACTTCTTCGCGAAGCAGCCATTGCTGCGAGTGATTAGAAGTTCTTCTCACACTATTCGTCCCAGTTGTGATACACTGCCTGCACATCATCATCCTCGTCCAACAGATCCAATGTGCGCTGCAAATTCTTGATCGCTGTCTCATCGGTAAGTTCCACCCAGTTCTGGGGAATCATCGTCACTTCCGAAGAAATGGGCGTAATGCCCGCTTCCTTTAAGGCCGCATCCACCTCACTCCACTGATCAGGATCCGTATAGATCTCGTAACTGTCCTCTTCCTCCTGGAAATCTTCCGCTCCCGCATCCAGCGCTGTCATCATCAAATCATCGGCCTCCATTTCACACTCTTCTTTGTCGATGATAAGGAGTCCCTTTTTATCGAACATAAAGGATACGCATCCCTGGGTGCCGATGCTGCCCTGCCCCTTAGTAAAGGCGCTTCTCACATTGGCGGCGGTACGATTGGTATTGTCTGTCAGCGCGTCCACGATAATGGCAATACCATTTGGCCCGTATCCCTCATAGGTTACATACTTATAATTGACATTGCCGCCTTCCCCGGCAGCTTTCTTGATGCCTCTGTCAATGGTGTCATTGGGCATATTATTGGCCTTTGCCTTGGCAATTACCTGCGCCAGTTTGAAATTATTGGCCGGATCTGGCCCGCCTTCTTTCACCGCAACGGCAATCTCTCTGCCGATGATGGTAAATATTTTACCCTTCGCCGCATCATTTTTTTCTTTCTTGTGCTTAATATTCGCAAATTTTGAATGTCCTGACATTTCTCTACCGTCCTTTCTTCCGACTTCCTATCATATCATTTTTTCTTCTTTTGTTCAACTTCGGCCTGCTCCGCCAAAAGAGGCTCATCCACCTCTTTTCTGGCAAGCACACTCTGAATCATATGCTCTTTTACTTCCAGGATCCGGAAGGTATAGCCTGCATAGGTAAACTCAAAGTCCTCGCCCTCCTCAGGGATATGTTCCAGTCTTGAGATGACAAACCCATTCACCGTGTCAAAAGGCTCATCCTCAAAACTGATCTGCAACTTTTCTTCCAGTTCCTCCAGAGGCATCATGCCCTGAATCACATATTTGTCCGTGCCGCTTTCCTTAATATAGGTGGCATCCACATCATACTCATCCTGGATATTGCCAACAATCTCCTCCAGGATATCCTCAAGCGCCACCAGCCCTGCCGTCTGCCCATACTCATCGATGACAATGACCATCTGGATCTTTTCTTTCTGCATGACCTGGAACAGATCGTTGATCTTGCGCTTCTCGGTGATAAAACGAGGCTCCCTGAGAAGTCCCTTAATCTTGCCAATCGGTCTGCTCTTCATCTTCTCGTTCATCTGCATACGCATAACATCTTTCAAATGCAGGATTCCCACAATGTGATCGATCGTCCCGTCATAGACCGGGAACCGGCTGTTATGTGCTTCCACAATAAAAGCTGCCGCATCCTGTAATGTCATGGTACAGTCGATGGCGATCAGATTATTCCGATTGATCATGATATCTTTGGCTTCCTTATCCCCATACTCAAAGATATTATTGATCATCTCCGCCTCGCTTGCATGTAAGATTCCCTGTTCATGCCCCACATTGACCATGGTGAGAATCTCCTCCTCCGTCACATCCTCCCTGTTATCTGCATCCCGCACGCCTAACAGCTTAAGAAGCGCCCTGGCGCTCACAGAGACAAGTGCACAAAAAGGAGCTACAATCCGCACATAGTAATAAAAAGGCGTTATCAGAAAAGCAATCCACCTGTCCGGGTATTTTGCCGCGGCTTTCTTTGGCACCATCACGCCGATGGTCATAATTATGTACAGGAGAAAGACTGTTGCAGCCACAGCCGTTATTCCGGCTAACAACCGGCTCTGCCAGACCAAAAGTCCCATTGTCCGCGCCGTCATCTGTCTGGATATGATAAATGTAAAATAATTGTTCAGGCGGTATAAAATGAACGCCCCCAGTAAAAGATTGATCGTCACCACGCCAAGCTGTGTGGCGGTAGCATACCTTGCATGGTGATCCAGCATGTAAGTAAGCCTTCGCTGCCGCTTGGGATTTGTTCCTGTCTGTACCGATTCTTCGCTGTCGCCGTTATCCTCCTTCTCAATCACCTTCCGGTTCTGCATGGCGGAACTGAAACCATAAAATATCATTTCCAAAAGGAGCATAACCAGAAACCATAAAATACTGTTACTGCCCGAGGCACCGTCTTCCATAAAATGTTTTTCCCTCTTTTCCAAAAGTAATCTGCTCCGCCAGGCGGAGGAATTTCCTATACCAATATAGCAAGGATTGTCATACGTGTCAAATCTCAGCCGTCCTATGTACCCAGTTCCAGGCTGATCATCAGTCCTTCATTGACCGCTTTCATAATATCATGATCCAAATGACAGACTCTGTCCTTCAGTCGCTGTTTGTCAATCGTGCGCAGCTGTTCCAGCAAGATGACAGAATCTTTGACCATATCATATTTGCTGGCATTCAGTTCTATGTGTGTCGGCAGCTTCGCCTTATTCATTTTAGATGTGATCGCCGCACAGATTACTGTCGGACTGTGTTTATTACCCACATCATTCTGTATTATGAGCACCGGACGAACGCCGCCCTGTTCGGAACCGATCACCGGCCTTAAGTCTGCATAATAAATATCTCCTCTTTTCATTACCATACACTTCCTTTGATCAATCTAGCAATCCATAAGATTTCCAGCAATAGTATTGCCAGTTTCTCCAGAGTGTATTCACGGCGTAAATTCCGTTGGAATTCCCCTACCCATTGTAATAATCTTTTGTTTCCACAATCTTACCTTCCTTCAGATATACCCGGGGGATTCGTTTGCCCAAGTTACAGGCCAGTTCATAATTGAATCTGCCGGAGAGATCGCCGAGCCGTTCCATGGTAATCTCTTCCTCCCCCTCTCTGCCGATCATCGTCACCTCATCGCCCTGTGACACATCCGGTATCTGGCTGACGTCCACCATGAACTGATCCATGCAGACCCTGCCAAGAATCGGAGCCCGCTTCCCCCGGATCAATACATATCCCTTTCCTGAAAGGCTTCTGGGATAGCCGTCCCCATACCCCACCGGTATGGTGGCTATAAGAGTTTTTCCCCTGGTCACATAAGTGCCGCCATAGCTGACCGGCACACCGGCCTCCACTTCTTTGATATAAACGATATGGCTCTTTAAAGAAAGTACCGGCCGAAGGGAAACAATCTCCCGGGAAACCTCCGTAGAGGGCCAGAGTCCATAGAGAGTGATGCCGGCTCGGACAGCATCCAGATTTGCCTCCCGAAGTTCTACAATGCCTGCACTGTTAGAACAATGTCTGATTGGAACCTGATACCCCAGTTTATCCTCTATCTGCCCCACAAAGGCAAGAAACTGTGCAAGCTGTTTTCTGGCAGATGCCTTATCCGTCTCATCCGCTCTTGCAAAATGGGTAAAGATTCCCTCTACCGCAATCCCTTCCATTTGCAGAAGTTTATCCATAAAATCAATGCCGCTCGCATCCGGCCGGATGCCCACCCTCGTCATGCCTGTATCCACTTTCACATGAACGCGGGCAGTAACGCCTGTTTGCCGGGCACAGGCTGCCAGTTCCGCTGCACTGTCCATGCGAAACACTGCCGGCCGTATCTCCTGCCGTATCAATTGTTCATAACAGTAAGGAAAAGTATAGCCCAATATCAGGATTGGTTTCTTCAGGCCGGCATTTCTGAGGATAAAGGCTTCCTCCGCCGTGGCAGTCGCATAACCGGCCACATACGAAAGGCTTTCCAGTTCCCTGCCAATAGGCACCGCGCCATGCCCGTAGCCATCGGTCTTGATGACCGCAATCATTTTTGTTTCCGGCGAAAGATTCTGATGCATCTGCTCCATATTATAAAGAACCGCGTCAAGATCAACCGCCGCATACACTCTCTGATAGTTCTCCAACATAGCTTCCTCCATCCCGAAGCATCTGATATTTACCTCTATGACACTTCTTCTCTCTGTCCGGCCGAAGATGTCTCCCCCTGCCGGCAGGCCTTAATCGCCGCCGGAATCTGTGCGATGATATCCGCTGCCGTCATGGCTTCCTGGCTCATAGCTTCAGCAGCCATATCGCCGGAAAGACCGTGGAGATATGTGCCCGCCACTGCCGCCTCCCAGCCGGAGAGCCCCTGGGCTGTCAGCCCCGCTATCATACCCGCCAGGACGTCCCCGCTTCCGGCAGTAGCCATCCCTGCATTCCCTGTTGTATTAAGATAACTTGCTCCGCGCTCTTTTGCCACTACCGTCCTGGCATCCTTACAGACTATGGTACATCCCAGTCTTTCAGCAAGCAGACGCGGATATTGTGTCAGATGTTCTTTACAAGTCTGCGTATCACAGCCATACAGACGCCCAAACTCTCCCAGATGCGGCGTGAGGATGACCTCTCCGCCCCGGCCGGCTATCTTTGCCTGCAACTTTTGATCTTGTGCCAGCAGATTCAATCCGTCTGCATCAATCACCAACGGCAGATCGTTTTCTTCTATACAATAGGCAAGCAGTTTGTTTGCCATCTTTCCCTGTCCGATACCTGGCCCGATCAGAATACAGTCGGCCCAGGACACAGACTCTTTAAACAGACACCCAAAAGTGTCCTGCACATATGCCCGATTTTCACGTTGCTCCTTCTCCCTCTCAGCTTCCTTAGTCTGATAGGTCA
>CAMNXA010000039.1 GCA_946566685.1 uncultured Lachnospiraceae bacterium
ACAGGGTGGTGAATGAATACGGCGTGGGCTATATCAAGATGGATTATAATATCGAGCCGGGCATCGGCACAGAACTGGGAGCCGAGAGTGTGGGTCAGGGACTGCTGGAACATGAGAAGGCATATCTGGCATGGCTGGACGATGTATTCAGAAGATATCCGGATCTGGTGATCGAGAACTGCTCCAGCGGCGGCCTGCGGATTGACTATGCCCTACTTTCCCGCTACAGTATCCAGTCCACTTCCGATCAGGAAGATTACCGCAACTATGCCACCATTGCGGCTAATGCCGGAGCCGGAGTGACACCGGAGCAGGCGGCGGTGTGGTCTTATCCCATGCGGCAGGGAGACAAGGAGGAAGTCATCTATAACATGGTAAATGCCATGCTTGGCCGGGTTCATCAGAGCGGCCATCTGGCAGAACTTCCCGCGGAGCGGACAGAACTGGTGAAAGAGGGAATTGCCTGTTATAAAAAGATGCGCGGAGAGATTAAAAAGGCGGTGCCGTTTTTGCCTTTGGACGTGACGGACAATGAGGATCTGTGGGTCTGCGGCGGCTTACAGACAGAAGACAGAGCCTATCTGGCGGTGTGGAAGCGGCAGATGGAAGGGAAGAACAATGACAGACGGATCAAAGCCGGAACCTTATGTTCGGATACCACACTGTCTATACCGCTTGGAAGTCTGCCTTTTGCGAAAGACGGGGTGAAGGTGTCCTGTATGTATCCAAAGAAGGAGCCGGTCAGCTTTGTGTTGGAGGATGATGTGCTGACGGTTACTTTTGAGAAGCCGGTGATGGCGAGGTTGTTTGTGGCGGAAAGGAAGTAGCAGGATAATTATATGTCGTTTTACGTTGAATGTTTTTGACATTTTGGTCATAATGATTCAATTAGATTTTATTATGATAAAGATAACTAAATCGTAAAGTTTATAACATTCGTAACACAAACTTGAAAAAATAAAAAGTTTGTGTTACGCTTGCTTTGGAGGTGGTACTATGCTGAAACGGGAAGTACAATTGAAAAACAGAGACCTTTATCTAAATAAGCTAATTGCTTTTAAAGATACGGAGATAGTAAAGGTAATTACCGGAATCCGGCGTTGCGGCAAGTCCAGTCTGATGAATTTAATGGTTCGGCATTTGAAAGAAAATGGAGTGAAACAAGATCAGATTATACAGATGAATTTTGAATCCATGGAATATCAGAAAATGTCTGTGACAGAATTGTATCAGTATGTCAAAGGACAGTTACCGAATAATAAAAGAGCCTATTTATTTTTTGATGAAATTCAGCGCATTACAGACTGGCAGGATGCCATTAATTCTTTCAGAGTAGATTTTGACTGCGATATCTACGTGACAGGTTCTAACGCATATCTATTATCTTCTGAATATGCAACCTATTTATCGGGCCGTTATGTTGAGATTAAAATGCTGCCTTTGTCTTTTCGGGAGTTCCTTGATTTTCATGGATATGCAATAAAGGAAAAAAAGGGCCCTGACGGAGAGAAACGCTGGCGCATTTACGATGCGGATGGTGAAAATTATGATCTGAGAGAACTCTTTGCGGCTTATATGAAATTTGGCGGTATGCCTGGAATTGTAGATATTGGGCTGGATATGGATAAAGTCTTTGCGCTCTTAGATGGTATTTATTCAACAGTGGTGATACGGGATATTCTGGAAAGAGAACGAAGGCGTGGTCAAAGGCAGATAACGGATGCGGAATTGCTTAGAAAGATTATTATGTTCCTGGCAGATAACATCGGCAACAATACATCCATCACTTCTATTGGAAATGCTTTGGTGAATGAGAAGCTGATTGATATTGATAAAAGAAATGGAAGACCGGCAGTACAGACATTACAGGCATATGTGGGCGCTTTGCTGGAATCTTTTATTTTCTATGAAATCAAGAGATTTGATATTAAAGGGAAGGAGTATTTAAGAACACTGGGAAAATATTATATTGTCGATATGGGGCTTCGGAATTATCTGTTGGGAGTTCGTAATGCGGATACAGGACATTGCATTGAAAATATAGTTTATTTCGAACTTCTAAGAAGGGGGTATGATGTAGCAATTGGTAAGATTGGAGATCAGGAGATAGATTTTATAGCGACAAATGCGAAGGAAAAGATTTATTTTCAAGTGACTGAGTCCATGAATGAGCCGTCAACAAGGCAGAGGGAACTGGCTCCGCTCAGGAAAATCCGAGATAACTACGAAAAGGTAGTTCTGGCATGGGAATGCGATTATCCTGTGACGCAAGATGGAATTAAGATAGTAAAGTTGATGGATTTTTTATTAAGGAATGTTGGAATGTAAAACTGAGGCAAAAGTTTATAAAACCATAAAATTCAGAATGGTAAATTATTGACCAAATTATGGGTTACGTGTAAAATATTATGATAGAAAAGGCGATATATATTTAAAAGTATGTGTGTATCATAAGGGCGTTTTGAGTTTCAAGTGTAAGAACTGGAGGCGGTGGAATATGTACAGGAATTGGAAAAGGATGGCGGCTCTGGGTCTGGCGGTACTGCTTGGGTGTGCGATACCTGTGAGTACGATGCTGGCGGCGGAGCAGGATGCAGAGACTGTTCAGGATACGGAGGAAGATGTTATTCTGGATGGTGAAGTGGCAGATGGAGCGGATGTTTCGGATGAAGAAAATGTTCCGGAGGACGAAGCTGATTTATCTAAGGATGACACTTTGGCGGATGGGACCGATGCAGATGACGGAGATGTCGGGGATGAAGCGTTCGTAGATGAAGTTGATGAGGCGGATGCTGATGAGGACGGCAGTGAGGAGATGATTCCGGAAACCATACAGAAAGCGCCTGCGAAGGCAGCGGAATCTCCGGAGAGTGTGGCGGTGCCGGTGATTGTTATTAAAAGGCAGGGACAGGATAAAACCCAACACACCTTTGGCGGTAAGATAGAGTTTGAATATGTGAATAGTTGGGCGCCATTGTATGATGTATCGGCAAGCCAGGATGGTAATACAGTAACGCTTTTCTGCTGTCTGGAGAATGTGGGCAAAGACGAGGAGACAAAGAGTGAAGAACAGGTGAAGGACCTGTATTGGGGTAAAGATGGGCAGTCTTCTCCCGCAAGTATCGAACCAACAAAGGATGGAAATTATGTCCTGTATGTGAAAGCAGTGGGCGAGGACAACCAGACTGCTTACGCCTGGGCCGGCGGAGTTGTGGTGGACACAGTGGATCCCAAGGTGACAGGAGTAGAGAATGGCAAGACTTATCCGGAAGGCACCGTATTTCAGGTGGAGGATGACAATTTAGAAAGCGTCACGATTAATGAACAGCCGGCGGTTCCGGAAGCAGATGGAAGCTATAAGGTGGTGGCAAATGGTACCTCCTGTGTGATCAAGGCCAAAGATAAGGCGGGAAATTCGATAAGTTACAGCATTACCATACTCGAGGAAAACCCGGGAGAAGAGACGGATGTGATTTCAAAGAACGGGACTTATTCGTTGAAGTCAGGCAAGGAATATCAGCTTACGGCAGGAAAATGGAAACTGTCAGGTGACAAATCGGTCTATCAGGGCGGCAGTACCTTTTATGTGGGTTCAGATGGTAATTATACCTTTGTGAAATATTGAAGTCAGTGAAAACAGTGAGCCGAAAGAGGGGCGTGATGAGTGATGCTTAAACAGATGTCATATAAGAAGATCATAATATGTGTTTGTGCCGCGGTGGCTGTGATCGCTGTGGCGCTTGTCGTACTTTTATCAAAGAAAGAAGAAGCCTTCCGGTCTATAATGGTCTACGATGTGGAAGGAAGCGCTGTGATCGAACGGGAGACTGTGGGTTCCATGGATGCGGCGGAGAATCTGTATCTGGAGTCCGGTGACCGTGTCAGCGTGGCGGCGCAGTCCAGTATGCGCATGAAATTGGATGACGATAAATATGTGATGGCGGAGGCGGATACAGTCTTTTCCGTGGAGGCGGAAGGGACGGATGCCGATTCCAAGACGAAGATCTGTCTGGAGCAGGGGGCTATTACCAATGAGATTCAGCATCCTTTGAGCGAGGGATCCCAATATGAGACTTCCACACCCAATTCCGTGATGGCAGTCCGCGGGACGATCTATCGAGTGGAACTGTATGTGGATGAGAATGGCGATCAGAATACGAAGCTTTGCTGTTTCCAGGGCAAAGTGGGAACAAAGCCCATTCTGCCGGATGGCACTTATGGAGAAGAAATCCTGGTTCCGGCAGGCAGTGAAGTGACGGTATATCAAGATGGAACGATGGGGGAAGTGAAGGATATTGCCTATGAGGAACTTCCCGGGCAGGCGATTGAGAATCTGATCAGCATGGCGGAGAACGGACAGTCCATGACGGGGATAGCGCTGGAGGAACTGACACAGTTGGCTTCTGAAAAGGCGGATGTCAGTGAAGCGTCAGAGAGTGAGGCACCGCAGACGGAACAGGCAGAGCAGTCGGAGACAGTGGAAACTGCCGCTAAGGATGCTGCGGAAGAGAAGGCAGATGTGCAGATGCAGGCGAAGGCGGATACAGGAAAGAAGGTTACGGCACAATCCGCTGAAAACGGGCAGGATGCTTCCACAGCGAAGCAGCCGGCAGAACAGCCGTTGCCACAGCCGCAGGTTATGCCGAATACACCGCCAAAGGCAGTGGTACCGGTAAATAACAGTAACGTTGAGAACAATAATGCAGAGGGCGGAGACGTTCAGGAAGATAATAATGGAAACGATTCAGCGGATGATGAATCCGATGATGATTCGGACGATGACAGATCTGATCATGACAAGCCGGATAAGGATAAACCGGATCACGATAAACCTTCGAAGCCGGTGACTTACACAGTGACCTTTGTGTATCAGGGCAAGACATTTGCAACGCAGACAGTATTAGTCGGAGAAACGGTCTCAGCGCCTGTGCTTATGCCGGCGCAGAGCGGCGAGTGGGATTTTGATTTTACAACCAAGATTGAGGCTAATACGACAATATCCTGGAAGTAGGAAGGGCATTAGATAAACGAGATGAAATATCTGAGTAAAATGAAAACGGCGGCGGTTACTGCCGCCGTTATTCTGGCTTCTCTGGCTTTTTTGTATTTTGGCACGGCGGGCTTCCTGGATATGGGAATATCCGACAGGCTGAACCAGAGGGAGAGTGTTACCAACAAGAAAATTTATATCATAGGGATTGACGATAAGACGCTGGAACAATATGGCCCGGTTAACACCTGGAGCAGGGAGATCCCGGCCCGGCTTGTATCTTTATTAAACGGTACGGGCAAGGGGCGTCCGGCGGTGATCGGATTCGATGTGATCTACAGTGAAGAGGCTGATAAGGAGGCGGACGATTATTTTGCCAGTGTCTGTGGAGAAGCGGGCAATGTTGTGGCGGCCATGAGTTTTTCTTTCAAAGAACAGCCCGAAAAAGGAGCGGACGGAAAAGTTGTCTATAATCCCTATCATGTGGATTATGTGATCGAACCTTATGACAGTTTAAAAAGTCAGGTGATGCTTGGATTCGCCAATACTTTTGTGGATACGGACGGTTATGTGCGGCAGGCTATGGCCTATCTGGATCATGAAGGGGTAAGGGAGTACAGCCTTTCTTCTCAGGTCTATAAAATCTATCAGGAAAGCCGGGGAGAGGAAGCAGTATTTCCGGCTACCTATGGAAGAAATAACCGGTTTTATTTTACCTACTCCGCTAAGGCAGGAGGCTACAGCGTGGTCTCTATGGCAGATGTGCTGGACGGCACGGTGGATCCGGCAATCTTTCAGGATGCAGTAGTGCTGGTGGGCGCTTATGCGGTGGGGATGCAGGACGCTTATATGCCGGCTATCGCTCACAACAGTCAGATGTACGGGGTGGAGATTCATGCCAACATTATAGAGGCATTGCTGGAAGGAAAGACACAGCTTCCGATACCACCGTTTGCTTATGCGCTGGCGGCGGCGCTTCTGTGCGGCGTATTCTATATTTGCAGTGAAAAAATAAGGATGCTGTATTCCTCGATTCTGCTGGCAGTGCTGATGGTGCTTGATCTGGTCTTTGTAAAAGTAATGTATGGGAACGGATGGATTATTCCGACCATCCTTTGGCCGGTCTGCCTGATCGTAATCTATCTGGTGCAGATGGTGCGCAGATATCTGGCGGAAATCATGCGCAGACGGCGGGTGATTAACGTCTTTAAACAGTATGTTGCGCCCCAGGTGGTGGATAAGATCAGCAAGGACAGGGATTTTGAACTGGTGATTGGTGGTGAGAACCGCCATATTGCAGTGTTGTTTGTGGATATCCGCGGCTTTACCACAATGTCGGAAAGCTTAAAGCCGGAGGAAGTGGTGGAGATCTTGAATGAGTATCTGGGACTTACCACGCAGGCTATTTTTGATAATGGGGGAACCCTGGATAAGTTTGTGGGAGACGCGACCATGGCGGTCTTCAATGCGCCCTTCGATCTGGATGATTATATCTTCCGGGCGGTTGCCACCGCATGGGATATGCAGGCAGGAGCGGAAGCGATTGCCGAGAAGTTTCGTCAAAGATATGGCAAGAGTGTTTCCTTCGGGATTGGCGTCAACTGCGGCAATGCCGTTGTGGGAAATATCGGCTGTGATTTCCGAATGGATTATACAGCTATCGGTGATACTGTCAATACGGCCGCCAGACTGGAGAGTAATGCCCACCCTGGTCAGATCCTGATTAGCAGAGAGGTTTATGAGGCGGTAAAGGACAGAGTGACTGTGACGCCCATCGGAGAGATTCCTCTGAAAGGAAAGAGCAAGGGTGTTTTTGTCTATCAGGTAGATAATGTAAAAAAGGCGTAACAGGAAGATAAAAAGTTACGTAAAATTTCTGAAGAATAATCAGATTTAATAAGCAGGATTAGTAATGGAGGAAAAATGAGTAAGCTGTATTTGGTTCCCGACAGGAAGGATATGGAGCGGATGTGCGCTCTGGCAGCAGAGTACGGATGCGCATTTGAATATAATGATTTTTATATAGCGGAAGTCATGGATGATATGGAGAAGCAGGAAGAAATCATCTCAGGATATAGAAAATATAGAAATGGATGTTCGCAAAATGATTTCGCGAAAGATGATTTTTCGGAGAATCGATTTTCTCAAAACTTATTTTCCACAGATACCATGCACGGCGCATTCTTAGATGTGACGATCCACAGCGATGATCCCCTGATCAGGGATGCGTCCATGCTGCGGATCCGGCAGTCCATGGAGATTGCGAAGCGTATGGGGCTGAAGGGCGTTGTGTTCCATACGGGACGCCTGGCCGGGTTTCGGGCAGCAAATTATCTGCGTAACTGGCGTGACAGAAACGTAGCGTTCTTTACAGAGATTGCACAGCAATACCCGGCACAGCAGATTTATATGGAGAATATGTTTGATGAGGCGCCGGATATCCTGGCAGGGCTGGCGGAGAAGATGCGGGATGTCGAGAATTTCGGAGTCTGTCTGGATTATGCCCACGCCATGCTTTTCGGGCATTCGGGACGGGAGTGGATTGAGACGCTTGCCCCGTATATCCGCCACATACACATCAATGACAACGATCTGCAAAATGACCTGCATCTGGCGGTGGGTGCCGGAGCGCTGGACTGGCAGGAATTTGACGATTTGATCAGACAGAATCGGATAGAAGCGCCGGTGTTGGTAGAAGTAAATGGTTATGAGGCACAGAGAGAATCGCTTCAGTACATGAAGCGCCACGGAATATATCCGATGGAAAGAGAGAGGGAAGAATAGGATGCATCTGCAATACAAAGATTTTGAAAAGATAATGGATATAGGCATACGCCTCTCCACAGAAAAGGACAGAAATCGTCTGTTGATGACCATTCTGGATAAGGGGATGGAGATTACCAACTGCGATGCAAGCACCCTGTATCTATATGAGAATGATGAATTGCATTTTAAGTTTATGAAGACACTTTCCAAGGGAATCAGCAGAGGATTGGACGGCGAAGTGATCGATCTGCCGCCGGTGCCTATGAAAGAGGAAAATGTGTGTTCTTATGCGGCGATTCATCAGGAAGTCGTGAATATACCGGATGTGTATGCCAGCAGTCAGTTTGACTTTTCCGGGCCCAGGCAGTATGACAGCCTGACCGGGTATCGCACACAATCTCAGCTGGTGGTGCCTCTGGCGAATAATGAGAATGAACTGATCGGGGTCTTGCAGCTGATCAACGCCATGGATAAGAAAGGCAAAGTGATTGCCTTCAATGAAGAGTATGAGATCATTATCCGTGCGCTGGGCGCCATCGCTGCGATTGAACTGACGAATCTATCTTATGTGGAAGCGCTAAAGACACAGATCTATTCTTTTGTGGAAGCGCTCACAACGGCGCTGGAAGAGAGAACGCCGTATAATGCCCTGCACACAAGGAATGTAGAAAAATATGCCAGCCTGTTGGCAGATTATATTACAGAATTACATAAAGAGGGAAAATCCGAAAAGACATTTGACTCTGCCAGAAAAGAGCAGTTGATGCTGGCAGCGCTCATACATGATATCGGCAAGATGGTGGTGCCTTTAAGCATTATGAATAAAGCCACCAGACTGGATACGGAAATAGAGAAGGTAGATGACAGGTTTGCACTGCTTAAGGCTTTGTATGAGATCGATATGCTGCGGGGCAGGATAACCCGGGAAGAATACGAGACGGCCGTAACGGATTTGGAAGCCGAACTTGCGTTTATCCATGAGATTGATGTGATCGATCGTGTGAGTGATGAGGATTGCGAACGCATCAAACGACTTGCCGGGAAACAGCATGTAGGTGAGGATGGCACGGTGCTTCCCTACCTGACAAAGCGGGAAGAGGAATGCCTGAGTATTCGAAGCGGTACCCTGACAGTGCAGGAGCGCAAGGAGATGGAGAACCACGTGGTCATGACTTCCAGGATTCTGGATAAAGTGCAGTTCTATAAAGGATTCTCCATGGTGCCCAAATGGGTGGGCGCTCATCATGAGTATATGGATGGCAGCGGGTATCCCAATAAGCTGAAGGGTGATGAACTTGATCTGGAGACAAGACTTCTGACGGTGGTGGATATCTATGATGCTCTGGTGGCCACGGACAGGCCTTATAAACAGCCAATTTCAAGGGAAAAGGCGATTCAGATCTTAAAGGATATGGCGAAGAAAGGCAAAGTGGACTTACAGCTTGTGGAGTGGCTGGATGAGGCGCTGGAACAGGAAGGCCAGGAAAAATAGAGTATATTTGATAAGCACATATCGGCTGATGGGTATTACGATGATTAGTCTGTATGTGCTTGTTTTTTGAAGAGAGTTCGGCTAAAATATAATTAGATTAAATAATAGCCGAAAATAGAATTGCATTTCCATATCAAATAAACGCTTCAGAATGGAGGAAGAGATGAAATATATTAAAAGGAATTTGGAAAATATAGTGGATCAGGTAACAAAAGAATATCCGGTCGTTCTGGTGACAGGACCGAGACAGGTTGGAAAGACAACAATGCTTCAAAAACTAATGCAAGGTACAGACAGAGGCTACGTTACGCTGGACGATCTGAATGAGAGAAATATCGCGAAGACGGATCCGGAACTGTTTTTACAGCTGCATAAACCACCGATACTCATTGATGAGATTCAATATGCCCCGGAACTGTTTCCCTATATCAAAATACAGGTAGACAAAACACATGAGCCGGGGGCATTTTGGCTTACCGGTTCCCAGATATTTAAATTGATGGAAGGAGTACAGGAGTCCTTGGCCGGAAGAGTAGCGGTATTATCTCTGACTACTTTATCACAGGCAGAAATCTGCGGTGGGATAATGGAACCCTTTACCATTGATATGGAGGCATTATCGGTAAGAAAAGAGAGCAGGAAAGAGGCGGATGTCAGGGAAGTTTTTGAATGGATTTACAGAGGTTCCATGCCGGCGGTTGTAAGCGGGGCAATAAACAATAGCCAGATTTTTTACAGAAGCTATTTGAGTACTTATATAGAGAGAGATGTGCGGGAGATGTCAAATGCCATTGATTCGCTGAAATTTTTGCGCTTTATAACAGCTGTGGCGGCCAGATGCAGCCAAATGCTCAACATTGCGGAAGTTGCGAGAGATGCGGATATCAACCAGGTGCAGGCCAAAAACTGGCTGGGCATTTTGGAAATGCTGGGCATCATATTCTATCTGCATCCGTACTCCAACAACATGTTAAAACGCCTTGTCAAAACACCTAAGCTATATTTCTATGATACGGGACTGGTCTGTTACCTGACGAAATGGAGCAGTGCACAGACACTGGAGAGCGGCGCGATGAATGGCGCAGTTTTAGAAAACTATGTGGTCGCTGAGATCAGGAAGACCTATTTAAACTGTGGAAGAGAGCCCTATCTGTATTATTATCGGGATAAAGATGCCAAGGAGATTGACGTCATACTGGAACATGACGGGGTGCTTAATCCCATGGAGATTAAAAAGACTTCGAACCCGGGAACGGAACTGGTGAAGGTGTTTGAACTGCTGGATAGATCATCTGTTAAGCGCTCTAAAGGGGCTGTTATTTGTATGAAGCCTGGATTGGGGGCGATTGATCGGGAGAATTATGTTGTGCCGGTTTGGGTGATTTAGGAGCGGCGGAAATTGGTGAATGGGAGTTGGTGAATATGGATTTCAGGGAACTTTTAAAGTCAACACAATACGATTTTATCAGAGAACACGAGCGGCTGGGGAAAAAGATAATGCTCCTTGGCATAGGCGGAAGCTATGCCTACGGGACAAACAGTGAGGATAGTGATATTGATTTTCGCGGCGTCACCCTGCAGCTGCCCTCGGATCTGATCGGACTTACTAAATTTGAGCAATATGAGGATGATAATACGGATACTGTTATTTACGGTTTTAATAAGCTGGTGAAACTGCTTCTGGATTGTAATCCCAATACCTGTGAGATGCTGGGGTTGGAGGAAGAACAATATCTGATTAAATCAGACCTGGGGCAGGAACTGCTTGATAACCGCACACTCTTCCTGTCCAAGCGGGCCATCAAATCCTTTGGCGGATATGCGGACGCACAGCTGCGCCGCCTGCAAAATGCCATCGCCAGGGACAGCCTCCCACAGAGTGAGAAGGAAAAACATATCCTGAAATCGGTAAACAACGCGCTGGATGATTTCAATAGAAGACACGCGGGAAAAGAAAGCGGAAGCATCAGACTCTATATTGACAAGGCCCAAAATCCGGAACTGGATACGGAAATCTATGTGGATGCGGAATATCAGCACTTTCCCCTGCGGGACTATACGGATCTGTGGGGTACCATGCGGACTGTAGTGCGGGAGTACGATAAGATTGGGAAACGGAACAAAAAGAAAGACGATAATCATCTGAATAAACATGCCATGCACCTGATCCGGCTCTTTATGATGGCTATTGATATCCTGGAAAAGGGAGAGATCATTACACATCGAAAAGATAATCTCCCTGTCCTGCTTGCCATCCGCAGGGGAGAGTATAGGGAACCGGACGGCACCTTTGCGCCGGCGTTTTATGAACTGCTTGAGGAGTACGAACGCAGACTGGACGAGGCGGCGCGCAGCACAAGACTTCCGGATAACCCGGATATGGTAAGCGTGGAAAAGTTTGTGGAACGTGTCAACAGATATGCTGTGGCAGGAGAATAGTACAGCCATCGCAAAAGAAATGAAGAGTGGGGATTGCCATGAAAAATATAGAAGCGATTATTCATGAAAAACTGGATGAGATTGAGGAAAAAGAAGGCGTTCGTATCCTGCATGCCGTGGAATCCGGCAGCCGGGCCTGGGGCTTCGCATCACCGGATAGCGATTACGATGTGAGATTCATCTATGCCAGGCCCATGGAGCAATATTTGCAGTTGATGGAGCCAAGAGACGTGATCGAGTGGCAGCTGGATGAGGTGCTTGATATTAACGGCTGGGATACCAAGAAAGCGCTGAGACAGTTTGCCAGAGGCAATGCGACCCTGTTTGAATGGAGCGGTTCTCCGATTGTATACCGTACCACAGAGGATTGGAAGAAAGTGCAGGAGGTATCGAATCTGTATTTTTCTGAGAAATCGGCGGTCTATCATTATTACGGGACAGCGAACAGCACGCTTCAGACATATCTGTTGGGAGATACGGTGCGGTATAAAAAGTACTTTTATGCCCTTCGTCCCTTGCTGGCGGCACGGTATATTGAAACATACCACAAGGCACCGCCGGTTCTGTTTGATAAACTGTTGCAGATGGAGATGCCGCAGGAACTTAGGGCAGCGATAGCGGAACTTCTGGAGATAAAGAAGCGTACCACAGAAAAAGAAGAGAATCCACAGATGCCGGTTATCAGGACATTTATCGAGACTGAGACGGCACGGCAAAAAGAGATAGCAGATCATCTGGAGGACGATCATAATAAGGATTGGTCGGCGTTGAATCGGGTGTTTCGGGAGATTATTGGTGTATGAAGGGGCGGTATGATGAGGTTAAGAAAATCATAGAGTTTGCGGAACGGTTTGTGGGGCGGGAACTGGGAGCCGCTAAGATGTTTTTTACAGGTAGAAAAGAGAATTGGAAAGGAGATTGCTATCATGAGGAAGGTAATATGTTTTCATAATCCGGAGGAGGCAAACGGATATCTGAGTAACTGGTTTATGGCAGATTTTAGTGTGGGGAATATTCAGTTTTCTTCCATGGAGCAGTATATCATGTATCAAAAAGCAGTTCTTTTTCAGGATATGGATATTGCGGAAGAGATATTGAAAACATCTGACGTTGGGAAAATCAAGGCATTGGGACGTTCTGTGAAAAATTATGAGGATGTGATATGGAATGGCATGCGGCAGGTGGTTGTGTATCAGGGATTATTGGAAAAGTTTCGGCAAAATGAAGAATTGAAACAGAAACTTCTGGCAACGAAAAATCATGTTTTGGCAGAGTGTGCAGTGCAGGATAAGATATGGGGGATCGGCCTTTCTATGAAAGATGACAGGCGGTTTGACTTGCATGAGTGGCAGGGACAGAATCTGCTGGGGTTTGCGTTGATGTGTGTAAGGGAGAAGGTGATGTGTGAGAGCGGAAGTTTATGAGGTGGGTTTTCAAAGGGATTTAATCCGGAACGCTCGGCAATGTATGTTGGGTTTAGGAACCTATAGCGCCCAAAAAGATTGTATAAAAATGTAATATATGATAAATTTAGGATAATAGAAACAAAACAGGATGGTGAGAATGAATGAGTCAGGGGAAGCTGGTTCGTGACAAAATTCCGCAGATCATAACTGCCGCAGGAAAGAAACCCATCACAAGGATTTTGGAGCAGGAAGAGTACCTTGCGGAACTTGACAGGAAACTGAATGAGGAAGTCGCGGAGTATCAGACGGATAAGTCCATTGAAGAGATGGCGGATGTGCTGGAGGTGCTTTTGGCAATCTGTGAGGCTCGCGGGCATTCTGTGGAGGAACTGATGGCTGTGCGGGAGGAAAAGAGACAAAAGCGTGGCGGTTTTGAACAGAAGATATTTTGGGATGGGAATGAAGGATGCAGTTAACAGTTGATAAGCATTACTATAATAAATTGGATATAAAAGGGTTTGAGAAAATGATGAAGGATCCGTCCTACTGTTATAAATTCTACTGGCTGGAAGCGATTGTACAGCTTATATTGTTGGGCAGGACGGAAGTATCTTATGATGAAGTTATTGATGAGATGATTGCAAATGCATGGTATTCAGTGGTAGAGTACCATATTCATCTAAGTGGCATTTGGGGTGATGCAGGAGTCAAAGATAATCTGGAAAAAGCTGTAACAAAGTTGAAAAATCTGAGTGAACTGCCAGCGAATGCTTCCAGCGTAGAAATTAAGAATGCCATCAAACAATTTAATAAACAACTTCATGTCGAAAAACAGGCTCTGACACTGAATGTACCATACAAGGCACTATCCGGGTTCGCGAATAAGTTTGGCGAGAAAATCAGTTTGGACAGCAGTGCGGGCAGGATGATGGCCTATTATAATAAGCTGAATGAGACGAATATTTTATTGCCGTATACTTTTGGGAGCGAGAACGGATTAAGCAGAAGGTTGATATTTGGCGCTGACTGGATTCAGATGATCAAAGATAATTCAGTGATAATCTTGAGGTGGATTCAGTGTGAAAAAGTGAAATGGTTACAGAATAATAATCCGGAAGTTCCAGGGCTGATTTATAAACTTGAGCAGCTTGAAGAGAAGATGAGAAAGCTTACGCATGTGCGAAAGCTGTGGGATGGTATTCTGGAATTAAAGTGCGTATCAGATGTATTTACGGATGAGGCGATTGACAAGGACAGCTATGATGTGGATCATTTTATTCCGTGGTCGTTTGTGATGAATGATGAACTCTGGAATCTGATGCCGATGGATTCCTCATTGAATTCATCCAAGAGTAACAGACTGCCGGATTGGGATAGGTTTTTCAGGCGCTTTGCCAGGAATCAATATATTATGTATGAGATGATATATGAGGTGGCAGGAATCAGGAAATTATATGAGGCGTGTTATCGGGATAATCTGCACTCTATCTGGGCGAATCATGAATTGTACCGGAGAGGGAATTCAGAGGCGGAGTTTTATGGGATATTGGAGAAGAATATGAGGCCGGTGTATGATTCTGCTTGGAATCAGGGGTATGATGTTTGGGAGTGGTAGGTTGGGTGAGGATGTAAGGAAGACTCGATTAAATTCCATTTTAGAGATAAAGAAAAACGGAGAAACTACAATGAAACACATTATAATCCAAGGAAATGAAAACGATATTATTTCAGAATTATCTCAATACATGAGTCCAAGCAACGCAAGAATTATCGTCCGTAACTTACCAGCCTTTAATGAACTATTAGACGAGGACGAGACCTTGGAGTTAAAAAGGGAATGCCCAGATTCCAAAGACAGCATGGATTTTTTAATTCCCACAACCAACTATTATGTAAACCTAAAAATGACGACTCTTGCGTTTATTGGCCTGTTGCTGGATATTGAATTCACAAAAGGCTTCGCATCCTTTGTATTAAGCGTTTTCGGTATTACTGCCGATGCGATTAGAAAGTTATCCGACACAGAAAAGTGTGTGCTGCTTCTGGTAAAGGCAGAAGACATTCTGATTAGGGAAGATAAATATGTATTGATAGATTCTGCACTTTGTAATAATTATGCCCGCAATTGTGACTGTCGTCAGTATGACAGATGCAAATTGGCTGAGGACATGCTCACAGCTACCATTCAGAAGCTTTTGGATAAGAACATTATCAGGCAGACGGATAATAAGCTTGTATATAGATTCTAGACATAAATTGTTGGAAAGGACATAGAGTGGGAAAGGTTTATTTGGATAAGGAGAAGCTGGTTGCCGAATTTTTTGCAGGATATAAATCAGATTCGCTCATCATTAGCCCTGAGGATTTTTTTCTTTTGAAGAAAAATGGGATTTTGGATGCCGAAATAGTATTAGAACTGCAATCAGAGGTAGAAGCTGCTTTAGACCAAGGCTGTTTTGCGATTATTAATGACGAACGAGTAAACGCCAGAGCAATGGAAAAGAACGGAGTAGCCATAATTGCTTTATATGCCGGGACAATCAAGAAGATACTTTGTGATGCAAGTATTATGATGCTGAGCGATGATTTTCTGGTTGGGGTGGGAAATATGGAGGCATGCTATCCTGATATAAAGATAGATGACTATGAGCCGAGTGCAGATGAAGCAAATGATGCTGTGGTGAAAATGACTATTTCTGGCGACCCTATCAGAGAAGCAGTGGGATATATGATTGCAAGTCTGGCAGTCCATTTTATTGTCTATCATGAAATAGGGCATCATAAGCTGGGGCATATCAGGAAATTGAGGGAAAGCTATAACTTCTATTATCAGGAAGCGGCGCATCCAGATATCTCAGAGGAGTATTTAGAGGAAAGAAAGCAGATGGAACTGGATGCAGATTTATATGCAGCAGACCAGATTGTGCAGAAAATGGATTTGGTGATGGGAAGATGGGGCAAATATCTGGATATGGAATTTGGATATTCTGAAATGTTTCAGTTGTTGATACCTGCGCTTGTTATTGTCAAGGAAAATCTACCGACAGAAGCATATTCTGTTAAAGAAATGGAAAATAGTTTTTATCTTCCCAATATTGTAAGGATTGCACTTACTGCCATGGTAATTGCCAGAAAACCCCATATCAAAAAGGTCCTTTGGAATGATATTTTAACAATGTTCCTGGGGGATGATGCATATAGGAAGCAATTTGAAGAAGAAAACAGGATGTCTGTTTTTGCTGATTCTCACCAGATGACAGAAACAGCCTATGAAAGGTTCTATTCGTTGATGATTGCAGGAACAGAGCAGACCTATGCGAATATTTTTATGGGAAATTATTTACCAGCAACATTTCAGACAGACATAAAAGCAATGAACTGGTTTCAATATTTATACAAATAGAAATAATAAGGAGGCCCCACCAACATGGAAAGAGTACTAAAATTCTTAAAAAGCGCACAAGTCTACTACTTGGCAACAACAGAAGGCGACCAGCCAAGAGTACGCCCCTTCGGTACAGTTCACATTTTTGAGGACAAACTGTACATCCAAACCGGCAAATCAAAGGATGTATCCAAGCAGTTACATACAAATCCTAAGGCAGAGATATGTGCATTCCAGTACGGTGAGTGGCTTCGGGTAGCAGGAGAACTTGTGGAAGATGACCGTAGGGAGGCGAGACAGTCAATGCTAGAAGCATATCCCTCTTTGCAGAATATGTATTCGGCGGATGATGGCAATACGGAGGTGTTCTATTTCAAGGATGCAACGGCAACATTTTCAGCCTTTTCACATGAGCCGGAAGTTGTAAAGTTTTAAATACAAGGAAGTTAACCATATATTTTGACCAAGGAAATGCAATAGGCGTTAGAGTCCAACACGAATATGTTTCAAAAAGGGAAGAAGTGTATGAACAGCTTTTTATTATTAATACCATTCTTAGCCATAAGGTTTTTATTACTTTCCATTTTAAGTAAGGGAGCCATACGAAGAGCGGCCTACTTTGCGCCTCTGCAAGGGCAGGAACGAGTGGCCTATTTTATCTGCTTTACAGGGATAGCCCTGCTGGCACAGGCATGGATATTGTTGGCAGTAGTGGTGGTTTTTCAGATTTCCTCGCATTGGATTATCCTTTCAGAGGAAAGGTGGTGTCTGGATCAATTTGGCACTGATTATGAGCAATACATGAAAGAGGTTAGACGATATCTTTAGAGGAATACAGGGGATAGAGAGTATACTATCGCTAAGATGAAAAAGTGATGCAGGAAAATAAGGAACAACCCGAATGAGAGAGAAAATTATAATACTAGCAGGCATGATATTCTGGCTCATCGTGATAATTCGATATGTTATCACGTATGAAAAGGTACACGAAGAAATCGATGGGGTACAGAGCATAGATGGCATAACTTATCTGATCAAAGATACAGATCTCAGCTATGTCATGTATAAGTTAAGTTCAACTTGCATCAGCCGTATCATCAAGGAAAAGGAATTTGAAGTCGTAGGGGAGAATGAAGGGATTCTCACATTTGGGGGTGTAAATTATTTCACACATCTCAGGGGATCTGAGAGGGACATGAACATTGGCGCGGCATACAGGATAAAATGTATCCAGTGGGGCAAAGATGTTATCATGAAGGTTAGCTTTGAAAAAAGAGATTTTAAATGGTGGTCACCGAGTTTAGAACCACCCGGTTTGGAGTTAAATCAAGCATATCATCGGTTCTTTAAGGAAGTGTTTGATGTACAGGTTGTAGGTAAAACAGGAGTGAAAGTTGGTTAGGAAGCATGAAGCATAAAATGATAGCAGTATTGTTTTGGGTCATCTTTCTGGTTGGATGTGCGGCTCCGGCCAAGGAGTCAGGATACCGTCAGGTTGAGATGGAAGAGGCCGTGGCCATGATGGAAGAAGAGAGTGAATATTTGATCCTGGATGTCCGTACCCCGGAGGAATTTGAGGAAAAGCATATTCCCGGTGCGGTCAATGTTCCCAATGAGACCATTGATACGGAAGAAATCGCTGAACTGCCTGACAAAGAGCAGCTGATTTTTGTGTATTGCCGCAGTGGGAATCGCAGTAAACAGGCCTCGGCCAAGCTTGCGGATCTGGGATATACGAATATCGTGGAATTTGGCGGCATCAGGGATTGGCCGGGAGAAACTGTATCCGAATGAGGAAAGTATTGGTAGAAAGCGTGTTATGATGGAAAAAGTAGCAGATATGACCCAGGGACGGCCTCTGGGTTTATTGGTGCGTTTTGCATGGCCGTTGCTGGTGGGCAGTCTCTGTCAGCTGCTGTACACTGCGGCAGACGGCGCGGTAGTCGGTCAGATGCTGGGGGTCAATGCTTTCGCGGCAGTGGGTGCTTCCGGGTTTTTGAGTTGGCTGGTCACGGATATGATACTTGGCCTGACGCAGGGGTTTGGTATTCTTTTCGGGCAGTTGTTTGGGAAGAAGCAGTGGCCGATGTTAAGGCAGGCAATCACCGCTTCGGTAGCGATCGGATTGGGCACCGGCGCGGTAATGACTGTGCTTGGACTGGTGGCTACAGAATCAGTATTGCGCTTGATGAACACGCCGGGTCTTATTCTGCCCTTTGCTGTGAGGTATTTGCAGGTACTGTTCTGCGGTATTCTTGTGACCATGTTTAATCGGTTGGCTTTTACCTTGCTTTTGTCCCTGGGGAACAGCCGGACTCCTGTAACCGGGAACATCATCTCCTGCGTGCTGAATATCGTTCTTGACATTCTCCTGGTTGGAGAACTGGGCTTAGGTGTACAGGGAGCTGCTGCGGCTACTGTACTGGCTCAGTTTATCTGTCTTATGTACTGTCTGATAAAATTGTGGGCTATTCCCGAATTAAGACCGCTGGACCTGCGGCTGTCTCCAGCGCTTATGGGAAGTCTGTTTCGCCTGGGTGGACCGCTGGCTTTTCGCAATGGCGTGATTTCCCTGGGCGGGTTGTTTGTGCAGTCTGCCGTCAACGGATATGGAACACTTTTTGTGGCCGGCATGGCTGCTGTGGAAAAATATTTTGGTCTGATTAATTTACCGGGGGATGCTTTAGAGGGAGCCTTTGCAAATTTCAGCGCTCAAAATTACGGCGCCAGCCGTATGGACCGGCTCAAGGACGGGTTGAGATGCAGTGTGTTGCTGGCGTTGTCCAGTTGGGGCATCATAGCCGTGGGACTGGTAGTCTGGGGGCGGGAGCTTCTGAGCCTGTTGGTTTCCGGCAGTCCCGCAGAGCTGGAACAGCTTTTGAGTGTGGGGAGTGAGTACCTGATGGTATTGGTTCTGAGCATACCTCTGATGTACCTGCTTTGTTTGTACCGTTCGGGTCTGGAAGGAATGGGCAACGTTCTTGCGCCCACGTTATCTGGCTTTATGGAGTTGGGACTTCGCATTATGGCGGTCTTGTTTTTACCGGGGGTCCTGGGACGCTGGGGCATTTATCTGGCCAATCCGCTGGGATGGCTGGGTGCGTTGGTTTTGCTGGCGGTTTCCTATCATCGGGTATATTGGCAGAAATGTGCCAAGTAGTCAATTTTTATTCCCTTATTTTTTCGTAAATCCTACTGGACAATTCCCTCATTTTTTTGTAATATGAAGTAAATAATTCCCTCATTTTTTTGTAAGCCAAGTATAATTTGAGAAATAGCGCAAATACTGATTACAGAAAAAGAGGGAGCATATGGGGGCAATATGGATTATCTGCGAAGAAAAACTGATGATTTTTTAAAGAAATGGAAACAGAATCCGGATAGAAAGCCGCTGGTGGTAAAAGGGCCAAGGCAGATTGGAAAGACTGAATCCATCAGAAAATTTGGTGCGGAGAACTATGAGCAGGTTATAGAGATTAATTTTGTGGAAGAACCCAAATATAAGCAGATTGTAGAAGAGGGATATAAAACGGCGGAAATCATTAAGATTATTTCCCGGATGGATCCTTCAAAAAAGTTTGTTGATGGGAAAACGCTGCTCTTTTTTGATGAGTTGCAGGAATTTCCGGAAATTGCAACGGCGCTGAAGTTTTTCTGTCAGGACGGCCGATTTGATGTGATTTGCAGTGGTTCCATGCTGGGTATCAACTATGGCAGAATTGAGAGTAACAGTATTGGTTATAAGGAAGATTATCAGATGTACTCCTTTGATTTTGAGGAATTTTTGTGGGCCAAGGGATATGATGATTCTTTTACGGAAGATTTGTTTGCACATATGATAAATCTTAAGCCCTTTCATGAGTCGGAATTATCGGTCTGTCGGGGTTTATTTTTAGATTACTGCATTTTAGGCGGCATGCCGGCGGTGGTCAGGGAGTATATTTCCAAAGGGACTTTCGAAGGTTCTCTGGCGATTCAGCGGCAGCTTCTTGCCGATTATGAGGAGGATGTCAGAAAGTATGCGGGTGGGTTGGATCAGACGAGGATTCTTAATGTTTTTCGGCAGATTCCGGTGCAGCTCGCGAAGGATAATAAGAAATTTCAGATTTCCAAGGTGGCTTCCGGGGCAAGATTCAAGGATTACAGAGGCTGTATAGAGTGGCTTGCGGATGCGGGAATCGTCAATATCTGTTATTGCATGAACTACCCGGAACTTCCGCTGAAGGGCAATTTTGATGAGACCAGATACAAGATTTATTTTGCTGACAGCGGCCTGCTTGTAGCGATGTTGGACGAGGAGGCGCAGGAAGATTTGCGGGCCAACAGAAACCTGGACGTGTATAAAGGAGCGCTTTATGAAAATGTGGTGGGGGAAGCGCTGACGAAGAGCGGTTACGGCTTATATTATTACAAGCGGGAGAACTCCACGTTGGAAGAGGATTTTTTTGTGCGCACAATGCGGCATTTGATACCAATCGAGGTTAAGGCCACGAATGGCCGGGCAAAATCTTTAAAGGTGCTGATAGATTCCGATAAATATGAGGACATTCACTATGGGATTAAATTTACTGGCGGGAATATCGGGTTTGAAAATAGTGTATATACATTTCCCTATTTCCTGGCATTTCTGTTAAAGAGGTATTTGGCGGGGAGGTTGTGAAAGCAGGAGTCTTGTACAACCGCAGCAAAAAGGCCAGCCACAACCTGTCTCGGCTGGCCTTTTGCTGTACGGTATCTCATCTGAATACTTTACTCTGCGGTAGAAATTTGCAGGGTATCGTTCTCCAATTCAAGAATTACTTCCATGTATTGCTTCTCATTATTTAAAGGTCTTCCCCAGCTCATGGAAGCTCTTCTCCGGTTCATGGAATTGTCCTTTTTTGTGAAGTTGAAATTATTATGGTATTGCAGATTATATAAGATGATTCTGTGACCACACACTTCATTGCGGTCATTCAAAATGTCTTCTGTTTTTGATTCAAACTGAAGTGATTTTCCGGCTTCGGTTTCTAAGATAATATAGTTATAACCGTTTTCTGTCTTTGTTGACAGTGAGATATTATCCTTTGTAACAGGGTAACCAATACCAGTATAAAGCAATAGAGCACTGAATAATACGGCAAATACAAGGCATACTGCGGCCACTGTTTTTAAGAGCTTTCTGGCGATTTTCTTTTTGAAGACTGCGATTACATCTGCATCAAATTTTCTTTGCGGCGTTTCTTCTTGAATAAGTTCTCTGCCTGATTTCAGGCGTTCCAATTCTGCGGCACAATCGGGACAGCTTTCAAGGTGCTCCTTTACAAATGCTGCGGTATCTTCGCTCACCATATTTTCAAAGTACAGCGGCAGCACATCGCGGACGATACTACATTCTCTTTTCATTATTGATTTCCTCCAATCTGCTTTGTATGATGTTTCTTGCCCGATGGTAGGTAACACAGGCCCAATTATCTGTCTTGCCATACAGGTCGCCTATTTCTTTAAAAGACAATTCTCCAAACACACGCCACATAAAAATTTCCTTGTAAGGTTCCGGAATTGTATGTAAGATTTTGCGCAATTGGCGGGTTTCGTCCTGGGTTATGATCTGTCTTTCAAGAAGCGCATTGGGGTCTGCTATATTCTGCAATTCTGTTTCGTCAACACTTGCTATTCTGTTACTCTTTTTAAGATAGGAATAGTACGTATTTTTGGCGATTTGGCAAATCCATACGCGCATATCGCACTCACCGCGGAAATCTCTGATGGATTTCATGACCTTTAAAAATGTTTCGCTTGTGATTTCCTCTGCAATATGTTCATCACCTGAAAGTTTTCGGATATAGCGGTATACCGATTTAAAATAGGCGTTGTATATCTGTTCAAACTCCATTACTCTACCACCTCCCTTCCTCTATAAGGCTCCGCAAACACAGAAATCTTACAAAGTTTATAGAAAAATTTTACGCTGGAAATTGGGGCTTGGCATATATTATTCTAATTTGCCGTTGTTATTTTCTGTTCAGTATATCATACTAGAGGTAATATATTTACACAATCGTTTCCATAGGTAAATTCATCGGAGGGAGATAGTAGGATGAAAAAAATATTTTTGGTGGAAGATGATAAGGCAATTGCTAAGAATCTGATGCGCCTGCTCCAGTCAGAGGGATTTGCCGTCACGCATGTCTCTACGCAGAAAGAAGCAGTCCGCATGCTTGCAGAAAGCAGATTTGATATGGCCTTGGTAGATATTTCGTTACCTGACGGAAACGGCTTTGCCGTATGTACGGAGATTAAACAGACACAGCATATTCCGGTTATCTTTTTAACGGCGTCCGGGGATGAAGCCAGTGTTGTTACGGGGCTGAATATGGGGGCGGATGATTATATCACCAAACCGTTCAGGCCCCGGGAATTGATTGCAAGAATCGGGGCAGCGCTGCGCAAAACGGAGTGTCGGTCTGCCGGTTTTGAAAGAAATGGGCTTTGCGTGGATACAGGAAGCGGTATTGTCAAAAAGAATGGCAAAGAGGTATTCCTTTCTGCCCTGGAATACCGCTTGCTGCTGATCTTTATCAATAATCCGCAAAATATCATCACGAGGGACAGATTGTTGGACGAGTTATGGGACGCTGCGGGAGAGTTTGTAAACAATAATACTTTGACCGTGTATATCAAGAGACTGCGGGAAAAAATAGAAGACGATCCGGCAAAGCCGCAGATCATCCTCACTGTGCATGGCACAGGGTATCGGCTGGGAGGCAGTTATGTTACGGAATAAAGAACTTAAGCAGATGGTTATAGTATTTGGGGGAATCGTTATTGTTGTGACGGCCGTGGGATTTCGGATCAGCATGATGGCAGGAATGCTGGAACTGCTCTCGGCCAGTTTATTAGGGATTATATTCTTGGGGTTCACCAGGGCACGCTATCAGAAGATTGCGCAGTTATCGGAGCAGATTGACCTGGTGCTGCACAATGAGGAACATTTATATATCAGGGAAGCCGAGGAAGGGGAACTTTCTGTTTTACAGAGTGAGATTCTGAAGATGACTTTGCGTATCCGGGAACAGAATGATGCGTTAAGAAGGGAAAAAACTCATCTTGCAGATTCTCTTGCGGATATTTCCCACCAGCTTCGCACGCCGCTTACATCAGTGAATATTATCCTGTCGTTATTAGAGAAAGATACGGATCAAAAGGAACAGAAGGCACTACTCAGGGAAGCTGGGGAATTATTTCAGCAGATGGATTTTTTGCTTTCTTCCCTGTTAAAGTTGTCCCGGCTGGATGCAGGTATCGTGACCTTTAAAAAGGAACGGATCAAGATAGGCAGTCTGGTATCCGATTCACTCCGTCCCTTCCTGATCTCCATGGAACTGCATAATATTCAGGTACAGACTGACATACCGGAGGGAATCGAGCTTTTCGGGGATTTCAGATGGCTTTCGGAAGCATTTCAAAATATGATCAAAAACAGTATGGAAAGTGTGGGTGATAATGGAAAAATCCAGATTGCCTGTGTAGATAATCCGATCTTTACGGAAATTACATTCCACGATGATGGGGCGGGAATCGCAGAGGAAGATTTACCGCATATATTCGAGCGCTTTTATCGGAGCAAAGATGCGGATGCCACGGGATATGGGATTGGGATGGCCCTCAGCAGGAACATTATCATGCGGCAGGGCGGGACGATAATGGCCCAAAATGATCCCCGGGGCGGGGCGGTATTTTCCGTCCGCTTTCTAAAGTGACATATTTTGGGTGGAAATGTGACGAATCCGTCACCAAAAAGTCACAGAGATGTAAGTTTAAGAGCCTATGATGAAGATGTATCAAAAAGGTTTTAAAAGGAGGCTCATATCATGGGATTTTTGGAGATTGAAGACTTGTGTAAAGTCTATGGTAAGGATGAAAACAGGGTCACGGCATTAGACCATGTTAATCTATCGATTGAAAAAGGAGATTTCACAGCCATTATCGGTACTTCCGGCTCGGGGAAATCCACTCTGCTCCACGCAATTGCAGGGGTAGATATTCCGACAAGCGGGAAGATTTATCTGGACGGGCAGGATGTGTATGCCCAGAACAGTGAGAAACTTGCCATATTCCGCAGACGGCAGGTGGGGCTGATCTATCAGTTTCACAATCTGATTCCCACACTCAATGTGGTAGAGAATATTACGCTGCCCATTCTCATGGATAGAAGAAAAGTCAACAAAGAACGGCTGGATGATCTGCTGGAATTATTGGGGTTGCAGGATAGAAAGACGCATCTGCCCAACCAGCTGTCTGGCGGACAGCAGCAGCGCGTTGCTATCGGCAGGGCTTTGATGAACGCCCCGCAGGTATGTCTGGCGGATGAGCCCACAGGGAGCCTGGACAGCCGTAATGGACAGGAAATTATCCGTCTTCTAAAAGAAAGTCATCGCAGATATCACCAGTCACTGATCATTGTCACGCATGATGAAAACATTGCTTTGCAGGCAGACCGTATTATCAGCATTGCGGATGGAAAAGTGGTAAGGGATGAGAGGCAGGTGGCGCAGGCATGAATATTTTTCATAAAGTCGCCCTGCAGGGGTTAAGGAAAAACCGTACTCGTACCCTGGTGACGGTCATTGGTGTGGTATTGTCAGCCACTCTGTTTACGGCAGTTGCCACTTTTGGGACCTCTCTTTTACAGTATCTGGTCAATGGTTCCATAGCCAGGTACGGAAGCTGGCATCTTGCCTTCATGGACGTGGATGCAGGATTTGTGCAGGAGAGGAGGGGAGATTTTGAGGTTACGGATGCGGTAACTTTTGAAAATATTGGGTATGCCTGGTTAGACGGTGCGAAAAGCGCTGAAAAACCGTATCTGTTCGTGGCCGGTTTTACACAGGAGACATTTGAAAGGCTGCCGGTCACTCTGATTTCCGGCAGGCTGCCCCAGGATGATACGGAAATCATCATCCCCAATCATATTTCCATTAAGGCGGATGTGAGGATCCCGGTAGGCGAGTCAATCCGGGTCGCGGTTGGTGACCGGGAAGAGGGCGGTAACCGATTGACACAGCATGATCCCTACAGAAACGGTGAAGAATTGAACATTGCGGAGGAAAAGGTTTATACGGTTGTAGGGATATATGAAAGAGCAGGATTTGAAGAGCATGACTCGCCGGGGTATACCGTGATCACAAGAACGGATAGGGCAGGCCAGGCGGGGCGGTACAGTCTGTTTCTTACGTTGGACAGTCCACAAAAAGTGAAGGAATATGGAGGCCGTTTCGCAGGGGGATTTTCCCTGGCCCTGAATGAAGATGTACTGCGCTTCTATGGCGTATCGGATAATGCCCTGTTTAACACAATTATGTTTACGGTAGGAGGAATATTAATTGCCATCATCATGATCGGCTCCGTTCTTCTGATTTATAATTCCTTTTATATTTCTTTGAATGAGCGGGTTCATCAGTTTGGTATTCTGATGTCGGTGGGGGCAACGGCCAGACAGCTGAAAAGTTCTGTTCTGTTTGAAGGTCTTTGTATTGGGGTGCTCGGCATTCCTCTGGGGGTGGCCCTTGGGATTGGGAGTGTTGCACTGGCGCTGCCTGTTGTGATTCAAAACTTTGCGACTATTTTTGCCAGCAATGTGCCGTTGGAATTGTCAGTGTCTGTACCGGCGCTTGCTGCGGCAGCTGCGGTCAGCCTGATCACGATTTTGATTTCGGCATATATCCCGGCAAGAAAAGCGGCGGTCGTCCCGGTGATGGCCTGTATCCGCCAGACCGGTGAGATTAAGACGGAGGCAAAGGATGTTAAGATTTCCGGCTTTTCCAGCCGTGTGTATGGTCTGGAAGGGATGTTGGCGCTTAAAAATTTCCGCAGGAACAGGCGGCGATACCGCAGCGTCATATTGTCCCTAACTTTAAGCCTGGTATTGTTTGTGACGGGCAGTGCTTTTGGCAGCACTCTGAAAGGGATTGCAAAGGAGATAACGGTTGAGGCGGATGGCGACATCTCGTTTTATGCAAAGGATCTGCCGCAGGAAGAACTCCTGACACTGTATGACAGGTTAAAAAAAGTGGAAGGGGTAAGCAAGTGTACGTGGCAGTCTGATTGGATTTATTCGGGCACCGTGGAGGGGCTTTCCGATGATTTTGCAGACGGTCAGTTGCAGGCGGAGGGCAGTCTGCCAATCTGTACCCAGTTTATGGAAGATGCCATATATTACGAATTTATAGAAGACCTTGGATTTTCCAAAGAGGAATACAGCGGGCAGGATGCCAAAGTGCTGGGCCTGATTTTGGACACGGTAGAACATAAAGTATTTTATACGGGGCAGGAAATGGAGTTTGTCCTTGAGGATTCCGCAGGAGAGCAGGCAAAGCGGATTCGCGCCACGCTGGTGGATAACTATCCGCTAGATATGCTCCCCTATGATTCCACACCGCAGTATTTGTTTCTGATGGTGGTTCCGTGGTCCATGAATCCTGCATTTGACGGACTGGCAGGAACTTCCAAATCGGGCCTGACTTTTTGGGCGGATTCCCCCGCACAGACAATGGCGCAGATTCAGGCTGAGATCACAGACGCAGGGGTTACCCTGGATTATACGCTGATCAATCTGTCCTCGGCAGTGGATCTGTTCCGCAGCCTGACTTTTGTTGTGGATGTATTTACTTATTCATTTGGCGCCATGATTTCGCTGATCGCAGTTGCGAATGTGTTTAATACCATTTCCACCAACATCCGTATTCGGAGGCGGGAACTTGCCATGCTGCGCTCTGTCGGGATGTCAGAACGGGGGTTTAACCGGATGATGAATTTTGAATGTTTCTTTTACGGACTGCGAACCCTTTTGTTCGGCGTGCCGATTGCCGGCATTCTTTCATGGCTGATCTACAAAGGCATGGTGATGAGTGAACGGCTGGAAGGGTTTGCCTATCATTTTCCATGGAAAAGTATGAGTATCAGCGTGCTGGGCGTGTTTGGTATCGTTTTTATTACGATGCTGTATGCCACCAGTAAGATCAGGAAGGAAAATATCATTGATGCGCTCCGGGATGATATGACTTAAGGTAAAGGTTTCATGACTTAAAATATACATTTGGTACCGCCTGGGCTGGAATAGAGGGAGGTTTTGGCCGATAAATGCTTTGAAACTCAGACAAAGGGGTAAGGGAGGGCATGAAAAATGAGCATTGGCCAAATTGGAACAGTGGGCGGTTTCCCAACGGGGTATACAGAAAATAAAGCTGCAAAAGCAGAAATGGGATTGGCATTCCGAAAGAATGATGCCCAAAAGCATTCCGGCAGTCAAGTAGTAGATACTGTCGAAATATCAGCAGATGCCAGAGAGATGCTTCGGGAAACGGTAAGTAAATTTGAAGCCGATACAGACGATACCATTGCCAGGGATCTGACCATGCAAAATACAAATGAAATTGCATGGGATCATTATACGGCCATGCGGGGCATGAGCAGTCTGGCGTTAAAAGACAGAGAGTATAATGTGGAAGATGTAATGCGGTCAATCATGGATGCCTACGAAACACGTTATCATGAAATCATAAAAGGACATGAAAACGGAGACCGTGAGGTTTCCTATGAACTTACGGGGAAAAGGTCGCTGACATTGGAGGAAGATCTGGCAGGACTGGACGAAGCTTTTAAGATGCGTCTTTCAAATCTGGCGGGATATATTACCTGCCAGCAGACAAATAAGGCATTTGAGAATCCGGACAGTGCATGGTATTTCCACAGAAATGATTCTTGGAATGAAGGAAATACGAAAGACGGTGTTCCGCTTTTTGATACGGAGTATAGGGATTTGGCGGTATCTGTCATGGAACAGGCCAGAGAAGAATTTTTATCAGCTTTTAAAGGTGTGGGATATCAAAAGGGGATGGGAGTAAATATACTGTCAGGCATTTTACAGAAGAATGCAAATTTTGAGGTGTATTTTAAATAAAAAAATATAAAATATAGTTTTATAGTATATAGTATTTTATATAATATTTTGTTATGATATGAATTGAGCGGATGCTATCGTCTCAATTCAATTTGGAGGTGCGTTCATGGCAGAGAGCCAGAATATTGAATGGAAAGAATCATGGCGGGACGAATACTTGAATTGTGGATTTGATTTTTACAAAATACTTGAAAGCAAATATTTCTTATAGGGGTGTTACAAGGATAGAAACCTATTCATTTCCAAAAGAGGCTATCAGGGAAGCTGTCTTTAATGCCATTGCCCACAAATTCTATGGGGCATTGATACCGATTCAAATCAGGATTTGCAGATGAATTTCTTGAACTTTCCCTATTTTTCAAGGCTTTCCAAGCCTCATACAGTGAATTGTTATGTATTTTCCCTTGTTTTTGCCCTTATGGGCAGTTTACAAGGGAAATTTTTTTCTGAATGTATCTAATCGTTGCCCGCCACTTTATCCAAGAGCCTTGCGGAAGTCCGCTTCGCTTCTCTTGTGGCATGGGCATACACATTCATGGTGGTACTTACGTCAGAGTGTCCTAAGAGTTCCTGCACGTCCTTCGGGGCTGCGCCATTTGACAGCAGATTGCTTGTATAAGTATGACGGAGCTGGTGGAAATGAAAACCCTCAAATCCGTCCAGTTTCTTTGCGAGTGTCCGGCAGACGATACTCAATGTAC
>CAMNXA010000040.1 GCA_946566685.1 uncultured Lachnospiraceae bacterium
CCGATCAGTACCAGCATCTCCAGCAGCTTAGAGTAAATGGAAGCGCCGATCAGGATGGAACCGCTGTAATACTCCTGATAGATGTCCAGCATCAGCTGCTTTAGCTGTCCATGGATCGTGGGCGCCGTTTCCGGTGTGAGCAGGAGCGCCTGCGGGATGGTGGACAAGGTGGATTCTATGCCTGCCACATTATGCAAAAGAGCAAAATCTACCTGAAGAATCAGGCGTTCCCCGTGAATGGTGGAGGGCATGCCGTGAAGTACGCCGGAGTTGAGAAAGAGAAGATCTCCCTCCTGTAACGTAAAAAAGTCAGTTTTATTAGAGACATTGTAATAGTTTTTGAGGGGCATGATAATCTCTATGGGAGTATGCCAGTGTTCCGGATAAGCTTCAAAATTGGTATTGTCGTGGAGTTTAAATCCGTCTATGCCCTCATAAATGACAGTTTCCTTGATGCCGTTTAATACTTCGATCATGTGATAGGTAACCCCCTTCTTACAATTTAATTTCAAAGCCCTGTTTGCAGGTCGTAATGTAAACAGGAAGCGTCATGCGTGTAAATATGTCGCAAGACATGGGCTGTAATTGTCAAAAATTGCTATGAATATTTAATAATTGCTTATTTGGTCATAAAAGTTGCTTTTCTTTACTTCCATATTAGCACAAAAATATATAAAAACAAACCTAAAACATACAAAATATTACGAGAAATGTAAGTTGTAACAAATGTTTTTGGCAGAATGACCATAAAATATTTTAGAAAAATATATAAAAAGGACAAAATGATCATAGCAATAAGTTGAATAAAAGCAATTTTTAGAATACATAGCGCAATTATTAAAAAGATTATATACTGACCCTCTGGTATACTGTGTTTGTAACGAAAAACTGCATTTTGCGATACATTTTTTAATGCAGATTATACAAATTTAGCAAAGGGAGGTTTTTACATGAAAAAGAAAGTGTTATCAGTTTTACTCAGCACAGCTATGGTTGCTTCCATGTTAGTCGGCTGTGGCGGTGGAAGCGATGCACCGGCAGCACCGGCTGCTGATAACGGCGGCAGTCAGGATACAGCTTCATCGGGAGATGCAGCGCCTGCATCGGGCGATGGTGTTGAGGAAATCACCTGGATGTTCTGGGATGACTTAAATGCAACGGAAGACCTGATCTCCATCGGTTACAAAGATACTGTGGAGAGATTTAACAAAGACTATGAAGGCAAATATCATGTCAACGTAGTGACCACCAACCTGGAAGAGTATTATCCGAAGCTGAACGCTCTGGTTGCGGCAGGCGAGACACCGGACTGCTTTATCGTAAGCCCCGGCCCGAACCTGGATGTATATGTTGATCCCGGTGTGGCGGCAGATCTGACAGATTATCTGAAGGCTGATGGCTGGCTGGATACTTTCAACGGCGGTGAGGGTGCATTTTCACAGCAGACCTACGATGGCAAGATTTATGCAGTGCCGTTAAATATCGCAGCAGCATGTGTGTTCTATAATACGGAAATGTTTGAGGCAGCAGGAATTACCACAATGCCTACAGACTGGCAGGGCATGTTAGATGCCTGTGATAAATTGCAGGCAGCTGGCTATACACCGCTCACCATCTCCGCAGGTACTGCATGGTGCTTATCCATGCTGGCAGGTTATCTGTGTGATTCTGAGGGCGTAGACCTTGCAGCGATCGACAGCGGCAATGCTTCCTGGCTTGATGCTAATGTAGTAAGCGCTACCAACAAGCTGGTTGAGATTTCCAAGTACTTCCAGCAGACAGCGGCAGGCGATACCAACGATGTTGCTACTGCAAACTTCTATAACGAAGAAGCAGCAATGCTGATCCAGGGTTCCTGGGCAATCGCACAGATCAACGGTGCGAATCCTGATTTTGAAGGCAAGTGCGGCGTGTTTGCTTTCCCTGGCACAGATGGAAGAGTTATCGCGAAGTCCGACAGCCTGGCAATGAGCGCTAAGACAGCTCATCCCGATGCAGTTATCGCTTTCATGAAATACTTTACAGACGACACAGCACAGAAGTATACTGCTGAAGTTGGCGGTAAGATTCCTGTAACCACAGTTGAGTACGATGCTTCCAAGGCTCCTGCACAGCTTGAGTATGTAATGGATGTATTCGGCAATGCGAAGTCCACCTTCGGTTTCTACAACGAGTCCATGGCAACCACAGAGGCTGGCGCATTCTTCGATGATACGATGGTTTCCATCTATCTGGGTACTCCTGTTGAGGACGGTCTTGCATCACTGGAAGATTTCTATAAGAATAACGTTTGGAATAAGTAAGATAGTATGACACATTTACGCAGGATTGGAGCAATCCAATCCTGCATTTTTCTAAGATTTTGGAGGTGTGTATGGATAAGTTATTACGAGATAAAAAGGCGATCGTCATCTTTGTTGCACCGGCATTTTTATTATTTACATTCGTTTTGTTTATTCCGATCTGTCAGTCGGTCTATTATTCGTTTTGTGAGTATAATGCCCTGACAGCGCCGAAGTTTATTGGATTTGAAAATTACAGACAGTTGTTTACCATAGACAGAACCATGAAAATTGCCCTGAAGAACTCACTGTTTTTCCTGATTTTCTCAGTTGTGACACAGCTGATTGCAGGTTTGATCCTGGCAGCGCTTCTGACCAATATCAAAAAGGGCCGTGACTTCTTTAAAAACGTTTATTATCTGCCCTGCGTATTATCCTCGGCAGCGCTGGGTCTTTTGTGGATGTTCGTGTTTACGCCGAAATTGGGTATCAACCAGATTCTGGCGCAGTTTGGGATAGAAGGGCCCCTGTGGCTGATGGATACCAAAGGATTTATCATTCTTCCCATGTGGGTGATCGCTTCGGTGTCACTGTGGCAGTATGTAGGCCAGTCCATGATGCTCTATATGGCGCAGATTTCGGGAATCAGCGGCACCTTATATGAGGCGTCTTATATAGACGGCTGTACGAAGGCGCAGGCATTCCGCTATATTACCCTGCCTCTGATCCGCCCCATGGTGGCTACGGCCATGTCCTTAAATGCTATCGGTTCCCTGAAGTTCTTCGACCTGATCTTTAATATGACGGAGGGTGGCCCGAACCATATGACGGATGTGCTGGCAACCCATCTTTATCAGCAGGGCTTTAAGTATTTTAAATACGGCTATGCCAGTGCGATTGGTACCATACTTTTGATCATGTGTCTGATCGTGACGTTTATCATCAACAAGTTTGTCAAAGTTGATAATTATGAGATGTAAGGAGGCGGCAGAATATGAATACAAGGAAAAAGAAATCGAAAATCTCAACAAAGATCATATACATATTTTTGTCTCTTCTGGCAGTTGTCTATTTATTGCCCCTTTTATGGGTAATCTATGTATCCCTGAAAGATGATAAGACATTGTTTGTCTCACCCTGGGCATTGCCGGAACGGCTGATGATCGAAAACTATACCTTTGCCTGGACAGCCGGCAGATTGGGTGTGGCGACTTTAAACTCGGCGCTTGTCTGCGGGATTACCCTGATACTCTGCCTGCTGATCGGTTCCATGGCGGCTTTTGCCATCGGCAGAATGAGATGGAAATTGTCCGGAGCCATGATGACTTATTTCCTCACGGGCATGATGATTCCGGTACATTGTATCCTGATTCCGGTGTTTACCAGATTTTCCAAGATGCATCTGACCAACAGCCAGGTGGGATTGATATTGCCCTATCTGACCTTGTCACTGCCGATTACGATATTTATTATGACAGGCTTTTTCCAGAGCCTGCCCAACGAGTTGTTTGAGTCAGCCTGCATCGATGGCTGCTCCATTTACAGATCCTTTACCCATATTGCCCTGCCCCTTTCCAAGACAGGACTTTTCGTAACCGGATTAATGACCTTTGTGGCCAACTGGAACGAACTGCTTTTGGCGATGGTATTTATCTCGGATGATGCCAAGAAAACATTACCCGTTTCCCTGTCAAAATTCGTAGGGCCGTATAATACGAATTATTCACAGATGTTTGCGGCGATTGTGATTGCAATCATACCGACAATTGTTGTATATTGTATGTTCAGTAACCAGATTGTAGAAGGTTTGACGGCTGGGGCGGTTAAAGGGTAGTGTGAGATTTAGGAGTGGCAGCAGTTATTGACAGAAACAGAAAGGAAGCAGGAAGATGGTGAATCGTGACAGAGCCAGGGCACAGGCGAGAGAGCGGGCGGAGAAGTTAGTGAGTCAGATGACAGTGGAGGAGAGGGCTTCCCAGCTGCGCTATGATGCGCCGGCGATTGAGAGACTGGGAGTTCCTGCGTATAACTGGTGGGGAGAGGCATTGCACGGCGTGGCCAGGGCCGGTGTGGCCACCAGTTTCCCACAGGCGATCGGTATGGCTGCCACTTTTGATCCGGAATTGATACATAGAGCCGGTGATGTGGCGGCTACGGAGGGAAGAGCGAAGTACAATGCATTTTCGGCGGAAGGCGACAGGGATATTTATAAGGGGCTGACATTCTGGTCACCCAATGTAAATATTTTCCGGGATCCCAGATGGGGCAGAGGACAGGAAACCTACGGGGAAGATCCCTATCTGACAGCCAGACTGGGAGTAGCATATGTGGAGGGCTTGCAGGGTGATGACGAGAAGATGTTAAAATCAGCGGCCTGTGCCAAGCATTTTGCAGTGCATTCCGGCCCGGAGGCGGTGCGCCACGAGTTTAATGCCGTGGCTACAAAGAAGGATATGGCGGAGACCTATCTGCCGGCGTTTAAGGCCTGTGTGCAGGAGGCCGGTGTGGAGGCCGTGATGGGCGCCTATAACAGGACTAACGGAGAACCTTGCTGCGGAAGCTCCACGCTGATGAAAGAGATTTTGAGAGACGGCTGGGGATTCAAGGGCCATTATGTGTCCGACTGCTGGGCGATCCTGGATTTTCATGAAAATCATATGGTGACCCACAGCATGGAAGAGTCGGCTGCGCTGGCGTTAAAATCGGGCTGTGATATCAACTGCGGTGTGACTTACCAGTATCTACTCAAGGCATTACAGGAAGGACTTGTAACGGAGGAAGAGATTACGGAGGCGGCAGTGAGGGCCTTTACGGCGCGGTATCTGCTGGGACTCTTCGATGAGAGTGAGTACGATCAGATTCCTTATGAAAAAATAGAGTGCGAAGAACATCTCGCAGTGGCGGAGCAGATGACCGGAGAATCGGTGGTGCTTCTTAAGAATGACGGGATTCTGCCGCTTAACCTACAGGATGCAAAAACCATTGCGGTGATAGGGCCGAATGCCAACAGCAGGGAGGCGCTGATTGGAAATTATCACGGGACATCTTCCAGATATATTACGATTTTAGAGGGAATACAGGACAAAGTCGGACATAATGGTAGAGTTTTATATGCAGAAGGTTCCCATCTCTTTAAGGATCGTGTGGAGGAATTGGCCTGGAAGAACGACCGTATCGCAGAGGCAGTGGTGGCAGCCAGTCACAGTGATGTGGTGATCCTTTGCGTGGGCTTGAACGAGACATTGGAGGGGGAAGAAGGCGATACCGGCAACAGCTATGCTTCCGGTGACAAGGACGATCTCAACCTGCCGCAGTGCCAGAGAGATTTAATGGAAGCGGTGCTTGCTGTGGGGACGCCGGTGGTGGTGTGTCTGATGGCGGGCAGTGCCATTGATCTGTCCCTGGCGCAAGAGAAAGCGGCCGCCGTACTGCAATTGTGGTATCCGGGAGCCAGGGGCGGTAAGGCTGTGGCGGATATTCTGTTTGGGGACAGGTCTCCTTCCGGTAAATTGCCGGTGACATTCTATCATTCGCTGGCGGGAATGCCGGATTTTGAAGATTATTCCATGAAGGGCAGGACGTATCGCTATATGACGCAGGAGCCTCTTTATCCTTTCGGCTACGGACTGACTTATGCGGATGTGGTGGTGGAGAATGCACAGATTGTGTCAAAGGATGCTGTTTCGCGGGATGTGAAGATACAGGTGGATGTGGTCAACCGGGGCGATGTGGAGACAAAGGATGTGGTGCAGGTGTATGTTAAGGATCCGGAGTCGGGATTTGCCGTACCCAATCACAGTCTCTGTGCTTTTGCCAGGGTTTCCCTAAAGGCCGGAGAGAGACAAAGTATCGAGTTGAAGATTTCCGGGGATGCTTTCAGCGCAGTCAACGAGGAGGGGGAGCGCGTCAGGGACAGCAGCCAATACGTTCTTTTCGCAGGAACCGGTCAGCCGGATAAGCGGACGGAGGAGTTAACGGGAAATACATGTGTTAAAGTGGAAGTGGAGTTTTGAGTAAATTTATGTATGATCATGGATGATATAAAGACGCAGGTTGGCCTGCGTCTTTTTGCGGGAGGGAATGTATATAGGCTGCGTTCCGAGTGCTGCTTTTCCCACTGACAAAGCGGCGTGGTGGGAAAAGTGACTTCCAACAGCAGTTAATTAAAATGTGTCTCAAATTATAGTTGCGGACAGGCGGGCGGGTGGGGTATACTAAATTGTAAGGAAAAATAGTTGCACGGACGTTGGACTATTTTGAATACTTTGAGAACCTGGAGGAGAGTAACGAATATGAAGATTGTGTGTTTGGATCTGGAAGGGGTGCTGGTGCCGGAAATCTGGATCGCTTTTTCGAAGGAGAGCGGGATTCCGGAACTGACAAGGACGACCAGGGATGAACCTGATTATGATAAACTGATGAATTGGCGGCTTGGGATTTTGCGGGAGCATGGACTTGGCCTGAAGGAGATTCAGGAGACCATTGCCAAGATCGATCCGCTTCCCGGGGCGAAGGAATTTCTGGATGAACTGCGGAGCATTACCCAGGTCATTATCATCAGCGATACCTTCACACAGTTTGCGGGCCCGTTGATGGAGAAGCTGGGATGGCCGACTATCTTTTGTAATTCCCTGGAAGTGGCGCCGGATGGAGAGATTACGGGATTTAAGATGCGGATTGAGAATTCCAAACTCACCACGGTCAAAGCATTGCAGTCCATCGGTTATGAAACCATTGCCAGCGGCGACAGCCATAACGATCTGGCAATGATTCTGGCCAGCAAGGCAGGGTTTTTATTCAGGAGTACGGAGCAGATTAAGAAAGATTACCCGCAGCTTCCGGCTTTTGAGACTTATGAGGAACTGATGGCGGCGATTAAAAAGGCGCTTGCGGAATCATAAAATCATGTATGTTGTACAGAAGGAGGCAGAATATGAAGTGTGTACGCGTATCATTTGATGTGAATGTAGAGAAGTATGAAGTGGGAAAGGGTATGGAGGACGGTTTTGAACTCTGGACGGACGTGGTGACGAGAGGATGGTTCGTCACAGATTCTCTGGTTCAGATCAGGAAAGAAAACGGAGCGATCGTTTGTCCTTATATCTTACACAGAAGGGGAAAGACCTTTATCGGTGAAGGCGATTATATCATCACAGAGGCAGACGGTTCCAGACATGTATGCTGTGGGGAAAAAGTTTTTGACAGATTTAAGCCGGTGGAAGAGTGATGCTGATTTCACAGAGTTTAAATTTTATGACTTTTTCCAGGTCTGCTAAACTCATTTCAATCTGAAAACCAATTTTGCCGGCGCTGAAGATGATGGTATCAAAATCTTTGGCGCCGGTATCTATGATTGTAGTAAAAAATTTCTTCATGCCAATCGGAGAACATCCTCCATGAATATAGCCTGTCAGCGGCAGTAATTCTTTGGATTTTATCATACTGATATTCTTTTCGCCCACGGCCTGGGCTGCCTTCTTTAAATCCAGTTCCCGGTTGACAGGTACCAGAAAAACGTAATGTTCATTCGATCTGCCAACGGTAACCAGGGTTTTGAATACCCTGTCGGGATTTTCATTTAAATACGTGGCCACATCCAGCCCGCTTATGACATCGGACTGTGAATAGTCATGCACCTTAAAGGCAAGTTTCTTTTGTTCCAATAATCTGATTGCGTTGGTCTTTTCTTCTTTGCTTTTCATAAGAAGTTCTCCTTTATAAAGGCTTATTTAATCTACCACCATTCAAAGACTTTCTTAAAATAAACAATATGTACGCAGTTGTCTGTATCCCAGTTCTGTTCATATTCCCGGTCGTATTCCAGATTATAGATTGCGGTGTCGCTCATGGAGGCATACCCTACAATATCTATGTTATTTAACTTCCAGGCGGGATTATGGGTTTCGATATATTCTTTGGCGGCCTCGGTGCCAAGTTCGCAGTCCAGCACTTTCTCGGCTTTTATGTGCGGCCAGTACACATCGGAAAGCCATGCTTTGGCGGGATATACTTCCACTGAGCCTTCCGGCAGGTTCAGACTCTCTATTCTCCACAGGATCAGACATTTCCAGCAGGGAATATAAAGAAATATTCCTGCCAGGAGACATACAGCCAGTATGGCTGTAACCACAGCAGTCTTTTTGCGCTTTGAAAAGTTTTTCCAACCGGAAGTCATAGAATACCTCTTTCTTCTATTATCTGTAATGATTCTAACAAAAAAGTCGGACAAAAGCAAAAAAATTGAATTTTTCTTTTATAGTCCCGTTTATGGGACTGATCAGGTGGTATGGTAGTCACATCAAGGGTTTCGGAATATCAGGAGGCTGTCAGTCTGATGGTAGAAGACGGGGCAAAAGAAAGTACAGATATTAAGGAAGAATGGATGAAAGGCAGGGGATACAGATGAAGAATTGGTATGGGATAGCAACGGCATTGTTGATTCTGGTCATCGCTTTCTGTGTAAGGGGAACGGTGATGAGCAAGGAAAGCACGGAACATATCAGGGAAAATGAGCGCTATGCCGTATGGGAACAAACCTTTAAGAAAGATATCAGAGAAGTACTTGCCGGACAGGGATACCAGGACAGCGGCATTACAATGAACTGGGTAAAGAGGGATGGAAAGAGAACGTATACGGTGGCCGTTCACCACAGGCGGATCGGCGGACTAAAGAAGGAAGAGCGGGAAAGGTTGGTACAGACACTTTTGCAGGTCAGGGCAGGAGATGAGGGCTGTGGAATCATATTTGAGTTACAGCCCCATAATATGCCAACCGATATTGATTGACAAATCAGAACATTTGTTCTATTATTAAAAGGAACAAATGTTCTGCCATGACCCAAAATGGATAAATTTATCGAGGGGAAAGGAATGACATTTTTGCAGATTGGGATTATACTATTAGATAGCATGTTGTTCACAGATACATGCTGTCTATAATGAATCAGATAGGAGCAGTATATGAGACATAATCCCAAACCACAGGAAATGTACAGACATTTTAAAGGTAATTTGTATCAGATTCGCTGTCTTGCCAGGAACAGTGAGACAAGGGAACTGATGGTAGTTTATCAGGCTATGTATGATACTTTTGAGATTTATGTGCGGCCGCTTTCCATGTTCATGGAGGAAGTAGACCCTGTCAAATATCCGGAGGCAAAGCAGAAATATCGATTTGAACTTTTGCAGGATATGGATGAGACGGCTGATCCCTATGATGTACAATCTGCGGGACAGACGACTGATGTACATGAGGCACAGACGACAGAGAAAACGACTGACCGGCAGGAAGTACAGGTAACGGAGCCAATGCCGGATTCTGGCAAAGCACAGTCACAGGAGAGCGGGACAGAGCCTGAAGAACAGATAAATATTGATCCTCTGGTATTGGAATTTCTCGATGCGAATACTTATGAGCAGAGACTGAATATTCTCACTTCATTGCGCAACCGGATCACAGATGAGATGATTAACACCATGGCAGTGGCCGTGGATCTGGAGATCAAGGAGGGCGCTGTGGAAGACAGGTATGAGGAACTCAGGAACTGTCTGCTCACCTTTGAGAAATTTGAGTGTAACAGATTGAGATAAGGCTTTGCAGCAGGTGCTCCTGTTTGGAAGAGAGCCGTCTGTCAGTCCCGGAAGGATCATGGAAGATGTGAGGGAACAGAGGGCCGGACTTTTAGACAGGAGGTTTTCCTATGGCTTATGATCTGGAAAATAAACTCGTAGTGGGCGTTTCGTCCAGGGCATTGTTTGATCTGACTTATGAGAACAGAATATTCGAGGAGGACGGGGTAGAGGCGTACTGCCGGTATCAGATAGAGCATGAGAATGATGTGCTCTCTCCGGGGCCGGGCTTCCCGCTTGTGAAAGCTCTTTTGAATCTTAATGAACTGCCGGGCAGGGAAGGACGGGTGGAAGTCATTATTATGTCCAGAAACAGTCCCGACACGTCCCTGCGGGTTTTTAAGGCGATTGAACATTATGGACTGAATATCACCAGGGCTGTGCTGGCAAGCGGTGCATCGTTAGCGCCGTATCTGACCGCTTTTAAGACGGATCTGTTTCTGTCGGCTTATGAGGATGATGTACAGCGGGCGATAGATTCCAATATTGCAGCGGGCATTATCTGTACAGAAGGGATTCAGACCTATGATTGTGAACATCAGATCAGGCAGATCAGGATTGCTTTTGATGGTGATGCGGTATTGTTTTCCGATGAGTCGGAGCGTATCTATCAGGAACAGGGGCTTGAGGCGTTTGAGGAGAATGAGAGACGCAATGCCAATAATCCCCTGCAGGCAGGGCCTTTTGCCAAATTCCTGAAGACTCTTTCAGAATTGCAAAAGGATTTTTCGGGAGAGGAGGCGCCGATCAGGACAGCCCTTGTCACCACAAGATGTGCGCCTGCGCACGAGCGGGTTATCCGTACCCTGCGCGCCTGGAATGTGCGTATCGATGAAGTCTTTTTCCTGGGAGGAATCCGCAAGAAGGATGTATTGCAGGCTTTTGGGGCGCATATCTTTTTTGATGATCAGTCCGTGCATACAGGACCGGCCTCCGAGGTGGTTCCTGCGGCGAGGGTTCCTTATAAGAACAGGGATGTTTCAGAGGAGATAGAGAAGAAGGACAGCAGTTAATATGAAATATGATAAGATTGTACCTGCCAGATTTATAGAACGGCCCAATCGGTTTATCGCCTATGTGGAACTGATGGGAGAGCGGGTGAGAGTACATGTAAAGAACACTGGCAGATGCAGGGAACTTTTGCAGGACAATGCACAGGTGTATCTGGAAACGAGTAGTAACAGAGAGCGGTCTACAGCCTATGATCTTGTGGCGGTGGACAAGAACGGCCGCCTGGTCAATATGGATTCCAATGCGCCGAATCAGGTGGCGGGGGAATGGCTTGCAGGCGGCGGGCTGTATGAGGATGTCAGTCTGGTTAGACCGGAGACTGTTTTTGGGCATTCCCGATTTGATTTTTATGTAGAGAGCGCTTCCGGAAGAAAGGCTTTTATGGAAGTCAAGGGTGTTACCCTGGAGCATAATGATGTGGCGGCGTTTCCGGATGCGCCCTCGGAGCGGGCGCTGAAGCATGTGGAGGAATTAATAGAGGCGCGCAAACAGGGGTATGAGGCCTACCTTCTGTTCGTGGTACAGATGAAGGGCATCAGCTATATGGAACCTGCCTGGGATATCCAGCCGGCTTTTGGAGAAGCCCTGCAAAAGGCCAGAAACGCAGGCGTGCGGATTCTTGCCTATGATTGCAAGGTGGGAAAGGACAGCCTTACGATAGATGAACCGGTGCCGGTTATCATTGACAGCCTGGATCGGATTGCAGAGCCATTGCTTGCCTGGTATGATGCTGGCAGACGGATCCTGCCCTGGCGGGAGGAGCCAACGCCCTATCATGTATGGCTGTCGGAGATTATGTTACAGCAGACCAGAGTGGAGGCGGTGAAGCCCTATTATGATCGATTTTTGCAGGCGCTGCCTGATGTGGAGAGTCTGGCCTTGGTGGAGGAAGAGAAGCTTCTGAAACTGTGGGAGGGGCTTGGCTATTATAACCGGGCAAGAAACCTGAAAAAGGCGGCGGTGAAGGTTGTGGAGGAATATGGGGGCAGCATACCGGGAGAATATGAAGAGCTGCTGAAACTTCCGGGAATAGGAAGTTATACGGCGGGAGCGATTGCTTCCATTGCCTTTGGACAGGCTCAGCCTGCGGTGGATGGCAATGTGCTGCGGATTCTGTCAAGACTCAGGGCAGATGAGAGGGACATCCTGGATGCGAAGGTTAAGAAGTCTGTGGAAGATGATCTGGCGGGAGTTATGCCGGCAGACCGCCCGGGGGACTTTAATCAGGCGTTGATGGAACTTGGTGCGATGATATGTATTCCCAACGGCGCGGCAAAATGTGAGGAGTGTCCATGGCGGGAACTGTGTCAGGCACGGGCACAGCAAAGAGTGATGGAACTGCCAAATAAGGCGCCGAAGAAGCCCAGAAGTATTGAAGAAAAGACAATATTGGTCATTCAGGATGCCAATCTGGTAGCCCTTTGCAAGAGGCCGGATCAAGGACTTTTGGCCGGCATGTATGAGTTCCCCTCCATGGAAGGGCACAGAGATGAAGAGCAGGTGATTGCGTATCTGAAGGAACTTGGATTGTCACCTATCAGGATTCGTAAGCTTTCACCTGCCAGACATGTCTTTACACATAAGGAATGGCATATGACGGGATATGAGGTGAGGGTGGATGAACTGGCCCGTCTGGAAACCGGACAGGATAAACGGGGATTTATTTTTGTCAATCCGGAGGAAACGAAGGATCATTACCCGATTCCCTCGGCGTTTGCCGTCTATGCGGAACACGTGGAGATGAAAAGGGGCGGTAAAAAATAAGAAATTCCTAAGAAACAGATACACAAAACCGAGTGTATTTATGCTAAAATGACAAGGAAGTAAGGGATGTCCATATGAGGGATGTCTTCCTAATACAAATTTTGGCTGGAAAGGCCCGGGAAAGGTACGGTTTTTAAGGATGAAATTATTATCGATTGCGATCCCCTGTTACAATTCGGAAGAATATATGAGAAAGTGTATCGAGTCACTGCTTGTGGGTGGTGAGGATGTGGAGATTCTGATCGTGGATGATGGTTCCAGCGATGGAACAGCAGAGATTGCGGACGGATACGAAGCGCTTTATCCGTCTATCGTGAAGGCGATACACAAGGAGAACGGCGGACACGGTTCTGCGGTCAATGAAGGATTGGCACATGCCACCGGGCTTTATTTTAAGGTGGTGGACAGCGATGACTGGGTGAAAGACAGTGCCTATCATAAGATATTGGATACGCTGCGGGAAGTCATAGCGGATGGTTCCACACTGGATATGCTCATCAGTAATTTCGTCTATGAGAAAGAGGGAGAGAAGAAGCATAAGGTCATGAAATATCGGCATGCCCTTCCGCAGGATAAGATATTTGGATGGAACGAAGTGAAGCATTTCCATAAGGGACAATATATTCTCATGCACTCCGTAATCTTTCGTACCAAACTGCTAAAGGAGTGTGAGCTTAAACTGCCAGAACATACATTCTATGTAGATAATATTTTTGTGTTTGAGCCGCTTCCCTTTGTGAAGAATATGTATTATCTGGATGTCAATTTTTATCGCTATTATATAGGAAGAGAAGATCAATCTGTTAATGAAAACGTTATGATAGGCCGGATAGACCAGCAGATCAGGGTCAATAAGATCATGGTAGATTATTTTGTGGAGAAAAAGGCCAAAATCTGCAACAGGCGCAAGTTAAAGAATTATATGTTAAACTATCTGGAAATCATCACGGTTATCTCCTCTATCATGCTCATACGTTCCGGTACGGAGGAAAATCTTGAGAAGAAGGAAGAACTTTGGAAATATATCAAGCAGAAAGATATGGGACTGTACATGAGACTGCGGTATGGCGTACTTGGCAGTTCCATGAACCTGCCGGGCAAAAGCGGCAGGAAGATATCGGTGGAAGGATACAAGATTTGCAGGAGATTTTTCAAATTTAATTGATGTTCAATTTTAAAAAGCCGGATTCGCCTATAAAACAGGCATCCGGCTTTAAAAATCCTATTGGAAATAACTTGTAGAGTCTTTTATAGTATCTCAGGCTTCCTCTTATGCCTGCCCTGTAACCCATGGTAGAAATGAATCAGTACATCGGAGCGATATACAACACCATACATGATGGCTGCCAGGATAAAGGCTGTGAGCACATCGAAGACAGAGTGCTGTTTGATCAATGTGGTTGACATAATGATGGAAACGCACAGGATCAGAGAACCAATGCGGATTCCTTTCTTGTCAGCCAGATGTCTGCTCTTCATAACTGCCAGGTGGCAGCCAATGGAGTTATACACATGGATGCTGGGCCAGAGGTTTGTCGGCGTATCTGCTCTGTAGAGCATGGCGATCAGCTGGGTAAATATATTGTCCCGCGGCATGGTGTAGGGCCTTAAATGATGCCCATTGGGCCAGAGCGTGGAAACGATCAAAAATATCGTCATGCCTGTAAACAAAAAGGTACAAGTCCTGAAGTAATCATCCTTATCCTTAAAGAAACAATACAGGACAACCAATGCCACATAAGCGAACCATAATAAATAAGGAATAACGAAAACTTCGCAGAACGGGATATGGTCATCAAGCGCCACATGAATGATCTTGTAATGACTGGTGACCGTCTTTTCCAGATGTCCGAACCATGTCATATAGATGATGCCAAAGATGATCAGGGGTATGGCATGTCTGTAAGATTGCCAGAATTTGATGAGACTATTCTTTCCAGAAGTCTTTTTGCTTACAATACTTTCCATAATAATATATCCTTGCCTGTCCTTGTCTGAATATTGGGTCGTCAGTTACTTTGAACTGTCAGATGCCATCAGTGCTGTCAGCATTGCCAGTTACTATCAGTATTATATATTCCTTATGTATATATACATGAATATATTCCTGTTCCTGGGTAGAATTGGAAATTGGAAATTCCCCTTTTTATGGTTTATATCATAGCAGATTGAAGTCAAAAGTCAAAATAAGATTTCCATAAAGATTTCTTAATTTTTCATGAAAATCTATCCATTATGACAAAGGATTTGTATTGCGTTAAAATAACCCTTTATGATATACTAACAGACAGTTGGGCAATGATAGCAAGAGAAAGGCAGGAACAAGGAATGTATTCATTAGATGAAGTAAGAAACGTAGATCCCGAAATCGCACAGGCGATTGTGGATGAGCAGAATCGTCAGAACTCCCATATAGAACTTATCGCTTCTGAGAACTGGGTGAGCAAAGCAGTTATGGCGGCTATGGGAAGTCCGCTTACCAACAAGTATGCAGAAGGATATCCGGGTAAGAGATATTATGGCGGCTGTGAATGTGTTGATGTGGTGGAAGAGCTGGCCAAGGAACGGGCCAGGGAGTTGTTTGGCTGTGAATATGTCAATGTGCAGCCTCATTCCGGTGCGCAGGCCAACATGGCAGTGTTCTTTGCGGTGTTGGAGCCGGGGGATACTTTTATGGGTATGAATCTGGATCACGGCGGACATCTGTCCCACGGTTCACCGGTCAATATGTCAGGCAAATATTTCCACTGTGTGCCTTACGGAGTCAATGATGATGGATTCCTTGATTATGATAATGTGCGCAAGATCGCACTGGAATGTAAACCGAAGATGATCGTAGCAGGCGCTTCCGCCTATGCGAGAACCATAGATTTTAAGAAGTTCAGAGAGATTGCGGACGAGGTGGGCGCTGTGTTAATGGTAGACATTGCTCATATCGCAGGTCTTGTGGCGGCAGGGCTGCATCCAAGCCCGATTCCCTATGCGCATGTGACGACCACTACCACCCATAAGACTTTGCGCGGACCGCGCGGCGGTATGATCATGTCCAGTCAGGAAGTGGCGGATAAATATAATTTTAACAAGGCAATTTTCCCTGGCACCCAGGGTGGACCGCTCATGCATGTGATCGCGGCTAAGGCGGTATGCTTTAAGGAAGCTTTGTCTGATGACTTTAAAGTTTATATGAAAAATGTGGCAGATAATGCGCAGGCATTGTGTAAGAGCTTACAGGCAAGGGACATCAAGATTGTCTCCGGCGGTACGGATAATCATCTGATGCTGGTAGATCTGACCAATTATGACCTGACCGGCAAGGCCGTGGAGAAACTGTTAGATCAGGCGCATATTACAGCCAATAAGAATACGATTCCCAATGATCCCAAGTCTCCGTTCGTGACAAGCGGTATCCGTCTGGGTACCCCTGCGGCTACATCCAGAGGATTAAATGCGGAGGATATGGATCAGGTGGCGGAGGCGATTGCCATTGTGATCAAAGAAGGGGAAGCAGGCATCGATAAGGCACAGGCTATCATTAAGACACTGACGGATAAATATCCGTTGATCTGATTAAGTACTTATTAAGGGAGAAAAGGCATGATTCAAATTGCAGTATTAGGATACGGCACCGTGGGCAGCGGTGTGGTGGAAGTGATTGAGACCAATAAGTCGGACATTAACAAGAAGGCAGGGGAGGATCTTGCGGTAAAGTATATCCTGGATCTGAGGGATTTCCCGGGAGATCCCTATGCGCACAAGGTGGTGCATGATTACAATATTATATTAAATGACCCTGAAGTGACAGTGATCTGTGAGACCATGGGCGGTACGAAGCCGGCTTATGATTTTACCAAACAGGCACTGCTTCTGGGAAAGAGTGTGTGCACCTCCAACAAGGAACTGGTGGCGGCCCATGGTCCGGAACTGATCAGGATTGCCAAGGAGAATCATTGCAATTATCTGTTTGAGGCCAGCGTGGGAGGCGGTATTCCCATCATCCGTCCCCTCAATTATTCATTGACGGCGGAAAAGATTGACGGTATTACCGGCATTTTAAATGGTACCACCAATTATATCCTGACGAAGATGGATAAGGAAGGTGCCGATTTTGAGGACGTGTTAAAAGAGGCACAGGACAAGGGCTATGCAGAGCGGAATCCGGAGGCTGATGTGGAAGGATATGATGCCTGCCGTAAGATAGCGATCCTCTCATCCCTGATGTCCGGTCGGAATGTGAGATATGAGGATATTTATACGGAGGGCATCACGAAGATCAGCGCGGCTGATTTTAAGTATGCGAAACAGATGGATAAATCCATCAAGCTGCTTGCCATGAGCAGGGATACGGAGAAAGGATTCTTTGCAATGGTAGCGCCTTTCATGATTTCCAGGGAACATCCGCTCTTCAGTGTGAACGGGGTGTTCAATGCGGTTTATGTACATGGCAATATGCTGGGCGATTCCATGTATTATGGCAGAGGAGCCGGTAAGCTTCCTACTGCCAGCGCAGTGGTGTCCGATGTGGTGGATTGTGCAAGACACCCGGGCAAGACCATCATGTGTTTCTGGGATGAGGAAAAAGTGGATGTGGCGGATATTTCCACGGCCGAACGTAAATTCTTTGTGAGAGTCAGGGAGGATCAGAGAGAGGCGGCTATGGCGGCTTTCGGTTCTTTGGCGGAAGTGAATGTGGGCATTGCAGAAGAGTTTGCCTTTATGACACAGGTGATGTCGGAAAAAGAGTTTATTGAAAAGATTGGGAAAGCCGGCGGATGTTTAAACAGAATCCGCATTATGGCGTAGCCGACAGGCAGCAGTCTGCCCTGACATGGAGGTTTGATATGAATAAAGTAGTGAAATTTGGCGGTAGTTCTCTGGCGAGCGCAGAGCAGTTTAAGAAGGTGGAGACCATTATCCGTGCAGACCGGGAGCGCCGTTTTGTGGTGCCTTCTGCACCGGGCAAACGTTCTTCTGATGATACCAAGGTGACAGATATGCTGTATGCCTGTTATGAACTGGCTGAGAAAGGACAGGACTTTACGGGGCAGCTACAGGCGATCAAGAACAGATATCTGGAGATTATTTCAGGGCTTTCCCTGGATCTTTCCCTGGAAGAGGAATTTCAGACCATTGAGCAGAATTTCCGTAACAAGGCAGGAGCGGATTACGCAGCTTCCAGAGGCGAGTATCTGAACGGTATCATCATGGCGCAGTATCTTGGATTTGAGTTTGTGGATGCGGCAGAAGTGATCCGTTTTAAAGAAGACGGTGAGTACGATCCCGAACTGACCAATAAACTGATGAGAGCGCGCCTTTCCACGGTGGAATCAGCGGTGGTGCCCGGGTTTTACGGGGCTTATGAGGACGGCACGGTCAAGACATTTTCCAGAGGGGGATCTGATATCACCGGTTCTATTGTGGCGAGGGCTATCAAAGCGAATGTTTATGAGAACTGGACGGATGTGTCCGGCTTCTTGATCGCAGATCCCAGAATTATCTATAAACCGGAGGGGATTGAGACGATCACTTACAGGGAATTGCGGGAGCTGGCGTACATGGGGGCATCGGTTCTGCATGAGGATGCGATATTCCCGGTAAGGAGCGAGGGAATTCCCATCAATATCCGCAATACCAACGCACCCAATGATAATGGTACCTGGATCGTGGAAAGCACCTGCCAGAAATCCAAGTACGTGATCACCGGTATTGCCGGCAAAAGAGGTTTTTGTGCGGTCAATATAGAGAAAGAGATGATGAATTCGGAGATCGGTTTTGGACGCAAGGTGTTGCAGGCCTTTGAGGAGAATGGTATCTCCTTCGAGCATGTGCCCTCCGGGATTGACACCATGACGGTGTTTGTTCATCAGGATGAGTTCATGCACAAGGAGCAGAAGGTGGTATCCGGTATTCACAGACTGGCGGATCCCGATGCCATCGATATTGAGGCGGATCTGGCACTGATTGCAGTGGTCGGGCGCGGCATGAAATCCACCCGCGGTACGGCAGGAAGAATCTTTTCCGCGCTGGCGCATGCCAATGTCAATGTCAAGATGATCGACCAGGGTTCCAGCGAGTTAAACATCATTATTGGGGTTGCCAATGCAGATTTTGAGACGGCAATCAAGGCAATCTATGATATTTTTGTGCTGGCACAGTTATAATAATATACATAAAGGCAGAAAAACCACAAATTTTTGTGGTTTTTTTGTTGACTTTTAATAAAAAACATTTATTTTCCAGAAAGTTTATGGTACACTAGTACTATGGTTAAGGGTAAGGCGGGTTTTCTTTCTGCAAATTGACAAATCATAGGCGGCTTATCTTGGAGGGTAAAATGGTGAATCAACAATCAGAATCGTTGGTTTATACCAACGACAAGTGTGTGGGGTGTCATAAGTGTATTTCAGTGTGTCCGGTCCTGACAGCGAATCAGTCTGTGGAGGAGAACGGACAGCATAAGATTGTAGTAGATGGGAAGCAGTGTGTGGGATGCGGGGCATGTTTTGATGCCTGCGCTCATGGCGCAAGAAGCTATAACGATGACACAGAGCGTTTCTTTGAAGATCTGAAACGAGGCGAAAAGATTTCTCTCTTGCTGGCTCCGGCTTTTCTGGCAAACTATCCGAAGGAGTATGCGACAGTACTTGGCGGCCTGAAGAAACTGGGCGTGAATCGGATCATCAGCATTAGCTTCGGTGCGGATATCACCACATGGGGGTATATCAAGTATATTACGGAACATAATTTTATGGGCGGCATATCCCAGCCCTGTCCTGCGATCGTGGGATATATTGAAAAGTACATACCGGAACTGATCCCGCGTCTTGTGCCGGTACATTCTCCCATGATGTGCGGTGCGATTTATGTTAAGAAATATATGAAAGTGTCGGACAAGCTGGCATTTATCAGCCCCTGTGTGGCGAAGAAGAACGAGATAGACGATCCCAACTGTGGCGGTTATGTTTCCTATAATGTGACTTTCGACCATTTGATGCACTATGTAAGGGAACATGGGGTTTCCGGGCCGGCAGTGACGGATGAGATTGAATATGGTCTGGGATCTATCTATCCGATGCCCGGTGGCCTGAAAGAAAATGTATACTGGTTTTGCGGGGAAGACATTTTTATCAGACAGATAGAGGGAGAGAAACACGCATACGAATTTCTGGAAGATTATAAGAAAAGAGTGCTTGGCAAGAAAGAACTGCCGTTTATGGTAGACGCGCTTAACTGTGCGAAGGGCTGCATCTACGGTCCTGGCGTGGAGGAAAGTAAAAGTGAGTCCGATGATACGCTTTATGAACTGCAAAAGATCAGGAATGCGAGCAAGAAGAACGATAAAAAGCATGCTTTCAGCAAGAAGCTTACGCCCAAACAAAGACTTGACAGGCTGAATAAGCAGTTCAAGAATCTGGATATCAATGATTTTATCAGACATTACACGGATAAGTCCAAAGGTCTGGAGATCAGACAGCCAAACACGGCGGAACTTGAGGCGATCTTTGCATCCATGGATAAATATACGGAAACAGAGCGGACGATGGACTGCTCAGCCTGCGGTTATGATACCTGTAAGGAGATGGCGGCGGCAATCCACAACGGATGCAATAATCAGAATAACTGTGTCCAGTACATTAAGGGTAAGGTAGAACAAGAGAGCCAGGCGGCGAGACAGATGGCTGCGGAGGTAGAAGATAAGAACCAGGAACTCAGAGCCAAGAATGAGCAGATTGAGAAATTGATTTTTGTGGTCCAGGAGGATTTCGACAGTCTGGATACTTCCATCAGTGAGATGTCCATCGGCAATAACAGCAACGCCGAGGAGAGTACGGGGATTTCGGCATCCATGAGCGATGTGGTGACTTTCTGTGACCAGCTGAAAGAGGCGCTTGAGCAGATTCAGGGACTCCTGGTGAAACTGGAAGAGAATAACGAGGAGATCACGGATGTGGCGGAGGAGACCAATCTTCTGGCGCTCAATGCAAGTATCGAGGCGGCTCGTGCCGGAGAATCCGGCAGAGGGTTTGCGATTATTGCAGAGAACATCAAGAAGCTGGCTGATTCCTCCAAAGATACAGCAAGCGACAGTGATTCTAATAAGGAACAGATTCAGGTGGCGATCAACGAACTTTTGGGCAAAGCAGGCAAATTGATCGATGTGATCGATGGCGTTAACGTGAGAGTGACCAATCTGGCAGCTTCCACTGAGGAGATTGCCGCATCTGCGGATATGGTAAGTACGATTTCTGCGGACTTGAAAGATAAATTAGCGCAGTTAAATTCATAACATATTTTTTAGAGAAGGATTTAAATAGTAGAAACAGGACTCAGCGGGGGGCGTGGAGTCCTGTTTCTCTATCTGCTAAAAAATATGCGAACTATTTGTTATGTAAACTAATAAGCGAGAAAAGCCTAATATCCCAGTTCCTCTCCCACCAGATATACTTTGATGCGGCCGGCATGCATACTTCTTCTGGTCACCACGATCTGATTACAGAAACATTCCGGGGAGAGGCAATCGTGGCAGACGCCGGTGGCTGCACAGGGAAGATTTCTTTCCAGGCGGATCGCATTGGCGGGAGAGGCGGCGTTGCGCACACGGGCGACACCGGCAGGCACATCGTTTACGACCTTGTTCATGCCGGCGACTATGATGACATGGCTGGGACCCTGGATCAGGCAGGCAACCCGGTTACCGTTGCCGTCAATGTTGATCAGTTCTCCTTCCAGTGTGATGGCATTTGTACTCATTAGATAGTAATCGGCCAATACTGTCTTAGCATAAATCTGTTTGGCCTCTTCGGGTGTTCTGGCAGCAGAACGATCGAGCAGCTCATAACCACCCTTTTGAATGGCGGACATTAATCCACATTCCTTGATGCTCTCGCTGCCGCCCCAGCCGATCACGGAACCCTTGGGAAGTTCGGATAGGATGGCTTCGGTGCAGGATGCGGCTGACTCAAAATAGAATCCTGTCATGTTGCGCTTTTGGAGATTTTTGATAATGGTTTCTGCCTGTCTGGCTAGGGCAGTCTGTTTGTGTGACATAATAATCCCTCGATTCTTATGAATATTTTGATAAAAGTATATCACTAAGCATCAGGAGAGTGCAATATGCGGTTTGTGCATGGCTAAATTAACAGTTAATAGAACAAATAGATAGATAAAATTAGAAAATAACGATATAATTATGATAAAGAATAATTTTTTGAAAAAATTTTCAAAAATGTGTTGACAAATAAGAATCAGGTGATATAATAAAATCATAAAGAAACACTTCATATAGATAAATCTAAAGAAAGAGAGGTACGGTCCACCAAAAACTTAAAGTAATAAGTTGATTGAATTACAAGTGAATAGAAGACCAATGAACAAACAAAACAAGAAGCGGAATCGAGTACATGGTAGAGGGTAGCGAATCGAAAAGAAGAGAAGAGGAAAAGACGCTACAGTATATGCATACGAAAAGAAGAGGATGGAAAGAGGACGTGGAGGAAAAGCGGAGGTAAAGGCCATTGGATAGTGTAGTTTAGAAGCGGGTATTGTTCCTAAGAGAATAAATACCCGCTTCGCTTTGCGTGTTAATAATATTTTACAATTTTTTCCTCTGTAAATGCCGGTAGAATTCCTTTGCTTTTTATGGCTTTATATAATATAATATATATAATAGGGGCAAGGATGCAAGCTTTAAAGGTTCAGGGAGGAAATGTATGGTCATAAAACATAATATGACTGCACAAAATGCAAATAGAATGTTTGGTCTGACTATGAAGGCAAGAACCAAAAATATGGAGAAGCTTGCGTCAGGTTACAGAATTAATCGTGCAGCAGATGATGCGGCAGGATTATTTATATCTGAGAAAATGAGAAGACAGATCAGGGGCCTTTCACAGGCGTCTGACAATTGTCAGGAAGGCATTTCCTTAGTGCAGATCGCGGATGGCGCGATGGCAGAAGTTAGTGAAATGCTCCACCGCGGAACAGAGTTGTGTGTTAAGGCGGCAACAGGGACTCTGACGGTAGATGATCGAAATTATATTCAGATGGAGATCAAACAGCTGTTGCGCGAAATTAACAGCATTGGACAGAGAACGACTTATAATGAGATACAGATACTCCAGGGAACGGGGTTTCAGTTTGTAGAAGATGATCCATCGATCATTGCGGTCGGCGGGCTGCCGGACTGGGTGCCGGTAGGCTCAAAGGGCAATCTAAACGAAGAGTATACCACGCAAGAGAAGTATAATTATACGGATGTGAATGGTAATCCGGCAACAGCGACTTTTGATATCACACATGAGGCCGCAACGATAAATTTCAGACAGTTCCACGGTTCGGAGAGCCAGATCAATGAATTGATTGGAAATGGATTTTATAGCACGTGTTGTACATGTACCAATCATTACAGTGTCAAATTTACCAAGGGAACTTCCAGTTCAATGGAAGTCAGCGGCAATCATTTCATATATAATATTGGAATTGAGGGTACAAAGGATGCTTCAGAACTGATCCAGCGTATTTTGCAGGGAACAAATAACGGAAATCCCCGCAATCACTTTACTAAGATGGTGGAGGATAAGGGCAGGCTGATTATCTATGATGATCGCTGCAATGCGTCAATGCCGATTCTGCCTGTTGGTAACGGAGTTACACTTGGAAAATGGGACGGTTGGACGAATCCTCAATTCTATATTCAGGCACGTGATGGGTATGGGCGATTTGGCCCGGGAGTTGCCTATTCTATAGATGAGGTGCAGAATTTTGCAAGGAGCCAGGAAGTTCATATACAGGCAGGATGTGAACCTGGACAACATATTAAGATAGCACTTCCCTTTATCTCCACGCCCGTTATGGGGATCAGTGGTGTGGATGCGAGAACACAGGATGGAGCAAGTGAGGGAATCATAGCATTTAAAAAAGCGATAGAATACGTGAGCGGTGAAAGAAGCCGGATGGGTGCATATCAAAACCGTATGGAACACACCGTGAACAATCTGGAAAATGTGGTTGAGAATACGCAGGAATCTGAATCCAGAATAAGAGATGCTGATATAGCAAAGCTGATGGTAAACCATGTGATCAATCAGGTTCTATCTCAGACAGGTCAGGCAATGATCGCTCAGAGCAATCAGAACAGAGAGAGCATATTGGGCCTGCTGCAATAATTTAGTATTATAAAAAAAGCGCTTACGGTGATGAACCGAAGGCGCTTTGTCTTTTTGTATTTGTTTAGCACTATTATTTACAGGTTGGTAATTTAGGGAAAAAGAAAAAATATGGTGGCTTTTTTCATAAAAATAAGTTATAGTATAATTGCGACATACTATATGTTGTATGTTAAAATATTTTATATACATATAATGGCTTAAAATTACAAAGGTTAATGCCGCAGCAGGCGCTCCACAGTATGTGGGCTAAGGAAAGGATACGGTTCGAATATGGGAAAGTTACATAACAGAAGAAAAGGACATCTGGGGAAAGACTATGATGAGGAGTTTGAGGATGATGAGGAACTGGAAGATGATGAAGAATTAGAAGAAGATGACGAAGACGAAGAAGATGAAGACGAAGAAGATGAAGACGAAGAAGATGATGAGGACGATGAAGATGATGAGTATGATGAAGAGGATCGCCGAGAATATCGGCACAAAAGGCGTGTACGTAATCAGATCATAGCATATTCGGTGGTATTTGTTATATTCATGGCAATCGTTGCAGGCGGTGTCGTTCTTGGCAGTAAGGTTGTTTCCAATGTGAAAGAGAAAAAGCAGGCGGAAGAACTGGTTAAACAACAGGAGGCAGAGGCGGAGCAGGAGGCAGAAGAGATAGTGATTGATACTCCGGATGTGATAGTGGAAGAAAACGAAGAGGATATTTACGAAGAACTGGTAGAGACTTCTATTGCAGATATGCCGTTGGAGGATAAAATTGCCGGACTTTTTATTGTCACACCGGAGTCCATTACAGGTGTGACAACAGCTACACAGGCTGGTAATGGTACACAGGAGGCATTGAATCAGTATCCGGTTGGAGGACTTATATATTTTGGACAGAATATTCTGAATGAGGAGCAGATTAAGGAAATGCTGTCCAATACGAAATCTATGAGCAAATACCGCATTTTTCTGGCGGTAGATGAGGAGGGCGGTTCTGTCAGCCGGGTAGCAGACAGCAGCGTGGAAGTGACAAAAGTGGATGCTATGGCCGCAATCGGTGAGAGTGGTGATCCGGCGAAAGCGCAGGAAGGCGGGGTCACGATTAATTCTTATCTGAAAGACCTGGGATTCAACGTGGATTTTGCACCTGTAGCGGATGTGGTTCCGGAGGGCGGCAACAGTGTTTTGGGCGACCGTTCCTTTGGCTCTGACCCTGAGGCGGCAGCCGAGATGGTGCGCAGTTTTGTGACTGGTTTGCAGGATCCGCAGATGAGTGCCTGCCTGAAACATTTTCCGGGACTTGGCGGGGCCACAGAGGATACCCATGAGACTCGGGCGGAGATTACCAAGACGCTGGATGAGATGAGGGCCTCGGATTTTGTGCCTTTTCAGGCTGGTATCGAGGCCGGAGCAGATTTTGTGATGGTTAGTCATGTGACGGCATCTGCAATAGATACCGAGGGCTTGCCCAGTTCCCTGTCGGAAAAAATTATGACGGATATTTTAAGGAATGAATTGGGATTTGAGGGTATTATCATAACCGATGCGCTCAATATGACTGCCATTACTGATTACTATCCACCTGAGGAAGCGGCAGTGATGGCGATTGAAGCGGGAGCGGATATGCTGCTGATGCCTGAGGATTTCACGAAAGCGTATGATGCGCTTCTGGCAGCTGTGCAGGATGGTACGATATCGGAAGAGAGAATCAATGACTCCCTGCGGCGGATTTACCGGGTGAAGTGTAAGGAAGAGAGGCCGGAGTAATGCTTGGGTGTGAATAGAGGACAGTTTGATTTAAACTGTCTTCTGCTGTCTTCAAAATTGTAGACACACAAAAATAACGGAAATGCCGTATTTTATCAGCATTTCCGCTTCATTAAAAAAAGCGCGAGACGGGACTCGAACTTTATTATGCCCCAAAAAGCCCATAAAATCAAGGAGGAACGCACACTGTCTACAGTGTGTCTACAACTCTGATTTTTGCTTCTGATATGAAATAATAAATAGCGATAGTGTTTTGTGCTTTATCTTTGATTAGAAAACATAGCGTGTCAAGGGGCAAGCGGAGCGATACGCCGTAGGGCAACCCTTGACACAGCGGACGCAATCCAAAGCAGAATGGAAAAAGAGGGAATGAAAAGACGCACTATCTTTCATTCCCTCTTGATTACGTTTTTTGCTTTTTTGAAAAATATAAACCCTTGCTAATTTCATACAGGGGCGGTATAATGAAAAACGAGATAGATAATAAAAGGCAGGATGTAGAGGATGGCCGTCCTCTACACCCCTATGCAGGAGATTACCCCTCCCACACAGCATATATTTATGCGCCAAGTCAAGTATAGCGAATTTCCCATAGTATTTCAAGGGAAAACTAGCGTATACTTGGGTTTATGGTGTTGTATTTTTAGCGGTGTAGGAAAGAAAAATCCTGCACCGTTTTCTTATTGTTTATCTCGGCAGATTCACAGAGGGGCGTAAAACTATGCCCCCTCTGCTGAACTGTTCGGGATTTTCCTGCTCAAAAGTAACCAAAGAAAAACAAAACACAAAATACGGAGGTAAAAGACTATGAAGAAACTATATTCAATCTTGGCAACAGCTTTTGCATTTGCATTTATTGTGGCATCGCCTGTCACATCTACCACATCTCATGCAGAAGGATGGGGATTTAATATTGACAGTCCAGGACATATGGATGGCGATTCCGGAGTAAGTAGTTGGGAAGGTACCAGTCCTGATAATAATAGTTCCAAAGAAAGTAATAGTAATGGAAGCTATAGCTATGAGAGCAATAGTCATGAAAACAGTGGTGGTCATAGTGACATATCTGATTATAATGACGGATACGGATTCAATACGGATACAGAAGGGCATTATGATGGCGATGAGGGAGTAAGTAGCTGGGAGATTTCCGCACCGACTAAGAACCCTAACGATGTTACCACAAGTGTGACCGGCGGCCAGAGCTTCCGCATTGTCATGAACAAAACGCACACATCTTATGAAGTATATCACTGCGGTATCGTGAAAGCCGGTTTTGCAGTAGTTGATAAGAATGGTAAAGCAGTAACATATAAGAATGTAGCACTTGAGCAGGGTGAGGATAAACTCTGGTATGCGAATATCACTTTTGCCGATGGTGTTGACACTACCGGTTATGTAGTGACAGTGACAAAAGGTGATGCAACCTATTTGTCCACAACCCTTGGCGTGAGCGGTATCAAAGTGAATGGTGTACTGGCATTATCCACAGTTCCGGTAGTTCCCACAGTCCCCGTACAGCAGTAAGACTACAATCCATACATAGAAGTAATATAAATCACAGAGAACCGTCTACAACAGAGCAGGCGGTTCTTTTTATTATCTTCCGAAATAAAAAAGAGCGGCACTCTGTCCTCTCTTCCACATTTCTTATATCCCTCTATAGATTCCAATTTTAAATTTTATATCGTAAAGGCGGTTAGGCGTACGCCTAACCGCCTTTCTCGGGGTAACCCCACGCCCCTTTTTTCTTTTGAATAAAAATTGTTTAACAGCTTATCTCCTGTCTTCCGTCCTATCTTCTACATCTCTACAAGATGTAATGCTAGCGTTTTTTGGATATGCTGTCAAGCAATTTCTTCAAAAGTTAATAAAAAATTTATAAACTGCTGTAGTTGCAAATGCGGCAGATGTAACAAAAAAGATACCGGTATCGACTAAAAAGCGAAAGGAGAATCAAGGTGCGCACCATATAAGGCAACTTGTATGGATAGACAAAGTATACATGTAAATCAAAAAACACAGACAGAACTGGAACGGGGTTTAAAGAATGACGTAATTGCTGAACGCGAAATAAGCGATACAGAAAATTACCGTTGGATGAAGGCTTTTATGGAAAGAGTAGAATACCTGCGGCAGGAACGTCTGAATGTTTCCGGTGAGTACAGCCAAAAGAAACTGGCCGAGAAGGCGGGAATAGGGCTGTCTACTTATAAGGACTACCTGTCCGGCAACAGCGATAATATCAAATTAAAAACAGCTATAAATATAGCACATGCGCTTCGGTGCAACCTCTCTGACCTTATAGACGATGGCATGATTGACAGAACGCGCTAAGGCCGGGACATATTGAGACTGTTATAGGAAAAAATGGCAGAACGGAAAAAGATGGCCGGGTGACCGGCCACGCTCTGCTGTAGGCTGTTTATAACAGTCAAAAATAGCACGCACAGGAAAGGAGGGTTTTCCAATGGATGCTTTTGTAGACCATGTCCCGGACATGACAAAAAACTGGCCAACAGTAACATGCAACATAAAACATTTTATAGTTAAGAAAGGTAGGTAAACTATGACTAAAGAAAATAGTATTGAAACAAATGGAAATGTCCCTGATTTGAAAGTTATGTACATCAGTCCCGCCGAGATACGCCTCAAGGAGGTGCTTGAGAAAGAGGAAGTACAGAAAGCACTCCGGCGTTGGTTGCCGGCGCCGGATGTTGTGACTGTAAAAAAGCTGAGGAATCCTTTTAAGAACGAAGAGACAAAGGATACC
>CAMNXA010000041.1 GCA_946566685.1 uncultured Lachnospiraceae bacterium
TGTTTTTTATCGCTTGTTTTTATCGCTTGTTTTTTATCGCTTGTTTTTATCGCTTGCTTTTTACTGCTTGTTTTTAGGGCTTGTTTTTTAATAAACCTTAATAATAAAGTGGTTCGATCCGGGTCAAAACTTTCTTCTATTATAGGTTCCTCCCACCCTTCATCCTGCCATACATTAAAGATATTTGGCACTCCACTTCCCGCATGTTCACCCACATCTATCATATTAAACATTTTCATCAGGCTCTTGTTCCTGGGATCAGATTTTCCACCTCTGCGCATCTGCTCCTTCCCAATCCTTATATAACCAGGATTCTCCAGTCTAAGCATATCCCCATCTTTGATAATAATAATGCCATATTTCCCATAAAAATCAGCATTAATAATACAATTTGCCAATGCCTCTCTTAAAGCTCTGTGAACGGGTGTATCATCAATCCGAAATCCACCCTGCATTTTAAACGGCATCTTTATATCTTTAATAATTTTATTGTATACACGGAAATAGAAATCAAATAAATTTCCCGACCATTCACCAGACGAGGACTGTAGTCTATCCGTCCACCTGATTACAGTACCCGGATTTTCTCTATAATCCAAAAAATATTCCGGAAAATATCTTACAATATCATACTCATTCCCAAACATCAACATTCCAGCCGCAGTCGGATGTAATATCTTATCTTCCCTGGAGATTCCTGCTGCGCCAATCGCCCGAAGATACTCACTATCATCCAGCCTTTCAAAGGGATGTCCCGGTCTGAATGATTTGTGACTATTACGATATCCCCGGATTGAATCTTCATTCAGGTCTTTCATATCAGCTTCGTCAAGCACCTCCATATCCATCGTTTCTTCTGCCTGATCTCTCAACATTGTCTTAACCTGCAATCTGGTACAATGATAATCCCCTTCCCAATTTCTTCGGAAAGTTCCACCAAACAAATCATCATTAATGTACACCGGTTTTTGCTCCCGTTTCGCAGCCGGCACCCAGATCACCATAATCACATCATCTGTATCCGCCATTAGAAATATCTCAACATCCTCATCTTTCAAAAGATTTATACTCACTTTTTTACGATTATTGATGGTATTCCAAAAATTCTTTCTTAATTTTTCAGCATCTTTTAATCCTGTCGTATGCCAATCGCCATTCTTGTCTTCCTTTACACCAAGAATAATTACACCACCATAACCATTAGCAAAGGCTGAGTAGGTATCCCATAAGCTGTTAGGAAGGCCACCCTCTGCCTTCTTAACCTCCCGGCGATTATCTTCTCTGTAAGAATCAAATTTCTTTAAATCAAAAAGTCCACTCATTCCTGACACCACCTCAGCTACCATATGACTGTTTCCTATGCTATTATACCCCGAATCATAACAGCCTTCCATATCTTTTTGCCCGCCAATTCTTTTCCAAATCTTTTCCGAAAATATTTTCCCAATTCTTCCAGTGTAAAACGCTTCGGAATGGAGGAAAAAATTGACATCTTTCCTAAAATACGATAAACTAACAGCCTGAAGAAAGAACCAACAGACGAAAGGGCACCCTTATGGAAATCGAACGCAAATTCACCATCACCAGACTCCCCGCTGACCTGTCCGCCTATCCCTGCCACATCATCGAACAGGCTTATCTCAATACTGACCCGGTTGTCAGGATCCGCCGTCAGGATGATACCTTCTATCTGACCTATAAAGGCAGAGGACTGCTCGCCAGGGAAGAATACAACCTCCCTTTAAATGAGCCGTCTTACTATCATCTGCGGGAAAAGGCAGACGGAAATATCATCTCTAAAAAACGCTATGTCATACCGATCGACCACCCGCAATTCGATGCGACATATATGTCATCCCGGCAGGATTCTATTGACCAGCTTAGTCTGTCTATAGAATTGGATATCTTCGAAGCCCCCTTCTCCCCGTTGATCATCGCTGAGGTAGAGTTCCCTGACAAAGAGACGGCGGAAGCATTTCTCCCTCTTGACTGGTTTAGTCAAGACGTGACAAATGATCCCGCCTATCATAATTCTAATCTGAGCCGCCAGCAATTTTGAGATATCTTACCCATTTTAAGATTTCCTGCCAGTTTTTAGGCATCCTGCTATTCTTTACTGTCTGGACTGCTCACTACTGCCCCTGCACGCACCGGTTGACTCCCGCACCACCAGCTCGGCCGGTAAAACAATCTGCTGGTGTTCCTTTTGCTGTGCGATCACATCCAGCAAAAGGTGTATGGTCTTTCTGGCGATCTCCTCCGCAGGCTGCCTGATGGTCGTCAGCTGCGGATTATAATACTCTCCCAGTTCAATGCCGTCATATCCGGCCACTGAAATGTCTTCTGGAATCCGCTTGCCTGCTTCCAATACAGCCCGGCAGGCGCCGATGGCCAGGGAATCTGAGACCGCATAGATGGCCGTCACTTCTTCCTCTGACTCCAGCAGTCTTTTGGCCGTCAGATAACCGTTCTCCATGGAATAATGTTCGATTTCTTCCTGCACATAGCAGATCAGATGTTCCGGCACATGCAGCCCGCGTTTCGCGTAAGCCTCTCTGTAACCTTCCATCCGCAGTCGTCCGATGGGACGCTCCGACCGTTCCGTGATCAGCGCGATCTGTCTGTGACCGAGTCCCAACAGATATTCCGTCATCCTCTCGCTCTCCAGCCGGTCATCCACGGCAATATTGGAAAACGCCACCTTGCCCGCACGATCCAGAACATTGACTCCGATCATGCTGAAGATAAAGGGCACATTCAACTTCCCAAGTTTTACCTCGGAATGCTCAAACAGTCCGCCCAGAAACACAATACCCCGCAGCCGTTTCTCCTTTTCCAATTCCAATGCTGCCTCCACCTCGTCCTCCTGCATCTCCACATGCCGAAGCACCAGTGCATATTTGTTGCGCTGGGTTTCCTCCTCGATGATCCGGATCATATTGCTGAAGACCGGATTGGTAATCCCTTTCACCAGCACGGCAATGCACTTGGCATCCATCCTTTTGAGATTCCTAGCGCTGTTATTGGGGATGAAGCCCGTATCTTCAATCACCTGAAGAATCTTTTTCCTGGTTTCCGGGTTGATATCCGGATGATTGTTCAAAGCCCTGGAAACAGTACTGACTCCCACGCCGCATTGTTTTGCAATATCCTTAATCGTAATCTCAGCCATCCAAACACCCTGCTTCTCTTCTTACTTCTGTACCCTTCCGTAAAGTTTGGCCATATCATAAATCTTCTCTGCCAGTTCCTCTGTGAACTGTCCCGGCAGCATCCTCCACTTCCAGTTCGTTCCCAATGTGGAGGGCATATTGATCCTGGCCTCTGTGCCCAGTTCCAGATAATCCTGCATGGGGATCACACAGGTATCGGATACACTGGAGAGTGCCGCACGGATAAATACCCACGGGACATCCTTTCTGGAACGGATATCCAGATATTTTCTGGCAAACGCTTTATCTCTTCGCTGCAATTTATCATACCATCCAAGCGTGGTGTCATTGTCATGCGTCCCTGTATAAGCAATGCTGTTGGCCACATAGTTGTGCGGCAGGTAATCACTCTCCTCTCTGGAGTCAAAGGCAAACTGCAAAATCTTCATCCCCGGATAGCCGGTCTTTTTCACCAATTTAATGACCGAATCAGTCAAAAATCCCAGATCCTCCGCGATCACTGCCTTTCTGCCCAATTGTGCCTTCATGGTCTTAAAGATCTCATACCCCGGCCCTTTCTCCCAATGTCCGAACTCCGCGGTGGGATCGCCGTAAGGAATGGAATAATACTCGTCAAATCCACGGAAATGATCGATGCGTACCACATCATAGAGCCGGTAACAATAATCGATGCGCTTCATCCACCACGCATAATCCGTCTCTTTGTGATACTCCCAGCGGTATAAGGGATTTCCCCACAACTGTCCGGTCGCCGAAAAAGCGTCCGGCGGACAGCCTGCCACCGCAGTCGGCGTCAGCGTCTCATCCAGTTGGAAAAGTTCCGGGTTCGCCCAGGTATCCGAACTGTCAAAGGCCACATAAATGGGAATATCCCCGATAATCTGAATCTTTCTGTCATTCGCATATTGTTTCAGCGCAAGCCACTGTTTGGCAAACAGATACTGCTGGAACTGGTAGAAAGATATCTCTTCTGCAAACTTCTCGGTATACTTCTTTATTGCCGCAGGCTTACGGAGTCTGATATCCTCATCCCACTCGCTCCAGCTTTTGCCGCCGAAGGAGTTTTTAACCGCCATATAGAGCGCATAGTCTTTGAGCCAGTAAGCGTTGTCCTCCACAAACTTCTGGTACCCTGCATCCTCCTCAATATGGCTGTTCTGATAGGCTGTCTTAAGCGCCTTAAATCTGGACAGATAAATCTTCTCATAATCCACATAGGCCGCATCATCACCGAAGTCATACTTGTCACACTCCGCCTTCGTCAGATATCCGGCCTCGATCAGCGCCTCCAGGTCGATATAGTAGGGATTGCCTGCAAAGGTTGAAAAAGATTGGTAGGGGGAATCTCCATAGCCTGTAGGCCCCAGCGGCAGGATCTGCCAGTAGGACTGCCCCGCCTTTTCTAATAGATCAATGAACGTATAAGCCTCCCTGGAAAAGGCGCCGATCCCATACCTGGACGGGATACTGGATACAGGCAATAACACTCCGCTTTTTCTCATAACACCAACAATCCTTTCCTTCGTTATATTTTATCCTATTTACTTCAGATCACTCAATCCGGTAATGTTACCGGTAACGTTTCCAGCTTCGTGAAAACAGCATAACACCCTCCTGTCCTTTTGACAAGAGGGGATTCCTATGATACTTTATTTTTGCTGTTTTAGATAGAAATCAAACATTGTTTTTGTGCAAAAACTCCACAAACTCCGTTTCGGGAAGCGGCTTGGAAAAATAATAGCCCTGAATATAATCAATACCCAGACTTTCCATCTTATGATACTGTTCTTCGTCCTCAATGCCTTCCGACACGATCTTAAGCTGCATCCCCTGAATCATCTGCATGGCCGCATGCATCACGTACCGCGCCTTCTCATCCCGGAAGAATGCCTGACTCATCTCCCTGTCAAATTTCACAATATCTACCGGCATGTCCACAATATAGTTGAGATTGGACTGTCCGGTTCCAAAATCATCCAGAGAAAACCGCACGCCAAACTCCTGCAATCTGCGCATATTTCTTAACAGCGTCTTTTTGGCCGACATGGAGGCTGATTCCGTAATCTCCAGGTTGATATATTCCGGATTGATCTGATACTTCTTCATAATACTGATATATTCTTCCGCAAGCGGTTCATAACTGCACTGCACTACGGACAGATTCACTTCTATATAATGCAGGCCGCACTGTTCCAGATGCTGTTCTGCAAAAAAGCGGCATACCTTATCAAAAACAATCTCTCCCAGCTGTAATATCTTCCCGTTTCTCTCCGCCACAGGAATAAAGGACGCCGGCGGCACCAGTCTTCCCTCCGGATCCCGCATCCGCACCAGGGCTTCCGCACTCACAAATTTATGATCCTTCGTGGAATAGATGGGCTGATAAAAAACTTCTATCCGCTCTTCCTTCATAGCCTGTTCCAGCATCAGTTCCATGCTCTTTTCCCGCTGCATCTGCACCACAAACTCCCGGTCCATCTGCCGGAAATTGGATACCGTATGATCCTGGTTCTTCCATCTGGCATACTGCATGAGATGAACCATCTCCTGATAATCATTCACCAGGAGGGAACTTGGCATATAAATATATTCTACCTGCGCCATCGCGCCGATCTCTTTTCTTCCGCCCTCAATAAATATTTTGATCTGTTCGATGGTATCCTCCACCTGACTTAAATCATCAAATACCATCCACACTTCATCATCTGCCATCTTAAAGATTCTGGTATTCTGAAAAGCAGGCACCCTTCTGGCAAATTCCAGCATCACAGCCTGTTCTCTCTCCCCATCATCCGCCTGGCTGATCCCCAGATTGAACCAGATCGACAGCACGGAAAATTCCCGGTCCATATTATAAAGCTTTCTGGCATAAAGAAAGAGTGCATCCTGATTAAAAAGCCCCGTCATACGGTCCATCATATATTCCGGATTTTCCTGACGTAAAAAGATGATCAAAATACCCACTGCTCCGGCGTATCCCACCAGAAGCAGTTCATTATTCAAAAACTGTACCACTGCTGCCGCGAACCAGACTCCCAGCCACATCAGCACCACCTGGGTCCTGCGCGGATTGGCCTGCCTGCGCTTTTTGATGGTGAGGATGAAATTGACCACCAGAAAGCTGCATGTACCAAGATAAGTCATCAGCACACTTGGGCCTTCCGTATACACAATCCTGCCATGCTTGCTGATATGGATGGGCAGACAGGCAATGATAATAATGTATACAATGGCAACACCCAGTCCCCACATTGTCACCCAGACAAATTTCTTCTGCCGCTCATATACGCCCGAACATTCATACAATAATCCAGCCAGTCCTACCAGCACCAGAGATGCCAGATATGTCTTGCAGATCACTACCACCGCCGTCCGGGACTTTACCAACAGCCGCATGATCGCCCAGATGGATAACATATCAAAAAACACGCAGAAAAGAACTACTACGAGAAGACACTGGAATATAATCTGCGTATTCAACCGCAGACTTTTATATCTGACATAAAATAGGATCATAATGATAATCAGTATAATTCCACACAGCTGGGCCTGAATATTCATTCAACCCTTCCTCCTCTTCTGCCGGCATCGATAAAGGGAATCATCTCCCGCACCGAATGAAAGATCAGGTGCGGCATGATCTCAGAAGCCTCTACCTCTTCCATTGTCGCCTCTCCGCTTAAGACCAGCACACTTTTCAGGCCATGGTTTCTGCCCGCCGCAATATCCGTATACAGACGGTCTCCCACCATGGCAATCCGCTCCCGCTTTGTATTGACTCTAGTAGTCAAATATTCAATGATATCTTCGTTTGGTTTCCCGATCACCCGGTCAGGATACCGGAACGCCGATGCATGGATAAACGCATGGATGGCGCCTGCATCCGGAATGAACCCATCTTCCGTAGGGCAGTTATAATCCGGATGTGTCGCAATATAAGGGAGCCCGGCCCGCACATGATCGCAGACTCTGCACATTTTGGCATAATCCAGGCTTGTGTCAAAAGCCGTCACCACCACATCCGGGTGATCTTCCTCCAATGTTATCCCCGCCTGCCCAAACTCCTCCTGCAACAGCGGATTGCCCAGAAGAAACACGCGTGCCTCCGGAAAGTGCTTTTTCAAATAATAAATTGTGGCCTGTCCGGAAGTGACGATCTTCTCCTCCCCGACAGCAAGTCCCATCCGCCCAAGTTTCTCCACATAGACCGCCGCGTTTTTGGACGAATTGTTGGTCAAAAACACATAGTCTCTGCCGGATTCCTCAATTCTGGCAAGGAACTCCCTGGCGCCGTCTATCCAACGTTCTCCCAGATAGATGGTGCCGTCCATATCCAGCGCGAAACATTCCACCTGCGACAATATGCCTTCCGTGTCCGCATCGATTCCGGGAATCTGTGCCTGCATCGTTATACCTCATTTCTTCGTATCCATAAATATCCTGTATTCTCAGTCATTTTAGCATTATATCAAACGCATTCCCGGTTGTCACCTGAAACTTGCGATTTATCTGATATATTATCAAAAACGGCCGTCCGCATCGTCCTTTTCCTATTTTCTTATAAGGAATCGTCTATTGACCGTCCAGCCCCGCCAATATTTGCATCACCCCAGCCTCCTCATTGGAAGGCGCAATGTACTTTGCTGCTTCTTTTAATCCCGGATGCGCATTGCTCATGGCATAACTCTCCTCGCACTGCCGCATCATACTCTCATCATTCAGAAAATCCCCAAAGGCCATACACGCGGCGGCATCTATCTGATAACGCTCCTGCACAAACTGTAACGCTACGCCTTTACTCACCTCTTTGTTGGCGATATCCAGCCAGCAGTCCCCCGAAAGCGCCACATTCACCTTCTCCGGTATATCCGTCAATCCGCTATAATAAGACACCGCGCTGTAATCCTCGATAAACACTGCCAGCTTAATGATCTGATCCTTTTCCATACAGCCTTCCAGGTCATCCGTAAATGTCAGCCGCTCATAATACATATGTGCATTTTTCTCCAGATCGGCACTGCCATGTTTCACATAAGCCGACTTTACCCCACATAAGATAACGCTGTGCCCGTCCCTGACACTGAAACGTTCCACACACGCTTTCACATCCTCCGGCTGCATGGTATTGAGATAGATAAACGCCCCCTGCTCTGCCACCAATCCGCCGTTGTCGGCGATAAAGAGCATCTTCTGCGCTGCCTTCGGAAACAGCTTATAGATATTATAATACTGCCTGCCGCTGGCTATCACGGTCTTAATCTCCGGATGGCCGCACACCCAGTCCTCAAATCCAGCCGGCACCTCCTTACGCGAATTGAGCAGAGTCCCGTCAAGATCTGTGACCACAAGCCTGATCTTCCCATCTTTCATTCCACATATCCTCCCTGTAACCGCATGGGCGGTGTTTTGCATAGATATCCGCTACCATTATAACAATCCCAAAGCGTATGTCAATTCCATCCATCTCTCTTTCCCATTGCTCCCTTCCCATCTTCCCCCGCAGATGGTATAATAGACGCAAAAATCAACAGCAAAAGGAGTCCTGCACATGAAAGAAAAACTCTATACCATCCCCCTGAATGATGCCATGAACGCCAACGATGAATGTCCTTTCTGCTTCATTGAAAGAAATGTGGAACAGGACCTGATCGATTTCGTCTTAGGTTCCGGCTCCTCCTATATGGAAAGTGATGTGCGCGAGCAGACCGATCATGACGGCTTCTGCCGGGAGCACTTTAAGAAAATGTTTGACTATGGCAACACGCTGGGAAACGCCTGGATTCTCAAAACACACTATGTCCAGATGAACCGCGAACTGCATGAACAGATCAAATCTTTTAAGCCCGGCAAAACATCGCTGAAAGATAAATTCAAAAAACAGGCCGAGAGACAGAATCCCATCGGCATCTGGACCGCCCAGAAAGAGCAGTCCTGCTATATCTGCAAACGCTATGCAGACACCTACGACCGCTATCTGGACACTTTCTTTGTGATGTATAAGAAAGACCCCGCATTTCGCGATAAGGTCAAAAACAGCAAGGGCTTCTGCCTGCACCACTTCGGGGATCTGTGCGAGGCTGCCGACAGCCGCTTAAACGATAAAGAAAAGGCAGACTTCTACGATCTTGTCTTCCCGTTGATGGAACAGAACATGAATCGTCTGTATGAGGACGTTGCCTGGCTGGTAGAGAAATTCGATTACCGCAACAAAGATGCCGACTGGAAGAACTCCAGGGATGCCATCCAGCGCGGTATGCAGAAGTTGAAGGGAGGATATCCGGCGGATCCGCCGCACAAGATGAACAAATAACAAAAGTAAGTTCCTTCGGAAGATTAACAAATCGAGCAAAGCTCGATTGCGAGATCCGCTTCGCGGACTCGGATATGCGGTACATTATATTGCAAAATCCGCTTCGCGGACTCGACAAAAGGCGGCTTGGTTGCATCAACCTGGCCGCCTTGATTATTTACCATATCCTTGGAAGCTGCTTCTTACATGGCATCCATAGAGCCATCGCTGTCATCGTCATCGAAGAACTCTTCCACCTTTTCCTCGACTTTCTGTGCCGCTTCCTGCACACCGCCAACCACTTTCTCAGCTGTATCAGCCTTCTCCGCGCTGATGCCCTCCTTGAAATCGTCAGCTTTCTGAAGATCTAAATCCACATAATTACGGTCTGCCTCTTTGGCCGCGCCGTCTTCGTCCAGATCATCATCAAAATTATCAAAATCATCATCGTCATCAAAATCATCATCCATGAGAGCATCTTTACTCTTAAGATAATAATATGCTCCCGCCGTCACGGCGCCAAGAGCCGCTGTTACCATTAAAAACTTACCAAATTTCTTCGCCATCAGTGTTCTCCTTTCACCGTGTGTTATATCACTATATTAATACTATTTTACGAAAAAGAAAAGGGAATATGTACAAAAAAAGTAAAAAAGTAATTTGCTTCGGATTGAAACTTAACGAAATTCGTTTCGCAAATCGGATTTTAGTACAAATTTATCCTTCCAGCCCCATTTTATCAGGCTCCGACCACAACATCTTGTACTTGAAATTTTTCTCTAAACTAGTTTTTCACATAACATTGAATCCTTCAAAAATTTGTGTTATAGTATAAATCGACCAAAAAGGTCAACTTATGTAGAATTGGGGAGAACATGAACGAGAAATTTTTTGATCTAAAGAAAGAAAAACAGGATCGCATGATCAATGCTGCACTGAAGGTATTTTCCATGGGCGGCTATAAACATGCCAGTACAGACGACATCGTAACAGAAGCCGGAATCAGTAAGGGCCTTTTATTTCACTATTTTGGAAGTAAGCTGGGACTCTATACTTTTCTCTACGACTACAGCGTTAGATTCATGAAACTGGAACTGACCAGCGGCGTATCTTCCACGACCACCGATTATTTTGAACTCCGTAAACAGATGGAATTTGCCAAAATGCAGGTTCTTAAGAATTATCCCTATATGCAGATGTTCTTAAACCGCTGCCGCCGGGAGGACATGGGAGAAGCGCTCTCCGCCATTGAACGGCAGCGCAATGTATTACCGGATGTCTATGCCGTCTTAAAGAACCAGACTGACCGTTCTTTGTTTCATGCGGACGTTGATTTTGACAAATTTGACGAAATGCTGGACTACACCATCGATGGCCTGATGGACGCCCGTTTCCAGGACGCTTCCTTCCACCCGGAGATGCTATACGAGGAGACAGCCTCCTATCTGAACATGTTAAAGAAGATTACATATCAAAGATAAAAAAAGTCCGGTCCTGGATGACAGCATCTAAGACCAGACTTTTTTTAGTATACCGATTCCCTCCCGGATCTCCTCCATGGACAATCCGCCATAGCCCAGAATCATAGTGGCCGGCATCAGAAACCCGCTCTCTTCTCCGATGTCCGATGCCTCCCCCATCCGAAAATCTCCCAGCCGATAGGTCTTTACCCCCTGAGACCGGGCAGCCTCCTCCAGAACCGCCTCACTTCTTCCCTTTTTATCCGTCAGCAGGATATGCAGGCCCGCATTCCCCCCTGTGATCCGGAACTCCTTTTCCAGAGGGCGGATCTCACTTAAGAGCAGATCATGCTTCATACGATAGTGCTTCCGCATTTTGTTCAGATACCGTTCAAAATATCCGTCCCTGATAAACTCATTTAAGATGGTCTGGTCGATACGCGACACGGATGAAGAAAAGAAACCGCATTCCCGCCGGTATCTCTCAAGAAGCGGGTAGGGGAGCACCATATAACTGATACGGATTGCCGGCGCGATCGCCTTGGAAAAAGTACCGATATAAATGACCCGTCCCGCCGTATCGGAAGCCTGCAAGGATGGCAGCGGCTTTCCTTTATAGCGGAATTCACTGTCATAATCATCCTCGATCAGGTAACGCCCTTCCTCTTCTGCCGCCCACTTTAAAAGTTCCATACGCCGCCCGATGGGCATGGACACCCCTGTAGGATACTGATGAGACGGCATCACATAGGCAATCTGTGCATCCGTCTTGCGCAGACAGTCTACCCGGATTCCCTTCTCATCCACCGGCACCAGCGATACCGGATAGGCGAAGGAGCGAAAAATTTTATACGCTCTCACATAGGTGGGATTTTCCATTGCCACATGAATATGGCGTCCCAGAATCTTTTCCAATAAAAGAAGCAGGAAATCATTCCCTGCTCCGACAATAATCTGTTCCGGCTCACAATTCACCCCGCGGGATCCATGCAGATAACGGCAGACCGTTGTCCGAAGTTCCACATCCCCCTGCGGCTCCCCCAGCGCAAACATATGGCTCTTGGCATCTACAAGAATATTCCTGGTGATCTTCTTCCAGGTAGCATAGGGAAAGAGACGCATATCAATCACATTCGGAGAAAAATCATAACGACAGGCATCCGACTGTTCCTGCGAGGATTCCATCTGCCGGCCTTCACCAGACTTTTGTCCCGCAAAGGGCAACTCCCTCAACTCATACAGACCTTCTAAGGCGCTGACATAGTAGCCTCTCTTGGGACGCGCCACAAGATACCCTTCCGCCACCAGCTGTCCGTACGCCATATCCACTGTAGTCCTGGACACCTGCAAATCCTGAGCCAGAAATCTGGCGGAGGGCAGCTTCTCATTTACCAAAAGCCGTCCTGCCCTGATCTCTTCCCGAATGTATTCGTAGATCTGCTCGTATAATGTTTTACCGCTCTTTAAGTCTAACTGAATATGAATCGGTAATTCTTTCATCTTTTCAACGACCATCTACTTTCTGGCCGCATTTTTTTCCTTAATCTTCTTCATCAGCATTTCCTTCACATCCCTTGCCTTATCCTTCATACGCGGATTAGCACCGGTGGAAGTGAGAATGCCTGTGATCAGACGGCTGGTCAAGTCATACTGTTCAAAACGCATTGCCGTCACTGCGATCAGATAATCCACTGTGGGTTCATCCATACCGCACATAGGGAAATTCTCTGTCTGTCTTGCCGCCAGGAATCCCTCCAAAGCATTTCTCAAGAATTCATCTTCCTCTTCCTGACAAGCTTTCTTCTGTTCCTCATAATCAGGCTGTGTCGTATCCAGATGCTCGGCCTTGCCGCGCAGCAGCCAGGCTGTCTTCAAACAGATATATGCCTTCTCGCTGGATTTCGCCTGTTTGACGATCGCATTCGCCAGCGTCAGTTTATAACGCTCTAACGCCTCATCATAGGTATAGGTCTCCTTGGTCTCTTTCTGCGGCTTAAAAGTCGAAGAAATCGCCTTCTGTATATTCTTCGCCTGGGGAGATGTAAGGAACTTAAAAAATCTGCTAAGTGCCGCATACCCACAGTATGGACACATGATGATATCATACTTCAAAAGATCGATCTGTTCATATCTGGGACGAAGATCCAGATCACTGCCCCCCAGTTTCGCCTTACCGATCTTAACTGTCCTTGCCTTAAATTCCTTATCGCAGATCGGACAGTTAAAGGACTTATCAAACAGAAAATCCTGCTCCTGTACCACTGGCGCCGCGGGCGCTCCATCAGGCCCCGTCTCCGCTTTCTTAGGCGCTTCATACAAATCCATGCTTTCCAAATTACTCAAACCAAACTGCTCTAACCCCGACAATAATCCTGCCATTACTTTATCCTCCCAGCTATAAATAATACATATAAAGATATTGTACCCTAATTCTCCTTTTTCGGCAATACATAAGAACTCTTAAGAGACACAATTCTGTTAAAAACAAGCGCTCCCGGCCTGGAATCTTTACAATCCACGCAGAAAAACCCCTGCCGCACGAACTGAAAACTCTCATATGCCTCCGCATCCTTCACGGAAGGCTCAATCCTGCACGCATCGAGCACTCTAAGGGAATTGGGATTCAGGTTCAGGCTGCCGTCCTCATTGTAGACACCCTTTTGTTCATCAATAATATTCTCATAGAGCCTGACCTGTGCCTTCACGGACTCTGCTGCCGATACCCAGTGGATGGTTCCTTTGACCTTTCTACCATCAGGGCTGTTGCCCCCTTTGGATGCCGGATCATAAGTACAGTGCACCACTGTCACATTTCCGTCCTCATCCTTCTCGCACCCTACACATTTCACGAAATAGGCACTCATGAGACGAACTTCATTCCCCGGGAACAGTCGGAAATACTTCTTCGGCGGCTCCTCCATAAAGTCCTCTCTCTCGATATATAACTCCCTGCTAAAAGGCACCTCACGAGATCCCAGAGACTCATTCTCCGGATTGTTGACTACGGTAAGCCACTCAGTCTCTCCCTCCGGATAGTTATCTATCACTAATTTGACCGGATCGGTCACTGCCATGATCCTGGGGCGTTTCATCTTCAGATCTTCCCGGATGCAATACTCCAGCATGGAGTACTCCGCCGAGGAATTGGCCTTGGATACCCCGCACAGATCCACGAACAGCTTAATGGATTCCGGCGTGAATCCCCTTCTTCTAAGTGCGGCAATGGACACCAGCCTTGGATCGTCCCAGCCGTCCACAATGCCGTCCTCCACCAGTTTCTTAATATATCTCTTGCCGGTGACCACATTGGTCAAATACATTTTGGCGAACTCAATCTGCTTAGGCGGATGGGGATATTCCAGTTCTGTCACCACCCAGTTATAGAGCGGCCTGTGATCCTCAAATTCCAGGGTACAGATGGAATGGGTGATTCCCTCGATGGCATCCTCGATGGGATGCGCATAGTCGTACATGGGATAGATGCACCATTTATCTCCCGTGTTCTGATGGGATAAATGAGCCACACGATAGAGGATCGGATCCCGCATATTAATATTGGGAGAGGACATGTCAATCTTTGCCCGAAGCGTCTTCTCGCCATCGGCATATTTGCCCTCTTTCATCTCCTCAAACAATTGCAGGTTCTCCTCCACGCTTCTGTCCCGGTTCGGGTCATCGCGTCCCGGCTCCGTCAGCGTACCGCGGTATTCCCGCATCTGTTCCGCAGTGAGATCTGACACATAAGCCTTCCCCTTCCTGATCAGCTTAAGCGCTCCCTCATACATCTGCTCAAAATAATCGGAAGCAAAAAACAATCTGTCCTCATAATCTGCACCGAGCCACCTCACATCAGCTTTGATGGACTCCACGAATTCACTTTTTTCCTTGGTCGGATTGGTATCATCGAAACGCATGTTGAACTTGCCGCCGTACTGGGCTGCAAGCCCTGCATTCAACAGAATACTCTTGGCGTGGCCAATATGCAGATAGCCGTTGGGTTCCGGTGGAAACCGGGTATGCACGGTGTCATAAACACCTTCTGCCAGATCTTTCTCTATAATCTGCTCAATAAAATTCTTGGACACCACTTCCCTTGTCTCAGATTCCTCCGGTGTCAGCTGCTTCTCATTTTCACTCATAGATATTTCACGCGGCTTTCGCAACTGCTGCCGCCGCTTCCTCCTTCAAAGAATCAAGTTTCACTCGATTATTCCTAAACATTTTACCATAGGCTGACTAAAATAGAAAGAAAAAACTCTAAAAAGCAGGGCAAAATCCCACCCTGTGAAATTCCACCCTGCCCTGAACCTCTCTTACTTACCGAATCTATCCATCAGTAAAAGCCATTTTCTATTCCTTAGTCTTCCTCGTCATCTACTGCCGCAGCAATGCCGGAAACTACGGAAGACACTACGGAAATCACCACCGGAATGATGACCACCACTACAAAACCGCCCACTAACAATGTAAATCCCATCGCCTGATTCCTCCTTGCAAAACTGCTTTGCCAGCTGTATAAACCTATTTATCATTATACACACTTTGCCAAAAACTGCAAGTCCCGGTATGGGAACTGCAAAAGTTCCAGTATGGGAGTTGCCAAAGCTGCCTGCTTAATAATTCTCGGCGCTGATCTCAAAATAACTCTGCGGATGATTGCAGACCGGACATACTTCCGGCGCTTTGGTACCCACCACAATGTGGCCGCAATTACGGCACTCCCACACTTTCACTTCGCTCTTCTCAAACACCGCTTTGGTCTCCACATTATGTAACAGGGCGCGGTATCTCTCCTCATGATGCTTTTCAATCGCACCTACCATGCGGAACTTCTTTGCCAGTTCCGGGAAGCCTTCCTCCTCCGCAGTCTTAGCAAATCCTTCATACATATCTGTCCATTCGTAATTCTCTCCGTCCGCCGCCGCACCCAGATTCGCCGCCGTATCCCCGATGCCGTTTAACTCCTTGAACCACATCTTGGCATGTTCTTTCTCATTGTCCGCCGTCTTTGCAAAGATGCCTGAAATCTGCTCAAAACCTTCCTTCTTAGCCACAGATGCAAAATAAGTATACTTATTCCTCGCCTGTGATTCCCCGGCAAATGCCGCCTCCAGGTTCTTTTCTGTCTGTGTTCCTGCGTATTTGTTACTCATGGTATTAATCTCCTTCCGTGATTTATATTTATATGATTTCAAATATCATCCATATAATGAGGTACAAATTCCCGATAATTCCAATAATAACTGCTGACACTCAATATCTGCTGTGCCATATCCACAATCTCCTCTATCGAATACAGCGGAGAGGTATAGATTTCCTTTCCGTTATGCAGATACAGCGTCCCCGAAACGGCATCATAGGCCAGGTATCCATGGATATGGGAAAGTTTGCGGTACATCTGCCCCTTTTGCAGATTGATCTGGTAGGCGTCATTATCCCCGCACAAAAGGCCAAAGGCCGCTCCCTCCACCGCTTCGTACCGCGTCATCCTCTCGGAGAGTCCCTCATATCTGCCATGAGCGCCGCAGAAATGAACGTCCTCACTGTTCCAGCTCACAAAGTAAATAACCACCCTTCCATCTTTATAGACCAGATAAAGATCATCATCGTCCTCGTCAAAGAACATGGTCTCCAGATAATCCACATCTATGCTCGCCATTCCAGGATCCATAAAGACTTCCGCCTCCCCCATCTGATAAAAGAGCAGGCTGTCCGTCTCCCTGGAAGCCACCGCATAAAAAGGCTGTCCATGGCACACCGCCGCAATGCCGTCCTCCAGTTCCTCCTCATAGAGAAGGGCGCCATCCGCAATCCGGTATCCATACAATGTGTGATAATCCTGTAGACAGATCACCCCGTTTGCCGTATCCATGCCCAGATAATCCATATAACTGTCCGCAAATGTCACCGTACTGGTCACTGTCCCATCCGCCGGATCAATGATATGATATGCCCCCTTGGTGATCATCAGAAGGGACTCTGTTCCATCCCCGTCAAAATCGCCAAAGGCCATGGCTTCATAAAAACTGTCGTCCTCATAAGTCCATAAAAGTTCTTTCTTGGCCGTATCAAACATTTCCACACAGGTATGGCTGTTCTCATCATACCGGGACGCCGCCAGGAAGCCTCCGTCCGCACTGAGTCTGGCCTGCTGGTAGGTACCTTCCCCCTCGTGGAAAGACTCCAAGCCCGCACCGCGGGCTGTCCGGTATATAGTCGCACAGTTACTGCCATAAGGCAGTGTCACACAGTAGCCGTCCCCGATGGCAAAATCCTTCACATTGGAAGAAGTGCAGTCAACAAAGGTCATGCCCACCATATCTTCCATCCGCCCGGTGTGCAGATAATGCCAGACACCGTCCCTGGTAAATGCCATAAAATGTTCGGAATCCTTATAAGCGCCAATCTTAACCACCTCAGAACCGAAAGAGAAGGTATCAATCAGACTTCCGTCCCTTCTGTCAAGCAGCAGCACATCGCTGTACATCTGACACAAAAGATAATTACTGTCCTTCTGATGGGCCAAACCCACATCATAGAGCCATCCGCCGGACTTATCATAAGACCAGATTTCGGTTTGACCAGATAAGTCAAACGCTTGCAGGCGTCCTGTCATATCACCCATAGTTACAGAAGCATCTGTCTTTTCGCTGTGATTGCTGATCACATAGAGCAGGTCTCTGTCCTGCTGATAGCTGTCCGCTTCCAGACAGATACCGCCTATATATTTATAATCGACAGGATAGAGCGCGGCTGTGGGTTCTCCCCCGCCAGCGCCGTCATATTCCAGCGCTATGACCCATTTGCCGTCTCTTCCCAGCACACTTCCGACAGACGCATCTGTATCTGCCGATTCATTATCTACACTGACTGTACCGGTCAGTTCCAGTGCCACCAGAATCCTGCCGTCTTCCGTGACTGCCTTGGCGGATTCAAAACCGGGCCTGGCGCTCAGTCCCTCCTGAAGCTGATCCCACTGCAGCCGGCCCGCCGCCTTCCCGTCTGCTCCCACCAGGTAACAGCCCGCCTCTTCCACTACCAGGAAGGACGATTTCTCCGGAATGGGTATCACACCTTCATACACATCACAGGGATAGGTGATCATTTCTTCTGTCTCAATATCCTGCAAACAGAGCGCGTCTTCCTGGGGATACAGGATCTGATCCTCTGACAGGAAATCCATCTGGCTTTCCCAGGACAGATTCGCCCCCTCCGGTTTGATCGATATTCTAACTCTGTCATTCTGACTCTCCCAGACCGTCAGACTGCCGGAATCTCCCACGGTCATCAGTCTGCTCCCCTCCGGGGATAGTTTCATAAAGCGGATGGTACTGCCATCCTCCAGGATGCGGTCCGGTTTGATCTGCGCCCCATTCTCATATAAATACAACAACTCCGTCAATGCATAAATGAGCTGGGAAGGACATTCCTCCGGTGTGGTCGTTCCTTTATAAATATTTTCCCTATACAAACCGTCAAATATCTTTTCCGGAGACCAGTTCTCGTAGGCCACGACAGCTTCCGCCATCCCCAGCATCCGGTCTCCTTCCTCCAGAAAGGAAAGAGCCTCCCTGGCCTGTGTTTCCGCAATCCGTTTGCTGACTTCCAGGTTCTGCGCAGCTATCAGTTCAGACTGTTCATAAATCTGCTGGGCCGATTTCTCAATCTGTTCACTCTGATACTGTATCTGCTGACTCTGATGCTGTATCTTCAGCGCCATGATCGTACTGACCAAACCGATCAACAGACACACCGCACTCACCGACACCGATGTCAAAATGGTTTTCCGCATCCTCTGCTCTTTGTGCCGCTGTCTCAAATCATCGTAGTTACAGTCAAACATAGGAGCTGCCAGTCGAAGCAGTTCATTCTTAACCTTCTTGCGTATTTCCCTGTGTGTGCGCCCGCGCACGTCTGCCGCCAGCGGCTCCACGGGCACCTTTTTACAGACGACACTGCCGTCAGGCTGGAGTTCTTCCTCCTCTCTATAGAGCAGTTCCTCCGGAAACGAGGTCTCCGGCTCCCCCTCCACCAGAACCGCCAACACATGCTCCCTGTCGTGCATCTGGATAAAGGTCTCTATCTCCTTACGGCACCACATTGACTCATTCAGTCTGGGAGAACAGATCACAATGAGAAACTCCGACTGTTCCAGAGCCTCCGTGATCGGATCCGCCAGATTACTCACCAGCGGCAGTTCCTCCCGGTCGCGGAAGACCCTGTGAATCCTTGTCTTAAACGCAGCCGTGCTATTCCCTGTATTTTCTTCCTCCTTCTGCCGTACCAGACTGCGGGGCAGCTTAAAACTTTCCAGGCACTTATGCAGTGTCTGCGCTGCATAGCTGTCCGGTTCCGTATGACGGTAACTGATAAAGGCATCGTACCGCATCCCATTCTCTATGGTCATATCTTCTCTTTTCTTCACATCCATCCCCCATGACACAACCCTTTACGGCTGCCTGCTTCCCATCCTGTCCCTATTACCGTTCTTATTACCGTCCCTATTACTGTCCTTATTGCTACGCTTTCTTCTCATAAGTCTTATGGAAGATATCCCGCTCCACCACATAGATATCATGCATATCATCGAAGCGTACTGCCAGATAATCTCCCGGTTGTCCCAACATATATTTTTCCTCATCCCACGCCGTAAATATCTTGACTCTCTCAGTCAATTTCCTCGCATAGATATGAGTGCCACCGCTGGCAATACAGATCTTGGCCTGATCGACCAGCTTCATCACCTCTCCTGTGGAACGATTATGTATCGTGGGCTCATATAAAAGTTCACAGTGTGCATGATCCTCGCACTCATGGTACGATCTCTGTGTCGTCTCGTAACTCTTCTCGAAACGTTCCCTGCGGTTCGGATACACCTCCCCCTTGATTCCGACCATGATGATCAGGTCATCCTCCACCACCATATCAACATCTCCTTCCAGCGTGCGGATGGTGATGGGCGTGCCTGTAGGCAGCACCTCTGTGGCCTCCACATAGCCAAGCGGCACCGGCTTTTTGACATAGGGCTGCATATCCGCCAGGTCAATCTCATACTCTTTTGCAGAAAATAACCTGGCAGTGATCGAAATAGTCATTAAGGCGCTCACTGAAAAAAGCTTCCGAATGCAGCGTTGGATAAGCTTCCTCGTACAGCTGCATACTGATAAATCCGCCCGCTTTCTCCCGATGGCCGCCGCCAGATCCCACGCCCTCCGCCAGGAAAGATGCCAATTCATTGGCCTGCACTTCCTTCACGCAGCTGCGGACAGAGAATTTATACCCATCCCCGGTCTCATTATAGACAACACAGCAGTAAACTTCTGCCACCTGAATCAGGAAATCGCTGATCAGCCCCAGGATATTCGGGTCGCAGGGTTTGGATTTGATGATCGCATAATTATAGTCATCATTATAGATATAACGGATCATGGCCACACCGGCTACCTCCATCTCCTGCAAGGAAAGATTGGAGTTGCGAAACAGTGTGATCAAGGTCTTATCGCAGGGAACCGCTTCCCGCATATCCATATCCAACGGATTAAAAATCTCTGCAAATTGATTGGTGTCCGTGAACAGACCATAGTAGAGGGCTGTTCCCAGATGCAGATCCTTTATCTGATAGCCTGCATTGTCCAACAACTGCCATACCAGGGTCGAACAGCTTCCCAGATGAGGATTGATCTCATTCTTGACCGGGGGTGTCATCTCCACCTGATGATGGTCGATGACCGCCACCTCCTCGGCAGGCAGTTTCGTCACATTACCCGCACCGTACTGGCCATCCACCGTGATAAGCAGCCCTCTCAGTCTCCCCTCCGGCTCCTGCGCAAGAAAAGCCGGCACATCGCCTATGTAAGTAACCGGAATCTCCAGATGGTCCACCATCATCAAAAGATTCGGTTTCTGAATCTTGTTCCTTCCACAGTAAATCAGCCTCACCTGTCTGCCCATATCCTGAAAATAGCGGTACATGGCAAAGCCTGACGCGAGCGTATCCGCATCAGGATTATCATGACACTGAATCGTGACAAATTCATAATCCTGCAATTCTTCTAATCTCATAGAAACCTCCACACCGCTGTCGCGCATAATACCCTTTGCCCACAGCTTCTTATATCTCTCATGTATATGTTGTTATTTATTCCATATCATTTGTTGCTTTTGGCATTATTTACTATTTTTCGTTAATACTTACAATAAAACTATTGGAGGAAATTTTATGAAACAAAACGATTCCGTATCCCCTTACTCCTACGAATACACGGAACTGGGATACAACATAGCCTATTATAGAAAACACAGAAAGCTGACACAGGAACAACTTGCAGAAATGGTCGACATCAGTCGTCAGCATCTGGGCGCCATCGAGGCTCCCAACATCATCCGCCCGCTCTCGCTGGATCTTCTTTTCGCCATCGCCAGGGCTCTGGAAGTAGAACCCTATAAATTATTTCGTTTCAATCGATAACAATATCGTCCAGCACAGTATGCGGAGGATTTACATCCATCCGCGTACTTTCTTCTGTTTCTCCGCATCTCTATCCTAGTTATAACACAGGAAGACCGCGGATACAAGTCCGGATTTTCTGTCAATCTGTAGAATTTTTCCATCCCCTTATATTCGTTTTATCGTTTTTATACTCCTTTTTTCTATGCTAACGCCCACCGAAAACAATATATTGTATGCAAGTATCTCCAAACAACTATATGTTGTATTGTGCAATTTTACAGATACAATTGCACGCTCTATCCCACCGTCAGTTACAGACTTAAATCCTGTCCGCTTCCTTCCTCGCAAACATCTCTTTCAGGGATTCCGTATAGGGTTCCCTGGCAATACCATACTCCGTTACGATCCCGGCAATCAGGTCATGATCCGTCACATCAAAGGCCGGATTAAACACCTTAACGCCCTCCGGCGCCATGGGTTTCTCATACCACATCTGTGTCACCTCATGTGCCGGGCGCTGCTCAATCACGATATCTGCTCCCGTGGGCGTGTTCATGTCAATCGTGGACGTGGGCGCACATATATAGACCGGCACATGATAACGCTTCGCCACCGTGGCCACCACCGAAGTGCCAATCTTATTTGCAGTATCCCCATTGGCCGCCACCCTGTCACACCCCACAAACACGGCATTAATCCAGCCGTTACGCATGACAGTTGCCGACATATTGTCACACAGAAGCGTCACATCCACCCCGGACGCATAAAGTTCATAAGCGGTCAGCCTGGCTCCCTGCAAAAGCGGTCTTGTCTCATCTGCAAAGACGCGGAAATGATACCCCCGTTCCTGCCCCAAATAAATAGGAGCCGTGGCAGTGCCATACTTACAGGTCGCAAGCTGTCCCGCATTGCAGTGGGTGAGGATGCCATCCCCCGGCTTGACCAGCGTAAGCCCGTGCTCACCGATCGCCTTACACACCCGGATGTCCTCCTCCTTCATGGCAACAGCCTCCGCCCGCAGAAGCGCCTTGATCTCCTCCACCGGTTTTTCCCTGTTCTGTGTACACACTCTCTCCATGCGGTTTAAGGCCCAGGACAAATTGACTGCCGTAGGGCGCGCCGAATTGAGATATTCTTTCTGCTTCTGAAACTCCTGATAAAACCTATCATAATCCTGTGTCTCAATCTGCTTTGCCAGCAGATAGATCCCGAAAGCCGCCGCCACACCGATAGCCGGCGCACCACGCACCTTCAGCAGATAGATAGCGTCCCATATCTCCTGTCCCGTATGCAGACTGATCAATACCGTCTCCCCCGGAAGTTTTGTCTGGTCTATGATCACCAGCGCACTGTTCTCATCATCCAGTGCCACTGTCTCGTACTCCATGATATTCCTTTTCTCTCTGTCCATCATCTTATCCTCCATGTGACAGCTTCTCACGCTGCTATTGCCGATCCGGCTGTCCGGCGTTCATATCAGTATACATATCCAGAAGTCCCACCGTTTCCGAAGCCGGCCTGCCATACATATGACAACAGGCATGGGAGACCTCCTTGGCCTTCTCCTCCTTCTCATCAAAGGTGACGCTCATCCGATATACTCCCTGGGAAGACTCCTGATCCAGATGCCGCATGACCTCCGCGATCATCTCCTCGTCCGCACTTCCTGCATCCGCCATCCTGTTATTATCCATATCCATCCTCTCTTCCCGCTTCCTTCTTCATGCCAATCTTTCATATCACTTCTTCCGCATCTCTACCACAACATATCCAGAAGGCTGCCATATTCCTCATCAATCCTGTCAAAGATCCTGTACCAGTCTTCCTCCGTCATCTTAAAAAATTCTTTCTTCGCCTTTGCGGAAGGTCTGATCTCACCGCGCTGTGGTTCCACCATAATATCGCCGCTTAATTTGAAGAGTTCTTCGCCGTCCAGTTCCAGGGAAAATTCTTCCAGATCCATCTCATATCCACAACCCGGTCTGATATCGTCAAATCGTCCGTTCCCATAGATATTACAGACTGTCCAGTCATCTTTCATGGAAAAGTTCATCACAAATTCATCATAGGCGGCATCAAAAGTACCCTTGTACTTCAAATTCATTTCTTCGTCCATGATCTTGCATTTCATATCCGCTTCCACCTGGTATTCATCTCCGGCTGAATCAATCCACTGATCCACCTGCCAGATGATTTCCAGATTTTCATCATCATCATATCTCGTAAAGGTAAGTTCTCCCTGGAGCAGATCGATACTGCGCTTTTGCCCGTTGAAAAGAATCTCTCCCTCCATCTTCATCTGGTTATCCAGAATACTGACCGGATCTTCCAGCGCGATCCGTCTGATCACTCCCTTCTGATCGATCTTAATCAATAAACTGATATCATCCCCCATGCTGACTAACTGCAAACAGGATATCAGGTCATACATGTCCTGACCTGTCATATCCTCGTAGGACTGCAAGAGATCCCGCAGGAGATAATTGACTTCTATCGCATCAAAAGTCACCCGATAGATTCCCTTTCCAACCCGTTCTATCCCGGCATCTGTAAGACAGGTCTCCAGATGGTCAGAACTTTTACCCAGATATTCCCTTACATCCTGCCAGCTGTGTACGGACTCATACTGCGGGATGTCCGCAAACAGATCCAGGGAATACTCTTCTTCCATTTCACCAAACAGATAGGAATCTGCCCACATGGATCTGTTGTACTGTCCTGTCACATCCTCCGTTTCGATATAGACATCTTCCAGAAACAATTCCGGAATGGAAAAGCACAGTACATCCTCATCCCCGTAAAGATTGAAATGTGCAAATTCATAATTCAATACACTAAGACTGGTCCTGGCATCCAGTTCCTTTTGCCGCACATTTTTCTGATAATCCGTATCGATTCCCAGTGTAACACTTCCCATTTCATAGGTATCCATGGCAAAGTTCAATCTGGTCTTGACGTGACTGCCCTCCTCCGCCATCATCCGGTTAATCTCATCCGCATCCAATTTCTCCGACAAAGGATTGCGCATCTGTGCCCATTCCCTGTCCATATTCTCAAAGCCCTTCCTGATCTTGTAAACGGGCGCGTTAATATGTGCAAGGTATCCGGCGCCAACGCAGATTAAGAGGAGAGCCAGCACCACGCCCAGCGCAATAAAAATCCCTTTCTTACGATTCTTTTCCCTGGGCAGATATGGCTGTACCGGCGGCCCGAAGGAACTGATCTTATCCGCCATACTCTGTTGCGGCTGTTTCTGCTCCTCATAAAGGGTATTCTGTACCCCGTAAGCAGTATTTATCTGGGGCAGACTCCGTTTGCCATAAGTATTGTCCCACTGCGGTTTGTTCTCTATTTCATTCTGATTCCTTCCCGTTCCGTCCATAGCCCCTCCATTTCACAAACCATCCTCTTTTTGCCTTATATTCTATTTCTCTTTCATAGTAACATATTCCACGCAAAAACGGAATGGCAAAACGAAAATCACTTTTCCAGCAAAAATTTCCTATCACATGAACAAAGCCTCCGCAAATATAATCAAGCGACCATATCTACGAAGGCTTTATCAGTTCATCTCAGATAAAATTTTTATTTAGATGCTGCAATCTCGGCTTTCAGAGCCTCTGTCAGCTTGGGCACGATCTTGTTCAGGTCACCCACTACACCGTAGTCAGCCACATCAAAGATCGGTGCATCCGCATCCTTGTTGATCGCAACGATGATGTCGGACTCTTCCATACCTGCCACGTGCTGGATCGCACCGGAGATACCGATTGCAAAATATACGTTAGGACGAACAGTCTTACCTGTCTGACCAACTTGCAGATCCTTGGGCTTCCAGCCGGAATCCACCACTGCACGGGAACAGCTTACGGTACCGCCAAGCACCTCTGCCAGATCTTCCAGAATCTTGAAGTTCTCCGGGCTTCCCACGCCACGGCCGCCGGATACCAGAATCTTAGCATCCATGATATCAACGGTCTCAGCCACTGATTTCACAATATCAAGAATCTCTACATATTTGTTGTCCGGTGTAAATCCGGGATTAAACTCTTCCACAACAGCCTTAGCGCCCTTGACAGGAGTAATCTTCTGCATAACGCCTGCACGGACGGTAGCCATCTGCGGACGGTTATAAGGACATGCGATAGTAGCGATGGTGTTGCCGCCGAAAGCGGGACGTGTCATCAGAAGCTGATTATGTAACTGCTCCTGTCCCGGCACTGCCTGTAACGGGAAATCACCAATCTCCAGAACGGTACAGTCTGCTGTCAGACCAGTAGCCACTCTGGCGGATACTCTCGGGCCCAAATCCCTGCCGATTGCGGTAGCGCCTACCAGCATGATCTCAGGCTTATACTGATTGATCACGGAAGCGAGCGCATGTGCATAGGGCTCTGTTCTGTAATCCTTAAGTTCCGGATCGTCCACTACGATAACTTTGTCTGCACCATACTCAGCGAGCTGATCAGCAAGGTCTTTCACACCGGAACCGATCAACACAGCTGTAACATCTGTACTTAAATCTTTCGCGAGGTCTTTTGCTTTGCCAAGTAATTCGAATGCAATACTGCTGATCTCATTATCTACCTGCTGCGCAAAGACATATACACCCTTGTATTCTTCTAAATTCATTTTTTACCTCATTTCTGCGCACTCGTTTTACGCGTATTCTATAAGTTTCGTTCAGCCCACGCCCATGTGCCAAATTCGTGCAAGCACGATTTGTCTGACAGATTCGATCTGGCTGAACTATTAGATGACATGTTTCACTTTCAGCTTGTCAACAATGTAGCTTACGGATTCATCAGGATCGAGGGTCACCTTCTCGCCGGCGCCTTTTCTGACTTTATCGGATGCCTTGGCAATCTTGGTCGGTGAACCTTTCAGACCTAAGTTCGCATCGTCTACGTCCTTCAAGTCTGCTCTGCCCCATACGGTAATCTCCTGCTTGTAAGCATCAAAGATTCCGCCGGGTGTCATGTATCTGGGCTCATTCAACTCGGAAAGCGCCGTGATCAGGCAGGGCATCTTAGCCTTAACCACATGATATCTGTCCTCATACTGACGCTCAACCACTACGCTGTCGCCCTCAATCTTGATATCCTGTGCATAAGAGATTACCGGAATGTCAAGATGCTCGGAAATCTGAGGACCTACCTGCGCTGTATCACCATCGATAGCCTGACGGCCGGTGATGATCAGATCATATTCCAGATTTCTGATCGCGCCTGCAAGTGTGGTGGAGGTTGCCCAGGTATCAGCGCCGCCAAGAACTCTGTCTGTTACCAGAACGCCCTTATCCGCGCCCATAGCCATAGCCTCGCGCAGAACTTCTTCCGCCTTGGGAAGACCCATTGTCACTACTGTTACTTCTGCACCATACTGGTCTTTTAATCTGAGTGCAGCTTCCAGACCTGCTTTATCATCCGGGTTCATGATCGTAAGCATAGCGCCTCTGTCGAGTGTTCCGTCAGGATTAAACTTAACGCCGCCCTTGGTATCAGGAACCTGTTTAATACAAACAACAATTTTCATTGTATTTCTCTCCTTATATTTTTTATTATGTGCGCCGACCCCATTAAGCCGGCACTCGAAAACACTTCGTATTTTCTCGTTCGCGGTGCACCGCGCTTTGTGACTTCTCTTCACACACTTATTTAAGCAGTGCCCCGGAGATGACCATGCGCTGTACTTCGCTGGTTCCTTCGTAAATCTCTGTGATCTTAGCATCACGCATCATACGCTCTACATCGTACTCTCTGATGTAGCCGTAACCACCGTGTAACTGTACAGCCTTGGTTGTCACTTCCATAGCTACTTCCGCAGCGTATAACTTAGCCTTGGCAGCTTCCACGGAATATACCTTCTGGGTAGCCTTTGCCATAGCAGCCTTATATACCAGAAGCTGCGCAGCCTCTACCTTGGTAGCCATGTCTGCAAGCTGGAACTGTGTGTTCTGGAAAGCGCCGATTGCTCTGCCGAACTGCTTTCTCTCTTTTACATATGCGATGGTGGTCTCTAATGCGCCCTCAGCCAGACCCAAAGCCTGGGAAGCGATACCGATACGGCCGCCGTCCAGTGTATGCATGGCAATATTAAAGCCCTTACCCTGCTGTCCTAAAAGATTTTCTTTCGGGATATGGCAGTCTGTGAAGATCAGCTCATAGGTGGATGAACCGCGGATACCCATCTTCTTCTCCTTGGTACCAAAAGTAAAGCCGGGTGTTCCTTTTTCCACGATAAATGCGGAAATCTCTTTCTGCATTCTGCCGCGCTTCTCAACAGTACCTGTGATCGCGAAGATAACATATACATCAGCCTCTTTACCATTGGTGATGAAGCACTTGGAACCATTCAGAACCCACTCATCGCCCTCGAGCACTGCCTTAGTCTGCTGTCCCTGTGCATCTGTACCTGCGCCGGGCTCTGTCAGACCGAAAGCGCCAAGCTTCTCACCTTTTGCAAGGGGTACCAAATATTTCTGCTTCTGCTCTTCCGTACCATAAGTCATGATCGGATCACAGCACAGAGATGTATGTGCGGAAACGATAACGCCTGTGGTACCGCATACCTTGGAAAGTTCCTCTACACACATAGCATATGTAAGAGGATCACAGCCCTGTCCGCCATACTCCTTGGGAACCGGAATACCGAGAAAGCCTAACTTTGCCATCTTCTCAACGGTCTGCCTCGGAAAAGCCTCTGTCTCATCTACTTCCTGAGCAAGAGGTTTTACTTCTTTTTCAGCGAACTCTTTAAAAAGAGCTCTCGCCATTT
>CAMNXA010000042.1 GCA_946566685.1 uncultured Lachnospiraceae bacterium
GCCGGATAAGCTGCCACGCACCTCGTGAACTTCGTTCCCTCGGTCGTGTTGCACCCTTGGCCTCCCGGCCGGATAAGCTGCCACGCACCTCGTGAACTTCGTTCCCTCGGTCGTGTTGCACCACGACATGCCCATCCACAAAGGCCCGGATTCGTGTAAACACGATCCGTGCCTTCGCGTCTGTGCGCGCCGTGGCAGCTTATCACGCAAGTTGAGCCTGTACAGCTGTTAATGCTACTACACCTACGATATCCTGCCAGGAGCAGCCTCGGGAGAGGTCGTTTACGGGTTTGGCGATGCCCTGGAGCATGGGGCCGTAGGCTTCGGCTTTGCCCAGTCTCTGAACCAGTTTGTAGCCGATGTTGCCGCAGTCCAGGTTCGGGAAGATCAGCACATTGGCCTTACCTGCCACCTCACTGCCGGGCGCCTTGGATTTGGCTACCTGGGGCACGAGAGCCGCATCAGACTGCAATTCGCCGTCTATGCACAGGTGCGGGTACTGCTCATGGGCAATCCTGGTTGCCTCCACCATCTTGTCCACCAGCGGATGTTTCGCACTGCCCTTGGTGGAATGTGAGAGCATGGCAATAATAGGCTTGGCGCCTACCAGGCTCTTAAAACTCTTGGCCGAAGTGTCTGCGATAGCCGCCAGTTCTTCCGCGGTGGGATCCTGATTTAATCCGCAGTCCGCAAAGAGGAAGGTTCCACTGGCTCCCAGTTCACAGTCCGGCACATCCATGATGAAGAAACCGGATACCAGCTTCACACCGGGCGCTGTCTTCAAAATCTGCAAGGCGGGACGAAGGGTATCCGCTGTGGCATGGCAGGCGCCGGCCACCATGCCGTCCGCATCGTTTGCCTTTACCATCACTACCCCAAAGGTCAGGTAATCCTTCAATAAGATTTCCCTGGCTTTTTCCGGTGTCATGCCTTTATTTTTTCTGGTCTCATACAACAACTCCACATACTCATCCAGTTTTTCCGTTGTCTCCGGATCAATGATCTGCACACCGTCCAACTCCACTTCCAGCCAGCCGGCACCATCCATGATCTTCTCCTCGTTCCCTACCATGATGATATTGGCGATACCCTCTTTCATGATATTGGCTGCCGCGATCAGCGTCCTTTTGTCATTTGTCTCCGGAAGCACAATTGTCTTCTTGTCGCTCCTGGCCTTCTCCTTCATCAGATCGATATAAGACATAGTTTTATCCTCCTTTTTATCCCGTAAGCCCCCCTGGCTTATCTTCACCCCTTTATCATACAAAATTACCGACCTGTATACAAGGGATTTTCTTGTCTGTTTTAATAAAAAAACAATACAAATTTACCATTTTATGTTAGACTGTTTACAGATAATCTATCGTGTTAAGGGGAAAGGATGCGCTAATCATGAAAACTGTAGGTATCATCGCAGAATACAATCCGTTTCACAACGGCCATGCCTATCATCTCAAAAAGGCCAAAGAAATCACCGGTGCAGACTACTGTATCGTTGTCATGAGCGGCGACTTTGTACAGCGCGGCGCTCCCGCGCTGATGGATAAATATCTGCGCACCAGAATCGCCCTTGAAAGCGGTGCAGATCTGGTGCTGGAACTGCCTGCCTACTATGCGCTGAGCAGTGCGGAGTATTTTGCCGGCGGCGCCGTGACACTCCTTGATAAACTGGGTGTAGTGGACAGCCTGTGTTTTGGCAGCGAGTGCGGCGATGTCAGACTGCTCGGATCATTTGCGCAGCTTCTGCTTCACGAAGATAAAGTTTTTAAACAGACCCTGGATCACAAGCTTCGCATGGGACATTCCTATCCCCAGGCAAGAAATGCCGCCATTGAGGCATCTGCGCCCCATCTGACGGCTCACATAGACATTTTATCAACGCCCAACAATATTCTTGGCATCGAATATTGCAAAGCGCTCTTCAAAAGAAGCAGCAGTATCACGCCATGCAGTATCCGCCGGGCCGGTTCTTCCTATCATGACAACAGCCTGCAAACTGATTTCTGTTCTGCACGGGCACTCCGGGAAGCGCTGCAATCTTCCGAAAGGCCTGATGCGATCCTCAACCAGGTACCCGACAGCGCGCACGCCCTGATGAAAGAACAATATACCAAGACCTATCCTGTTTTTGCGGACGACCTGTCCCTGCTGATGTATTATCGCCTGCTCTCGGAACCCTCCGGAGAATTTACGGCACACTCCGATATAGACAGAGAATTGTCCGACCGCATCGTCAAGCACCTGCCCCAGTATCAGGATTTTACATCTTTCTGTGACCTTTTAAAAACGAAAAACCGTACATACACCCGGATTGCCCGCAGTCTGATGCACATCCTGTTGCAGATCCGCCAGGAAGACCTGTCTCTTTTCCTGTCGGAAGACCAGATTTTCTATGCACGTATGCTGGGATTCCGGGAAAGTGCCGGGCCGCTCCTTTCCGCCATCAAGCAGAAGGCTTCTGTTCCCCTGCTCTCCAAGCTGGCTGACGCCGAAAGCCTGTTGACACCCACAGGTATGCTTATGCTGGAAAAGGACATCTATGCAAGTCATGTCTATCAGGGTATCGTGCGTTCCAAATTTCCCGGACAGGATAATCTTCCTGAGATCAGTGAATACAAATCACCTATCATCAAATTATAACCCCGCAGCTAGGCGGGGTTTAATACTTCCGTAATTCTGTTTATGATCCTGCTCTTTACCATCTCGGCAATCTCTACCGTGGTCATGCCCCGGTACTCGTCATAGGATATTGCCTGTAGGAAATGTACCTGCGTCTCCACTTTCCGCAGCGTCCACTCCTCAAATACTTTGTAGGAATCAATCAGGACTACCGGTACAATAGGCACCTTTGCCTTCTGTGCACTCTTAAAGCACCCCGGCTTGAATTCCCCTACTGTATTGTGATTGTGAAAATAACCGCCCTCCGGAAAAATAATGAACTTACGTCCCTTCTTCATCTCCTCGGCAAGTTCCTTGATGACTCTGACAGACTGTTTCAGATCATTTTTGATCAGCCGTTTGCCATGCACCATATCAATAAACTGTTTGACCAAAATACCATGGGATTTAGCGTCATCCATCACCACGGAGCAAGGGGCTTCATGGGCGTACATAATCCCCAGCGCATCATACTTCCCCTGATGGTTCGGACAGATGAGATACCCTCCCTCTTTGGGCAGATTCTCCGTACCATACCGTTTCGTTGTAATGCGTCCTGCCCGCATCATGCGCCGGATCGCCAGTCTTGCATAATCATAACATTCCTCTTCGCCATAACGGTCTGCATGTCTGGCCATATATTCCATTCTGGGAATCATATAAATCCTTGGAAGATTCCATAGGATCACCTTTATAAATCTTATCATAGAATAACCATGTCCCTTTCTTTCCATTAAAGCAGAGGTGAAAACAATTTCAGTATGGGGCCAATGACATTGATCTTGACAAACTTATCCCTGCACCATTCCAGGGTGATCTGTTCCGACACGGCAAAAGTTTCTTCCATATCTTTTTTCAATGCCTCTATAACATCTGCCCGATATAAAAATACACCGCACTCAAAATGATGGTAAAAACTCCTATAGTCAAAATTGATCGTGCCTACAATAGCGGTTTCATCATCACAGAGCACACACTTAGCATGAATAAATCCGGGCGTATACTGATACACTGCAATACCTGCCTCAATCAGATTCTGATAGTTGGACTGTGTCAGCCAATAGACAAACTTCTTATCCGGTACGCCCGGTGTCACAATCCGCACATCCACCCCTCGTTTGGATGCCAGTTTCAAGGCGGTGATCATCTCATTATCCGTAACCAGATAGGGTGTATAAATATACACATACTTTCTGGCATTTCCGATCATGTTCAGATAGACATTTTCTCCCAATATCTCGTTGTCAAGGGGAGTATCCATATACGGCTGCACATAACCTTTCCCTACAACAGGCTCCTTAAACTGATAGCGGTATCTGCCATAGTCTTCCTCTGTATAGCGGGACATATTCCACATTTGCAGAAACATCACCGTAAAGTTCCAGACCGCCTCACCCTCAATACGGATACCCGCATCCTTCCAGTGCTCTCCATAAGGATGGATGTCATTGATATACTCGTCCGCCATGTTGATGCCGCCGGTATAGCCTACCCTGCCATCGATCACCACAATCTTCCTGTGATCTCTGTTGTTGAGTACAAGAGAAAGGAAAGGCACCAGCCTGTTAAAAGCCACACACTTGATTCCCTTTTTTTCGATGATCTCATTATAATTCTTGGGCAGGAGAAAAACGCACCCCACATCATCATACATCAGCCGGACTTCAACACCTTCTCTGGCTTTCCGCTCCAGCACCTCCAGCACCGTGTTCCACATCCTGCCCTCTCCCAGAATGAAATATTCCAGAAAGATAAAATGCTGCGCCTGCTCCAGGTCTGCAAGCAGTGCCTCCCAGTAGGGAAGTCCATCCGCATAATAGGTGGAAGCCGTATGGTTCCAGACAGGGGTTCCCGCATACTTCAGAATATAGCCGCTCTGGTTGGCTATCGCCAGATTTTCCCTGGCAAGCGCTTCCCGCACTGTTTCATCCTGCTCCAGATTCTTCTGCACCAGCGCATTGGTCCTGTCCATGCTCTCTTTCAGTTTCTTCGGCACGATAACATGTCCAAAGAACAGATACATCACCCCGCCAAAGAGCGGAAAAATCAGAATGGGCACCACCCAGGCCAGTTTCACCGCCGGGTTATTCGGCCTCCAGATGATATAGATTACCGCACAGACCGTAAGCAGGCGCAGCACAAAGGCAATGCCCACATAATAATTGCCCCACCTGAGAATCTCCAGCAGGAAAAATGCCACCTGTATCAATACAATGATAGCTGTAATTACGACTCGATTTAATGCACGCTGTAAAAATCTTCTCATTTCAAAAATCCGTTTACTATCTGCTCTTCCGCCTCTTTCTCCGTGAGACCAAGCGTCATGAGCTTAATCAACTGTTCTCCTGCAATCTTACCGATTGCCGCCTCGTGAATCAGATTGGCATCTATGTCATTGGCCGTCAGTTCCGGGATTGCGCTGACACTGGCATCATCCATGATAATGGCGTCACACTCACTGTGTCCCTGACAGCTGCTGTTGCCGATGATACGACTCTTGAACAACTGTCTGGAATGTTCCTTGGCCACCGATCTGGAGATCAGATTGACGCTGGAATCCGGCCCCTCCATCTCCACCACAAAGTCCGTCTCCGCATACTGCTTTCCGTGCGTCATGATCTTCTCATGAATCACCAGGGACGCACCCTCCTCCACTGTCGCCGTGGTCACTCTCTTTGTGGAATCGATGCCTTTGATCTGCACTGTCTCCATCTCCAGAGAGGCCCCTTTCGAAAGGTGTATCTCCGTGGTGGGATTCATGATACGTTCTCCGTTGCCGTCACCGGAGCCATAATGCTTCTCCACATAACGTACCCTGGCATTTTCCTCCACAAAGAAGCGGTGGATCCCGGAATGTTCCGAAGCTGCCGAGCCGCCGTTGTGAATCCCGCAGCCGGCTATGATCGTGATATCACAGTCCTTACCGACAAAGAAATCATTGTACACGCTCTCCTTTAAGCCGCTCTGGCTCAACACCACCGGAATATGCACACTTTCTGAACGGGTCCCCGGCTTGATCCTGATATCAATACCGGATTTGTCTTCCTTACTTACGATATCTATATTGGCTGTCGTATTGCGCCCCGCCATCTGGCCATTGGCCCGGATATTATAAGCGCCGGCAGGAATCTCATGCAGCCCTGCCACCTGTTCCAACAGGTTCTGTTGTATTGCATCCACGATATATCACCCTCATTTCTACAGTTTATCTGTTAATGTTTTACAGGGCTGGCCAGTGCCCAAAAGTTCCGGCATCAGTTCTTCTCTGGTCCCCACTTTCTTTACACTGCCATCCGCTAAGAGGACAATCTGATCCGCTATATTTAAGATCCGCTCCTGATGTGAAATGATCAGGATGGTTCCCTTTGTTTCTTCATACATCTTTTCAAACACCCGAATCAGGTTCTGGAAGCTCCACAAATCAATCCCCGCCTCCGGTTCATCAAAAATGGACAACTTCGTCTTTCGCGCCATGATCATGGCAATTTCAATACGCTTTAATTCTCCGCCGGAGAGACTGGCATTGATCTCCCGGTTTACATAATCTCTGGCGCACAGCCCCACCTCCGACAGCATAGAGCAAATCTCTGACATAGCAGTATCCTTGCCGGCTGCTATGGAGAGCATATCCTTCACTGTAATCCCTTTAAACCGGACGGGCTGCTGAAAGGCAAATCCAACACCCAGATTAGCCCGTTCCGTTATGGATTTCTCCGTGATATCCACACCATCCAGCAAAATCTGCCCTTCTGTGGGCTTCAATATTCCGGCTACGATCTTGGCCAGGGTAGATTTACCACTGCCGTTGGGCCCTGTGACTGCCACAAACCGTTCTTTGATCACCAGATTAATATCTCTTAAAATCTCTATCTCTTTCCCGGTATCTTCCGCCTGAAAAGATATGTGTTTCAATTCCAGCATACTTCCTCACATTCTGCCGCCTCGCGGCCTGGATACCTGTTGGCCGGTTATCCCTTAATAGTTCATAATATCACAAAAACTCTCATGAAGCAAACTTGCTCTCTAATAATTGCACAATAATTGCACAAGCGTGTTCGCAGCGTCTGTTTTTCATAACATTGCCCATATCATGAGGGCTCACTCCATCACTACTTCCGCCCTGCTGCCTGCCGCCGGTTCCTTTGTGACCAGAATTTTCCTGCCGATCCGTTCTTTGAGTTCTCCTACGTGAGAGATAATACCTACCAGTCTGCTGCCCTCTGACAGGGAAAGCAATGCCTGTATGGCCTGCTCCAGCGCCCCCTCATCCAGAGAGCCAAATCCCTCATCCACAAACATGGTGTCCAGGGAAATCCCGCCCGCACTGGACTGCACCTCATCCGCCAGTCCCAGCGCCAGGGACAAGGATGCCAGAAACGCTTCCCCGCCGGAGAGTGTCTTCACACTGCGCACCGTCCCGTTATAGTGGTCAGTCACATCCAGTTCCAGCCCGCTCTGGCTCCTCTGGTTCTGCGCCCGGTCTGCCCGCCTTAACTCATACTGCCCGCAGGACATGACCATGAATCTGGTATTGGCCCGCTGAATAATCCGATCAAAATATCTGGTCTGCACATACGTTTCCAGCATGATTTTATCTTTGCCGGACAGCGTGCCGTTCATGGTACTGGACAATTCTTTCACCATTGCCCACTGATGTTCCTTTTCCCGCAGAATACCGCTCTTCTTCTCTATAGAAGTCTTGACATTTCTGTCCGTCTCATACCGGTGGGATATCTGTTCCCTGTCCTTTTGCCGCTCCTGTCTTTCCCGTTCCAGACCTCGCTGCCGCTCCTGCACCGTCTCTAACTGTGTCCCTTCTTCCTGCCCTGTAAGCTGAGCGGATAATGTTTCCTTTCTCTGTAAGGCAATCTGGTATCTTTTCTCCTGGGCATCATATGCCTCTTTCGCCTCTGCCAGTTCCTGCTCATAAGCGGTCAGCTGCTTCCTGTGCCCTGCTGCCTGCACCTCGGCCTGTTTCTTCTCCGCATACGGAAGGGCATCTGCCCTCTCCCGAATCCTGACGTCAACAGCCTGCATCGCAGCGCGGCGCTCCACAATATTTTTTTCCGTTTCCCTGCATGTTTGTTCCGCTGCCTGTAGTATGCTTTCCAACCCAGGCGCTTCTTTTCGCAGGCTTTCCAATGCCTTCTTTGTTTCCTGTAATTTCCCGACTGTCGTCCGCTGTCCGGCGATTTCTGCTTTTATGCGTTCCAGCTTCTCACCCGTCTTTTCCCGGGCAAATACAAGAAAATCCTGTGCCTCCTCAAACTGCTCCTTTCCCAGTCCCTTTTCTATGGTATGCAGCATACCTTCCGCTGCTGCTCTTGCCTGACTGGCTTTCTCACTTTCCCGCTGCCGTTTCTCATTGCCCTTCTCCCAGGCCGCCTTTGCCTGCTCCACCTTCCTCTGATCCGGTGCGTCCTGCGTCACCCTGGCCGGCTGTGGATGATTCGTGGAACCACAGACCGGACAGGGACTTCCTTCCGACAATGTCTGTGCCAGCACCCCTGCCTGTTCATCCAGATAACGTCTCTGTATCTGCTCATAGTCCGCCTGCAATCTGTCATATTCCAGACAGGCTTGCTGATAATGTTTCTGGGACTCCTGTAACTTCTCGTATAGAGCAAATGCCTCCTGCACCTGCATGGACAGTTCCCGTATTCCCTCTTCCTGCTGCTGCAATTGTGCCAGCTCCTGCTCTGCAAGCACAGCCTGAGAAGAAATCTCCGGCAGGGATTCCAGCTTCTCTTTGTTAAGCGCCTGCTTCTCCCGAATCTGTGCCGTCTCCGCTTTGCGCTTAGTCAGGTCTTCTTCCTTTTCCTGCAAGGCTTTTTGCGCAGCACTCCGCTCTCTGCGCAGCCTCTCCAGTTCGTCATATTCCGGCAGTCTCTCCTCCTCCCGCTTCACGGTATCCCGCAGATGTTCCATCTCTTCCTTCTGTCCCTCCAGTTCTTCCAGCCGCTCTTTTAACGGCGAAAGTCCCGGCAGGACACTGTTAATCTCCTCCTGCGTCCTCTCTAACTCCTCCCGCAGTTTTCTCTGGCTTTCCAGTCTGCCCCTGATCTGATGACATTCTTCTATGGCCCGGTCAAAATCTGCTATTTCCCTGTTTAATTCCTCTGTCCTCTGTTCCTGCCAGCGAATGGTATCGGAGAGCGCCCGCAGCAGATCCTCCGTCATCAGGATCTCTTCCTGCTTTGGTTCTCTGTCCGGCTCCCACAGGATGTCCTCCCGGTATTGTGTAATACTCTTGTTATAATCCTCGCATTGACTTTGCAATCTGCCGGCATCCGCCTTTAATCTGTCCTGTAGATTCGCGTAGGCTTTCGTGTGAAAGATTTCCCGGAATATCTTACTTCTCTCCTCCGTCCTGGCATAGAGCAGGCGCAGGAAATCTCCCTGGGCAATCATCACAATCTGTGTGAACTGTTCCCTGTCGATTCCTAACAGCCTGGTCACCGCCTCAGTCACCTCTTTGGTCTTCGTGACCACATGCCCATCCGGATAAGTGAGCACCGCTTCCGGCCGGCTAACCGTCATCCCGCTGCCGCGTTTGGATGGCCGCGAATACTCCGGCCTCCTCTCAATCTCATACGCCTCTCCCCGGAATAGAAACCGCAGGCGGACGTAAGTAGCCTCCTCGTCCTTGGCATATTTAGAGCGGAACATGCCGGCTTCCCTGACACTGCCGCTGGCCTCTCCATAAAGGGCAAACACAATGGCGTCAAACAGATAAGTCTTACCCGCCCCGGTATCCCCGGTGATCAGATAAAGTCCCTGCCCGCCCAGTTTCTCAAAGGGAATCTCTATCACTCCCGCATAGGGACCAAACGCCGACAGCGTCATGTATAGCGGTCTCATATCTTTTCCTCCCACACCTGCCCGATCAGTCTCTCCAGATAAGCTTTCTGTTCTTCCTCCATGGGCTTGTTATTCTGCATCCTGAAAAACTCTGCCGCCAGTTCCACCGGCCCCTTTTCCTGTACCGCCGGCACCGCCTGCATCATCTGGCTGTTTCCGGTTCTCGCATTATCATATTCCAGCCGCATGAGATTGGGATAAATCGCCCGCAGTTTTCCCACTGCATCAAATATATCCTCCTCGTCTGTGAGAATGATCCGCATATAATCCGCCGTATCCGTATTCTCATAGTTCGACCGCTTCGTAATTTCCTCATAACTGCCCCGGAGCTGCCGCATCTCATGAAGCGGACTTACCGGGAACGTCTGTACTTCGACTTCACCCTTTTTGCCCAGTTCCACTAGCGTAATGCTCTTATGATGCTGTATCTCTGAAAAGGAATATTTCAAAAGTGTTCCCGCATACCGAACCGTACTGCGTCCCACCTGCTGCGGGCCGTGCAGATGACCAAGCGCCACATAATCAAATCCTTCAAAGCAGGAGACATCAATCTGGTCGATTCCGCCTACAGACCGTTCCTCCGAATCACAAACCGATGCTCCCGCCACAAACTGATGCGCCACCAGAATATTCCGGTGTTCCGGTTTAATCTGTATTTTTTGCAGGACGAAGGATACGGCTTCCTGATAGGTCTCTATCTTCTGCGCTTCCTCCTTCCATACCGCCCGCACCTGAGCCGGTTTGATAAAAGGCAGCAGATAGATATCCACCGGGCCATACGCATCCTCCACGCACATCTTCTGTACTTCTCCGGCATACTCCCCCGCCACATAGACACCGCTCTTCTCCAGCAGGTGCGCGCCGAAAGAAAGCCTTTGCACCGAATCATGGTTGCCGCTGATCAGGTATACCGGAATATGGTGTCCTGCCAATTTGGTCAAAAAGTCGTCCAGGAGTGATACGGCCTCCACAGACGGCACTGTCTTATCAAAGACATCCCCCGCCACAAGAACGCCGTCCACTCCCTTCGTACAGGCCAAAGTCACTACCTGTTCCAGAATATGTTCCTGCTCTTTTAACATGGAAAACTCATTTACTCTCTTTCCCAGATGCAGATCCGCCAGATGAAGCAGTTTCATACGCTTCCATACCTTTCTTTAGAGAAAAACTGCCGATGCAGAGGTTAGCCCTGCAATGGCAGTCTCATGATCATTGTTCCTCCTATACAGCTGCGATTCCTATGCCAGATAAGGTGCAATCGCCGCTTCCACTTCGGCAATCTTTGCGTTCGTCTCCAGAACCCTGAACTCCACCTTCTTGGACAGATCCATGGAAAAAATACCCATGATCGACTTCGCATCAATCACATATCTGCCGGAAGCCAGATCAAAATATCCGTCAAATCCTTCAATTGCCGCTACAAATCCTTTTACCCTGTCAATAGAATTTAAATCAAGTACATAACTTTTCATTTTAGTCCCCCTCTATAACCGTTACGGAATCAATCCCGTAATATCTGCATACTCCCTGATTCTTCCAATTCCTTGGATCTTGCTCTATATCATCAAAGAACAATAACTCCGGACGTGCCGGGAGTGCATTAACCTCCACATTCTTTTCCCCGCTGTTATAAATCTCTATCCTTTCCTTTAAGGTATCTCCATATGCCTTCGCATCGCCGCTTATGATATCTTTCATCGCTGAGGCAGCCGCAAAGTACTGCGGCTCCGGTACGGCTATAATCAGGGATGCGGCTGCAAAAAACGCCAGGCCCCCAAGCAGCCATCCTGCTTCCTCCCTGCTAAAGCCAGTCATTTCTGTGTCTGCTTCCTTTTCTTGCCGGCCATGCTCCAGTCTTTTCCTGGCCCATCCTGTCACATATCCCACACAGAGCGTCAATACCAGAATGAACATCGCAAAGGTAAGTGCCTGTAGTCTCATGGCCGCAATATTTCCCACTGCAAAGAGAGCGGGCGTCAACATGGCTGACACAACACCGTATCCAAAGGCGACAACGATAAATGGATATCGGAAGGCAAATGCGGTCTTTCGTGCCATATGCCAGAAGAGCGGGATCAACAGGATGACCATCAGAATGATCGGCCATCTCAGCCACTGATCCAAACAGAGGAGCAATCCATAGTAAAGGGAAACGAGCACCGCCTTGATGGGATTCATTCCCTCTATGCTATCCGCCCTCACCCAGTTGCCGGGAGCCGCTACATTGAGGAGAAATCCCAGGAAAAACAAACCAATCGGCAAAGCCAGCGCCCGATATTTCTTCCATTTTTTCTGGTAAGTGATACCTCCAACCACCGTCAGCAGAATGATTGCCACGTTCAATGCGGTAAGCTGGTTCCCGCCGCCTGTAAAAAAGCCAAGCAGGGATGCCCCGATCAGTTTCGCCGTGCGCTTTCTGCCTTTATCATAAACAATCGCAATTAGCAGGCCATAAAAGAACAATGACATGCCGTGTAAAAACATATAATTAACGGCGCCGCTATACCAGTAAAATGCCTCTACTCTTCCCACCATGCACTGAACCGTTATAAACAGCATGACCATGCTCACACAATGACTCACATATTTATCTGCCTGAAAAATCCTGACAAAAATATTATATAACAGATATATCGTTGACAAGCTTAGCATGGCGAGCATAATCCAGGCCGTGACCACATACATCCGCTCTCCAAAAACATTGGGAGGGATGGCCATCAGAAAGTTGGACGTGAAATATCCCATCCAGTGAACCCAGTCATCTACAGCCTTTGCAAACCCCACCCCGATCACTTTAAAAGCATTATGACTGTCTATCCATGCCTGCCTGCAATTATTGCCAATCGTATAATCATCCGCACTGGGGTAATTGTACCAGCTGATCCACAAAAGCGGAATCAGGCTCAACAAATAAACAATCGTCAGCAAAACCGACAGCCTTTTGGGCGTAACCCATTGCTGCAATCTCTCATATCCTCTTTCCAGTAAACTCTTTGTCATCTCTGCTTCCCCTGTATCGTATAACTGTATGCATTACATGCCTGAATCACCATCCTGGTCTCCTCATCCGTCATCTCCGGGAACAGCGGAAGGGTGACGCAGTGGGCTGCCAGATACTCTGCATTCGGACAGTCTCCTGCCTGATATCCCAAGCCTTCGTATGCCTTCTGCAAATGACAGGGCACCGGATAATGCTTATTACACTCCATCCCTTTTGCTTCCATATAGGCAATAAAATCATCCGGATCCTTGGTGGTGATAACAAACAGATGAAATACCGGATCCGTGTTCTCCGGATGAGCCTGCATGGTCAGCAGTGGATTGTTGATCTCTGAAAGATATCTCCTGCCAATCTCCCTGCGCCTTGCAGTCCACTCCGGCAGATACTTCAGGCCAACACTCAGCACCGCCCCCTGTATTCCTTCCAGCCGATAATTATAGCCAATGATATCATGATAATATCTGACCTGACAACCCTGATTTTTGATGGTAGTTATCTTATCATAATACGCCTTATTATGACAGGTCACACTGCCGCCTTCCCCGAAGGCATACAGATTTTTGCCCGGATAAAAACTAAAACACCCCAGTTCTCCAAGGCTGCCTGCCAGCCTGCCCTCATAAGTGGCTCCATGTGCCTGCGCACAGTCCTCCACCACATACAGGCCATGTCGATCGGCAATATCCTTTACCCGATTAAATTCAAACGGCTGGCCATATAAATGCACGCCGATAATCGCCCGGGTCCGGTCTGTGATTTTTTCCTCGATCTTATCCGGATCGATTTCCCAGGTATCCTCCGTGCAGTCCACAAACACCGGAACGGCTCCCGTATAAGTGACGCCCCAGGCGGTGGCAATATAGGTATTGGCCGGAACGATCACCTCGTCTCCCGCCCCAATGCCCAGCGCCATCATGGCACAGTGAAGTGCAGTCGTCCCGTTGTTCACCCCCGCCGCATACGGCACCTGACAATACCTGGCAAATTCCAGATCGAACTGATCTGCAAATTTGCCTCCGGAAAAAGCAGTCTCCTCACATACCGCCTGGATTGCCGCCAGATATTCTTCCTTATGCCTCAGATAGTCCCTTCTCAAATCGATTCTTTTGAGCATCTTATCCTCTCTTTTCTTCCCGCTTAAACTCCCGGTACAGTCTCCAAATCTGTACGAGATAGTTCCGGATCGTCTTCCATAATTTTACGGTGGTATTATAGTCTTCCTGCCACTCTACCGGCATATCATAAATCACCACGCCCATACGCTCGGCCCGCAGCAAAAACTCAATCGTGTAGAACCAGCCATTCTCATCCCCGCAGGCTTCTACCAGTCTCTCCGCCGTCTCCTTACGAACAAAGGTAAAGCCGCAGACCGCATCGGTGGCCTTCATTTTTAACACTGTTTTGAGCAAAAAGACCAGGCCTTTGGAAGTAATCTTTCGGTACCATTTCCTCCCCCGGGTATCCGACTCCCTGGCAAACCGGCTTCCATTCACATAGGCAAGTTCCGGTCTTTCCTGAAACAGGGCAATGGTCCGTCCCAGATACTTAATATCCGTAGACAGATCGATATCCATATACCCTACCACAGCGCTCTCATTCAACTCTATCCCTTTGCGAAAGGCAACGCCTACACCCCGCTGTCCGACTCTCACATAAGACACCTCCGGATATTTCTGCGCAAGCGCTCTGCCGATCTGCGGCGTTTCATCTTCCGAGCCATTGTCCAATATGGTAAGACAATAGGGAATCTTTACGTTTTCACGCATATATTCCATTGTCTTTTCAATCCCATTTTGCAGTCTCAGCCTCTCATTTAAAACAGGAAACAGAATATGAATCCCCATGATTCTCTCATCACTCATTCCTTGACCACCTTTTCAACATCCGCCACCATATATCTCTGCTGTCTGAAAATCAGGTTCAGCATCACGGAAAGATATTTTAATATAATGGTGAGAAGTGTAAACACGCCAAAAAATCCCAGCGCAAGAAATCCCATTGTAGACAGCCACCCCTCCACCGGCTTCCTGCTGTTAAACATATCCAGGATAATATAAATCCCCATTCCTACCGTCAGCCCAAGAAACAACGCCGATATGACTGCCGATATCCTCTCAAGAACATTTGTAAAATAGATAAAGGAATCCATGGCCAGCGCTGTACGTTCAGGCGAAACTTCTTTATTCCTTTTCCGTACCATAAGATGCCTGCTCTCATAGAGTACCGTATCCATCCGCAGTCCGCAATTGGCATATACCGCTTTTCGATAGGGCACGTACTGCCCCATGGATTTGATCCTGTTAATCGCCCTTCTGGAAACAATCCGAAAAGTTTCAGGGCCAATCTTACCATTTCCTCTGCTTGTCTGATTATAAAGAGCATAGAATATTTTGGATGTAAACTGCATCTTTCCCTTACTGCTTGCCGCTACAATGTCATTGCCCGCAAGCAGCCTGTCGTAAACTTCCCTGATAATCCGGGCGTCATAATCTACATAAATATCGTCAAACTCATAGACAAAATCTCCGATTGCCGCATCCCGTCCACAGTTCATGGAACTTTCCACTCCCTGAAAGAAACTCATATGGACGATGGAGACGACTGCCTTAACTTCATGTTCCTCCACATATTTCTTCAGGACATCCATCGTATGATCCTGACAGGCATCATCTACGCATACAATCTCAAACTGCTCAAAATTCTCCTCGCAGGCCGGAATCACCGTATCCAGAAAACTTCGCAGATACTCCTGTACGTCATGCAGATAGATGACTACTGATATAAACTTCTTTTCTCTTATATTATTCTCCATTTTCTTTCCCGCTCTGCACACGATTTTGACAGATTATTCTGTCTCTCCCGCAAGAAATGCATCCAGATCATACACCGTATTGATCTTGCCTGATAAAACACTGATAAATGTTGGATGTTCGCTCATGACCGCAATGGCAGTCGGTCTGGAATCATCCACCTCTGAACTTTTTAAAATCGGTTTCATGGAGTATAGCGATTTCTCATAAGTATAGGCATACTCCGGCCTCAGGTATTTATCCGCCAGATGTGACATATACGGCCATGCGGAAGCCGGCCTGTGTGCACATTCATTACAGTTCCCAAGCTGCCCCGGTGAACACCTTCCCTCATCCTCATCAAAACCGCGCTGGCAGTGAAATACCGGCTTTTCCTCATAACTTGTCATATGGGGCGTAAACGTAACGGCAGTAAGGGAATGAAGTCCTGTTCTCCCAAAGGGCATAATGGAGAAAAACGGGCCATCCATCACGGTTATGCCCACTTTCTGTAACGGTGGAGACGGCCGGCACAAGATGATCTCACAGAGTTCATACTTGATGGCAAACATGCTTTTGGGAATACCTTCCACCCGATCGATCACCTGATTTACGGAAGCATAAGAAGCATTTAATACAAAAGGCGCCTCATATTCCTCTCCTGTCTGCATTACCACCAAAAACCGGCTGTTTTGCTTTATAATCCTTTCTATGCGCACACCGAACTGCAAAGTCACATGGCTGTCCGCCTCCAACCGCTCCAGAAAATACTTCCCAAGTATCGCCGCATCATAAGTGTACTCCTCTGTCAAAAACGCCCCATCGCACATTCCATCAGCAAAATACCGCGATACCGGCATTTCCTCGCACCTGATGCCCGCCTCTTTGCAGAATGTCTGAAACTGTCCGGCATTGGTCCAGGAAAACTTGTCCGATGTAGCATACACCTGCTCAAAGCTATCATAAATACAAAAGGAAAAATCCTCCACAAACCGTCTAAAATACCCTGCTGACTTCAAGGCAGTGGTCAGACTTCTGGGATAATGATAGCCCATATGCACTCTGGCCTGATTCACGTATGTGGCTCTCTGAAAGGGCGCTCTGTCATACTCTAACACAAGCACACTCTGCCCTCTTCGCGCGCAGAAATCGGCCGCATACATTCCATATAATCCTGCCCCGATAATAATCTTATCATAGTGTCGTTTCATTCTGTTCGGTCTCTCCGATTTCCATTTTGCAGATTCAGATAATCGTTCACATCATCTGCCATACAACCCCACAACGATTGTATTCTTTTTGAACAGATTTGTACAGCACTTTGTGCATTTTTAAGAATGTATCAATATATCTTGTTAGTTAATCAGATAAGTAGCCTGTACTCCATTGAAAGTGATGTGGGCCGAACCGGTTCCGCTTCCATGCCCAGATTTGTGAACCCACACACTTCCGGCTGCCTCCACATAGATATGCTGCGTGGTAATCGGCAGGGCCATGGCATCTATGACAAATTCTGCGGCAGACGGATCAGATCCCGAACCAATAGCCTGTCCGCTCTCATCATAGACCACGTAACTGATCGAACCGTGCCCACTGGTTGCATTTTCTTTGTCTGCCCTCTCCCCGTCCGTGCCGGCGTCCACATCTAACCGTAATTTCGTAAGCAGTCTTTTTTCTTCCCCTTCCAGATTCCATACCGGTATCAACTCTGATCGTACCGCCACACTGAGCGGCTCTGTCGTTTGTTTGCTCCTGACACTGACAGATACCCCGCTCCCATCCCTTCCTGACACAGTATACGGTGCAGTCTCATTGACACCACTGTATAGAAGGCTGATGATATTGACGATCGTCTCACTGGTCTGTCCATGCCCTTTTTCAAAATAACTCTGATTATCAGCACCGGTTCCCAGAAGCAGATGTCCGTCCACCCAGGCCGCCGTTCCCGCAGACAGATTCTCTGCTGCCGCAGGCCTGATTTCCACCGCCGCACAGGCCGCCTCATCCTCCACCGTGGTGAGGATGCCCTCTTTGGTCTGATACAGCACAGTGCCCGCCTCGTAGCCATAGGCCGCAGAATCTACCGGAACCGACTGGCTGGCCGCCACCCCTTCCAGCAATGCATTAAAGTCCACCAGCAGAGGATCCACACTGTGCTCCGCCGCCGGACTAATATGCGTCACCTTAAGCGTATCACTGGTCTGCATCGGTACCCCATCTCCTGTGGTCAGATAAGTCCCCATGGAGGCCAGCTGTCCGGAAATGCCCTGCTTAAACAGATCCATCCGGTCTGCTATTCGGTACAGATCCTGAGAATCCAACACCACACTGTGCTCCCCCTCCTGATAGACGATCCTGCCCTTCGATTGCAATAGCTGTCTCGCCGCACCCTGCGGATTCTCCGCCGCCATCACTGCCTTGCAGGCGCCAAACACCATCGCCGCCGCCATCACTGCCGCTACCATTTTCTTATTCATTTGTCCTCCGTTCCGAAGCATCGTAACATACCTGTACAGGCAGTCCGCGCTTCTTACTATAATATTTTCGTATCGTAGGAATTCTGTGGCGGACTGCCGCCTGAGATATTTTCAGATTTGTTATCAGAATATTCAGATTCCCGGATATCGTACGATAACTGTAGCATATGCTGGTATTGATGTAAAGGGATGTGGTGGAGTTTATAGATTTTTTATTTTTTAGACATTATTCCTCCTGTCTTTCCGCCAGCAGCTGCATAGGCTCCCGTTTCAGGCTCTTATTCATCTTTCCCAGAGCGATTCCTGTCCCTGCTGCCACAATCAGAATCATACAGCAGAATCCGGGAAGTCCCGTTTCCCCCACTTCTTCCACATTGACCTCATTACCCAGATTGACTGTTTTAGGCGTAAAAGATGTGTCATAATACTGCTTGCCCGCATTGACAGAGGAAATCCTGCCAGAAATCATCGTTCCCGCCACGGCTCCCAGGATAGAGCCAAGCAGTACCAACAATACAAACCCAGACAACATAGAATGCCTGCACTGCGCCGGACGCATGCCAAGAGAGCGCTCGATAGCTGTCCTCTGTGCCTGTTTCGTAATATATAAATGACTGAAGAAAAATAAGATAAATCCGGTCAGCACCACCCCGGCCACCAGCAGGAAGAGGGATACCGTCTTCATATTTTCGATGCCGTCCTTCAACTGGGAATATCCCATGTCATAAAAGGTAAGTTCCAGATTATCCTTCCCGTATACTTCCCAGGCCTCCAGATACTTCTCGATACTGCCATTGGGAATCTGGAAGGAAGTGTTGCCATTCATCATGGGCCCAAAAGCCATAAGATTGGTCCCATAGCGTTTTTCGATAGAATTCATGGGCACAATCAGTTCATCGACCCCGATACTGAAAGCATAATCCGTACTGTCGCTGGACGCCAGATCATAGATACCCACCACCGTATAGTCGGAAACCTCAAACACTTCCAATGCTTTCCCTTCCTCATCGATCAGACCCTCATAGAATTTCGCGCCGCGGTCCAGCCGATAATTACTCCCCGCATTGGCAGAGAGATCCGTACACAAAAGCCGCACCTCAATCTGATCCCCCAGGGACAGTCCGTTGAATTCCATAAACTCCCTCGGTGCCAGGCACACCTTACTGCCGGCCGCATACTCCTCCTCGCTGATATCCCGTCCCTCACTGACATAAGCCTGCCCGTTATAGAACGGCATCAGCAGGCAGGTCTTATTGGTCCCCGTGACCGGCTGACAGTCCTGCCAGGTAGCTTCATGTTTCGCCAGATTCAGGAGCCTTTGCCCCGCCTCCGTCTCATAGAATCCCTCCGTAACCTCAAAGATCCTCGGTCCATCCCATATGGCATTCTCCGGCCTGCTGCCATCCGGGTAATGGAAATTAGAGTCCAGTGGTGCCGGATAGAGTTCCCGGGGGACATAGGTACCATAAAGCGTCTTTCCGCTCATAATCTTATCATAAGCCCAGCCATGTACATGGGTACCGACTACCAATCGGGCCACATAGGTTTTATCATGATATATCATCTCCGGCTCCGGATTGTTATGGTCGCAGAGATACTCCACGGCTATCTCCATCTTCTTATCCCCGCCGACCACCTTTGTGTATTGGAACTGATAGGATTCGCTGAGCAGACAGTCCTCCCTGGGCGAAAATTCCGTAATGTAATGCCCCCAGTCAATGGCTGTCGGCAGCGTATATTTCCGCCACGTCATGGAATACTGGGGCACATGGGAAGAATAAAAAGCCCTCTGCTCCGGCTCCATAATATACTCCACTCCCGGAAAAAGCACGGCATCTATCGTCTCATAAGAATCATAATGTTCCTTCTTGGATACACTGTACTCTTTAAACTCCGCATCCCATACCATAGTCTCCTCATAAGAATCCGGTTTCTGCCGCACCGTACCAATGGTCACGAAACTGTCCTCGTACCTGGCCATAGTCCTGGTTCCCTTAATCCAAATATTGGAGCCCAATGTCATCAGAAGTGCTGCAAAGACCATTAAAATCAGGAAGAACACTGTCCGCATCATCTGTTTTAAACTGTTTTTCATCTGCGCACCTCCCTATTGCTGTGCAGACAGAAGCGCTACCACGCTTCCCCTGCTCATCCGCCCGTATGCCGCTGCCGATCCTATCAGATAAGCCAAAAGCAGTATTCCATTCACCGCAAACAGCAAGGATACCGATGGCGCCACAAACACCATCACCACATCCCCAATCAGGTTCCCCGCAAACACCAATATCATCTGCTCTGAAAGGAACAACAGAGAACTCTTCATTTTCTTCACCCCTTGCAGGCGCAGCAGTGCAAACTCCTCTTTCCTGCTGTTGCCAGACAGATAACTTACCACGTATCCAATCATAAGAACCAGCGCACAGACCACCGGGAAGAACATCTGTAGCATCTCGATGGATCGTCTTAAGTTAGTGGCGCTGGTAATGAAATCATTATCTTTTACCTCCAGCACGCATCCATGGTAAGAATCCATCGCTGTCGATATCTTCTCTCCCAATCCAATCTCCTTCATTTCTTCTTTGAATTCATTCAGCTGTAGCGGATTCTTCACATAAAAGGAAGCCGAATCTGCAAAACAGGGATGCCCGTACTGCTCATACATCCTCAGAACACCATCATAGGGCATCAATACATCTATCCGAAAGCCATTCTTGCCCCTGACGTCCGACATAGCTCCCACAATCCTGACTTCTATCGTTCCGCCCATGGGTACATATTCTTTCTTGCCAAACTCACTGTCAGCACTGTCATAATAACATTTTAACACCACCGTATCACCGATTTCCCATTTCCGTCTCCTCATCATGGTCTTATCAACAATACACTCCATCCTGTCGGAGGATAAGAATTCATCGATATCTGCTGCCTCCATCTCAATCAGGTCATAAACCTGATCTCCTATGGCCTCCGCACGGTTCGCGCCGGCCCCGCTTATATTCAGTTTGACTTTCAGTTCCGCCAGCTTAAAGTCTCCCTCCCCAGCCGCAAAAAAGGTTATGTATGCCAAATCCTTCACTTGTTCAGACTGCCTGAGTCCCTCCAATGTCCGTTCTGAAATGAACAGGTTATTCTCTAGCGAACCGTTCCTGTTCAATATCCGACAGTATACCGGCACATTCTTTGCCAAATCCACAAGCTGTGTCTGATAACTGCGGACACTTCCAAAATACAGGTTTAAAAGAATCACCAGCATAACACTGATTCCTGTTGTGACCAGACTGGCCGCCCGTCTTCTCCTGATACTGCACCATACATAGTCAAACATCCTCTTCCCCCCTGTCTGCATCCAACATTTCCACACATATCACTTCACTGATTGAAACTCTATATTCATGATTCGTTGATAAATTCCTGCTAAAATACAAATATAGTATACACTCTACAGATAATCCCTGTCAAAGTCCAGACCATCCTTCATCTTCCTTTTCCCCGAATGCCAGCCAGAAATAATGCCAGCCGTTTCTCTCCGGCGCCCGATTCTTCACCCTGCGGCATTTAATCCTTGCTTTCTAATCCCGGCATACTATATAATAAAACAATGCATCAGGGCGGCATACCATATAAGGCGGCCCGTCATCAACATCATCGTCAGAACATATGACACGGGGAGGCATCTATGCAATACAGAGAAATGAAAGACGGTACACAGGTATCCATTCTCGGATATGGCTGTATGCGTTTTAGCAGTTCAGGCGGCAGGATTGATATCGATAAGGCGGAAAAGGAAGTGATTCTGGCCATTGAAAACGGCGTCAACTATTTTGACACCGCTTATATTTACAACGGAAGCGAGGAGGCGCTGGGCACGATTCTGGATCGCTGCCACTGTCGTGACAAGGTCAATATCGCCACCAAGCTGCCCTATTATTTATTAAAAAACACTACTTCTGTGGAAAAATTATTTAAAGAACAATTAAGACGCCTGCGGACAGATTATGTGGATTTTTATCTTATGCACATGCTCTTTGATTTAAACGTCTGGAACCGCTTAAAAAGTATCGGTATCGAGGACTGGATTGCTGAAAAGAAAAGAACCGGGGAAATCCGTAATATCGGTTTTTCTTTCCATGGCGACACGAAAACCTTCAAGGAACTGATCGATGCTTACGACTGGGACTTCTGTCAGATTCAATACAACTATCTGGATGAACACACGCAGGCCGGCAGGGAAGGGCTTCTCTATGCCGCCGGGAAGCGGATACCGGTCATCATCATGGAACCCTTACGTGGCGGCAAGCTGGTAGATCTTCTGCCGGATTCTGCCAAAGAGGCGATTCACGACTATCCGGTGAAAAGGACTCCCGCCGAATGGGCGTTCCGCTGGCTGTGGGATCAGCCGGAAGTCACCTGTGTTCTATCCGGCATGAACTCTTTGGACATGGTGTCCGAAAATACAAGAATCGCATCCGATGCGGCGGCGCACACGTTTACGGAGGCAGATCATGAACTGATCAAAACTGTGAAGGCCAAAATCAACCAGAATCTCCGTGTCGGCTGTACAGGATGCGGGTACTGTATGCCCTGTCCCCATGGCGTGGATATCCCTACGGCTTTCCGTTGTTACAATAAAGCGCATATGGACGGACGCTTCAGCACGATTCTGGAATATATCCAGGTGACCTCACTCAGAAAGGATTCCTCTGATGTCAGCAAATGTATCCAGTGCGGCGCCTGCGAACAGCACTGCCCGCAGCATATCCAAATCCGAAAGGAACTGCAAAATGCCAGAAAGGAGTTACAGCCTTTCTATGCACGCGCAGCGCTGAAGATAGTCAAAAAATTGGTAAAGACAAAATAGTCAGTCGATTTCAAGCACCTAAATCAAATACAGGCTGTTACAAGGGCAGTTAATTCTACCCTTGCAACAGCCTGTTTTTCCATGTTTATCCACTTTATCCTTGCAGCATTTTTCCAAAATCTGCCATCGCCTCAGAAATCTTAATCTGCTGCGGGCATACCTTCTCACAGCCCCTGCATCCGATACAGGCTGTGGGCTGCTTCTCCTCCGGCACCGCCATAAGCGCCATGGGTGCGATAAACCCGCCGCCGGAAAAACGGTGTTCGTTGTAGAGCCCGATCAGCATGGGAATATCCAGTCCCTGCGGGCAGTGAGTCGTACAGTACCTACAGGCCGTACAGGGCAGCGAACCATCCAGCATCCCGGCTGCCACGGCAAGGATTGTCTGCATTTCCTCTTCTCTTAAGGGCGCATCCTTCTCAAAAGTCCCTATGTTCTCCTGTAACTGCTCCATATTGGACATGCCGGAAAGGATTACTTTCACATCCGGCAGCGACTGTAAGAAGCGAAATGCCCAGGCAGGTGCCTTCTCTTCCGGTCTGCAAGCCGCAAGTTTGGCCATATCGGCTTCTGAAAGGCTGGCAAGCTTTCCGCCCCGCAAAGGCTCCATCACCCACACAGGAATCCCATACTCCTTCAAAAGCTGTACTTTACTTCTGGCATCCTGGAACGTCCAGTCCAGATAGTTGATCTGCAACTGACAAAACTCCATGTCTTTGCCGTAGGCCTCTAAGAACCGCCGCATCACCTCACAGCTGCCATGGGCTGAAAAACCAAGATGCCGGATACGGCCGTTTTGTTTCTGTTTCATCAGATATTCATAGATGCTGTATTTCTCATCCAGATAAGCATCAATATTCATTTCACATACATTGTGGAACAGATAGAAGTCAAAATAATCTACCTGGCATTTCTGAAGCTGCTGCTCAAAGATTTCCTCCACCTTGGGCATATTGCTCAAATCATAACCCGGAAACTTATCGGCCAGATAAAACTGTTCTCTCGGATAGGTGGAAAGCGCCTTTCCAATGACAGTCTCCGAGTTGCCGGCATGATATCCCCATGCGGTATCATAATAATTAACGCCATGTTCCATGGCATAGGCAACCATTGCCTCCACCGCAGCCTCATCTACCCTGGCATCATCCTGGTCGATCACCGGCAGCCGCATGGCTCCAAGCCCCAGCGCCGACAGTTTCAGATCCTGAAAATTTTTGTATACCATAAGCTGTTTCCTCCTTATTTTGCTGACACCATTCATTTTCTCTCATGATTCTGATTATAAGGAAAAAGCATTCTAAAAGCAAATACCTGTTAGCTATTATAAGACATGCCTGAAAAGAATATCTTCTCGGTCCGCCGGACACAGCAAAAGCAGCGCCCTCCTTATGGAGCGCGCTGTTAACCATAGTCAGGATCCTGCATCACATCGCTTTACTGGAAGAAATTGAAATAATTCCCTCTGCTGCCATAGTTGGCATATAAATTCGACCTGTCAAACGGATTGGTATAATTGGTGCTGGCCTGTGCTTTCATGTTCTGCTTCGCTGTCGCCTCCACAGAACCAGCCCGCGCCCCTGCCTTATTCACAAAGCTGTCCTTACCGCCCCATACTTTCCGCAGGGTATCTACATCTGCCGCCGCCAGCTTCTTCTCATCAATCTCCAAAGTTCCGTCCGACCTTCTGGTCACACCTGTGGAGGCTAACTGTGTCTTGGAACTTCTGGAAGCGCTGTCCAACTGCATCCGCAGGGTTTCGTCTGACCGGGTACCGGATTTTTCCAAATCCTCCAGCATCTTATTATACTGACTGACAAATCCCCGGATTCTGGACTGAATCTCTTCGGTATTGCCGTTCTCCGCGGCCTTATCATAGATAGAGTCTTTCTCACTGTCTGCCAGTGAGTCTGCGTATTCTTCCACCTGTCTCGCATGATACTGCATATCATAATAGAACTTTTCCGTCTTGCTGTCCGTGGCTAAAACCCCTTTGTACGGAGAATTCGTCTTATTGACACCATTTAAGATAGCCGCTGCCCTGCCGCTGTTTCTGCTTTTGCTATTGCGGCTTAAAGCCTTACGGAACAGCGAGATATTTTCATTGGCCTTCTTGGCATTCATCAGACCGTTTCTGTAATTTCTTGTGATTCTCATATATCTTCCCCCTTCTGCCTTTATGGTTCTGTTATCCTCTATATCGTCCCAATCCTGCGGAACTTAACCGTCCTGTCATAAACCGTATTTTTTTCGTCACCAAGAATTTGTCCTGCCTCAGGGATGCCCTTCTCCCGCCTGCAACATCAACGTCAGGATAAAAGTATTTTTCCCTGTCTCATGCTCCATAGTGCCATAATAACGCTCCACACAACTTTTCATGTTTTTCATGCCAAGCCCATGCATCTGCGCATCTTCCTTAGTGGTACGGCAAAGACCACCCTCTTCTATGAGCTGCTTCCCGTCATAAGTATTTTCCACCACCAGAAAGAACATCCGGCCCTTGGTATAACTGCGCAGGCTGATAAAACGATGTGCCGCCGTTTTCTGACAGGCCTCTATGGCATTGTCCAGCGCATTATTCAACAGGATTCCCAGGTCGAAAGCCTCGATCCCCAATCCCGCCGGATACAGGAAATCCCCCCGGAATTCGATCCCTCCCTGCCGGCAGATCTGGGCCTTGCGGTTTAAGATCACATCCGTCACCGGATTGCCTGTGCTGAACTGCAAAAAAATACCGTCCACAGCCTGCTGCATCCCTGTTAGATACTTTTCCGCCTCCTGCTTGACTGTTTCAGTCAACGTTCCTTGTCCTTCTTTTATCTGTAAAAGCTGTTCCATGTCCGCCACATAGTTATTGATATCGTGGCGCATACTCCGAATCCCATCGTAAAGCTGCTCTATCTCCCGCACATGCTCCGTCATGTCCGCAAGCTGCTGCTTATAAAACACCAGATTCTGTTTCTCATGCTCCGCCTGTATCAGCTCGCTGTATATCTTTCTGCTGTAGACCACGGACACAAGGCACAATACCGATATCACCGGCACCACCGCATACATGCTGCTGTGCTTTTCATAGAGAGACTCAATCTCCATCCCCACCTGCCGGTAAAAGATGATCCGCAAAGCCGCATCCAAAGCCATGCCAAGAATCGGTGCGAGCATCAAAAAACCCAATCCCTGACTCGGTGTCCGGGTGACCGGTTCCTTGATATATCTGCGATAAATCCGAAATGTGACATACATCACGCTAAGATATCCGCCCGCAAACAAAAGCCATCCGAACAACTGCATCCTGTTCACCAACTGGTTATATACTTCCATTTCTATCCGCTCTGTGATCATCTGTTCCGTCAGCCTGTCCAGATATCCCATGATAAACAGCATCCAGAGACCGTGGACCGCAAAACGCGCCGACTCCTGCACGGTATAAAATACGGAAAGCAGATACAGCTTTGCAAGCCGTCTTCCCTGATAAAATAAATCCAGAATAAGAAAACTGAATCCAAAGCAGATCACGAGTTTCACAATACTGTAACTGCTGTTGCTCATGACCGCCGGCGGATTCCCATAGAGCCTTTGTTCCAGCCACCGGGAATTGGCAGTCCAGAAGTTTATCACAAACAGCTGCCCCGCCAAAAACCAGGGCGCAATCCTGTAATACTTTTCCTTCGCCACGATCCTATCTCGGATCAAGTATAACAGCAGTCCTGCCTTACAGATATATTCCAACAGATCCAGCGCCTGCCATATCATGTCCATTTCCTTCCTGCGCTACTCTTTTAAAAACCGGCAGTAAAGTTTCACAAACTCCGAATACTTCTGCTTCGCCAGATAAACTTTCTCCCCGGTACTTACTGTGATACTGGTATTATCATACCCGCTTATGGCCCGAAGCGCAACAAGATACCCTCTGTGGCACCGGTAAAATTCTTCTCCCAGCACTTCTTCCAGATGGTTCATCCGCTCATAATATTCCAATTTCTCTGTCTTTGTATGCACAACGACCTTCCTGCCGTTATTCTCCACATACAGGATGTCCTCCACCGGAACCCTTCTGTGGCCCCCGCCGGACTTGATCAGCAGGAATTTCGGTCCCCCCTGGCGTTTATTGACTTCCTGCATGGCACGGATCAGGACTTCCTTCAGCCTCTCTTCCTCCACAGGTTTTACCAGATAATGAAATGCTCCCACATCAAAAGCCTGAAAGACCTGCTCTTTCACTCCGGTCACAAAAATCAATATGACGTCCGACAGCGCTTTGATCTGTCTGGCCGTCTCCATGCCGTTCATACCTTCCATCGCTATATCCAATAGCAGGATATCCGGCTGATATCCTTCCTGCACAGCCGTAAGCAGCTTCATCCCTGAATCAAATTGCCGGGTCTGTACTTGTGTAAACTCCTTTTCGAGTAAGGTTTGAATCCGTTCTCTCCCTCTCGCCTCGTCATCGCAAATCGCAATTCTCATGGTTTCCCCTTACTCCTTATTTACTTGTTCTTACTTTGTATCGGCATAAATCGTCAGATTCTTCTTTCTTATGTCATGAAACTTATGATTTTTGTCACCAATTTTACGGGAATAAAAAAGAAACACGCCCTGCAGTCCGAAGTGCGTACCAGCCTTCCCCTACAAAACATGCCCCTTTCTGCGTGATTCATTCTTTCTGTGCTTTGTCAATACTATGTCAAATATTTGCGCGGAGAATGCCCATACTTTGGGCATTCTCTGGAACATTTAGTAACTCTTAGGCTGCGTTCTTTGCTGCCTTAGAGTTTCTTAATGTTCTTCTCACACCTCTTCATCTACCTCAATACCCTTGATATCCACTTCCAGAAGTTTCATCTTATGCAGCATATCCTGAATCTCCGCCTTTACCCCGGAGCCGGAACCGGCCACATCCATGCCTGCCTCTGCCATGGTCTTTAAGAGTTCTGCCTCTTCCCTGGCATCCCGTTCCTGTTCCTTGCTGCTTTCTTCCGCCTCGTGACTGTTCTCCCGATCTGATTCGATCCTTTCCTCTATGATCTCTTTCTCTTCCCGGATATCCTCTACCTTTTCTTCCTGCTCTTCCTTCTCCTCGGCCTTTTCCTTCTCTTCCTCTCTCTTCT
>CAMNXA010000043.1 GCA_946566685.1 uncultured Lachnospiraceae bacterium
AGCCCATCTGAGAAAATGAGACTGAAATTTGGTCGTCAGCTTTGCTGGACTTTGTTTTCCGGGATTTTGATTGGCATGATTGTTTCCAGTGTAGTGCTTCCCATGTGGCTGGAGCATGATATCGGCGGTTATCCTCTTCTTATGTGTGGAGTGAGTCTGGTAGCTGTTCCGTTGTTGCTTCTAGAATATTTCTATACCCGTGAGAGGATTACGGAAGATGTGGCACAGGAGGTTGGCAGAGAAAATGAAAACAAGATTCCGCTCCGCCAGCAGATGAAAGCTCTGTTCACCAATAAGTATTTTGTGATCCTTACGATTCTTGTTACGATTGGCAGTATTGCTGATAATTTCAAGGGTGGCAACGTCAATTACTTTTATATCAAGTTTTTGCTGGGCGGTGACAGTAACCCCTCTATGTTTATGTTGTACCAGATTGTTACCGGAGTCCCTCTTGGAATTGGTGCGTTTCTCGTCTACCCACTGGCAAAAAAATTTGGAATCCGAAATGTGACATTGTTTGGCTATTCTTGCGTACTTTTCGGCAGTATTGTCGGCTGGATATTTCCAGAAAATATTCCTGTCGTATTTGCGGCGGGATTTCTGCGGCAGTTTGGCTATCTGCCTAATGCCTATGTCTTTGCTACCTTAATGTGCTATGCCTATGACAGCGTCGAGCATGATTCGGGACTTCGCCTAGAAGGTCTTTTGGGAGCGGCCATTGTTGTGGCCATACAGTCGGCTGTCACGGCCCCGTTTGCAGGCGGTTATGAATTCGGCATCCTGAGGCTGGGATTTGTAGATGCAGTGGGCATTACGCCTGATGCAAATGTACTCAGCTTTATGACTATGGCATTTTATCTTTTTGATATTATTTGTGCTGTTGCCTATCTGGTGCTGCTGCCTTTTGTAGATGTGGAAAAGAAGCTGCCGGAAATCAATCAAGAGCTCCGTAGCCGACAAAAGCAAGCGATGCTGCAGCGTGGAGAGGAATGGATAGAACCGGAAGAACTGGATCGCCGTGAGCAGGAAGATGCGGAACGGCAAAATGAGGAAAACCGTATCCATGATCTGAAAGAACACTGTGCAAAAAAGGGGTTGGATTTTGAAACAGAGAACAGGAAATATCTGGAAAAGATGGCAAAAAGGCAAACAAAAGCAAAAAGAATTAAAAAGTAATTCTCTTGAGGGGAAAGGGTTCTATTTAAATGAACCAGGCATTATACAACTGCGGATGAGGGTGGAGAAACTGTAAATACTGATTAAGCAGCAGATCGGGAAAACAGGATCACATATAGGAAACCCGGCATAGAATTTGTGAAAACAGGAAACAGTTTATAAATTGTCAGTTGAAGATTGGGGAAATGTGCGCTGTCAGATGAATTTTGAGTGCTACTTTCCAGATTTTGACGGCGGTTGCGGAAAGGTAGTATAGAGTTACAATGAAATATTCGTTTTTAGGAACTGTTCTAACCTTGTTTGCATTGGACAAAGGTAAGGTAATACATAAACAATAGTATTATGATAGAATTAATTCTAATACGAGGATAAAGTATGATGAAACGGATTTATGTTATTACGGGTGCTGCAGGACACCTTGCGAGTACAATTATTAAGTATCTGCGTGATACTGATTGCTATATTAGAGGCTTGATACTTCCCTCCGAAAGCGGCGAGAATGATGGACGGATTACCTACTACAAAGGCGATGTTACCATCCTGGAATCATTGGAGGAGATTTTTTCCAATTTTGAGTGTTGCGAGGTTACTGTAATCCACGCAGCTGGGGTTATCAGCATTGAGGACGAAGTAACTCCACTTCTGTACAATGTCAATGTCATAGGTACGAAAAATATTATTGAGCAATGTATGCGGCACCATGTAAAACGGCTGGTATATGTCAGTTCCGTTCATGCCATTCCCGAAAGCGATGAAAAAGCCACTATTTCGGAAACTGCAAGGTTTTCCAAAGATGCCGTAACTGGAGCATACGCCGTCACCAAGGCAGAAGCAACACAAGCTGTATTGGAAGCGGTAAAAAGTGGGCTAGATGCAGTAGTTGTGCATCCGTCTGGTATTGTAGGTCCATATGACAGTGGAAATAACCATTTGGTGCAGTTGATTAGTATGTGTATTTCTGGCAGACTTCCGGCTGGTGTGGCAGGAGGCTATGATTTTGTAGATGTTCGTGATGTGGCAAAGGGTTGTTTGGAGGCTGCCAATCATGGAACAAAAGGCAGTTGCTATATTCTTTCCAATCGATATTTTACTATAAAAGAATTATTGGAATGTGTCCGTAAATCTGCGGAGGGACGGAAAAAAGTTTGTCTGCCTGTTGGTTTGGCTCGTGTTTTCGTACCCATTTTTGAGTGGGTTGCAAAAATCACTCATACGAGACCACTATACACCAAGTATGCGTTATACACAATTTCCAGCAATGGGCATTTTTCTCACGATAAAGCAACCGCTGAACTGGGTTACCGTCCGCGTGATATGCGGGAAACGGTTACCGATACAATATCTTGGTTGCGGGGACAAACGGTACCGTTAGAAACAGAATAGAGCATATGCGGGAGAAACCATGAAATATAATATTGTTATAGATTTAATCTATGATTTTTTCACAATTTTGAAAAATGGGAAGGTGCAGGTATTCAATGTGCCTTTCATTATCAATGTAGGAAATAAAAACTGTGCAGATAATGAAATGTTGAATGGAGGTTCTTTCGGTTGGGCTAGAAATTGTGATGTGTGTAGATAAGAAGTGCAACTCAATCAAGGTTGGAGCTATCTTTGAAAAAAGATATATCAAATACAGAAACAGTAAAGACTTTATTTGGCATATAAAGGTCTTTGAATTATTATGTTGAGCACAGAGGATTGGTTAGGAGTTGTTAAGAAACAAGTTTTTATATAGATTGGCATGGAAAAGAAGAATATTGAGAGTTCTTATCGCAGATGTAAATATATAAAAATAGAAGGAATCATGATGAACGAAAATAAGAGGAATGATCTCAAAAGTGTAAAGGGAGGGCGGTAAGAATATAGAATACAAAGGAGGTGGACAGTATCGGGCGGATATTGGTGATCGAGTTCGCTGAGTCAGAATCCCATATATTTGAGGAAGTGGCGGCTGTGCTGAAAAAATATCCCACTTTCGAGAGTCTGCGGCTTGCTGATGAAACGGTGCTGTCAATCCCAGGGTTTATGGTCCAGCTGAACCGCAGGAAAGTATACTGCGAGGGGAAGGAGATCATCCTTACCGCAAAAGAGTATGACATCCTCTGCCTACTCATGGAAAACAGGGGCCGCGTCCTTACATACAGCCAGATATACCAGAACGTGTGGGGCGGGGAAGCCCTTGGCAGCGAGAGCAATATTGTGGGCTGCCATATCCGCAGGATGCGGGGAAAACTGTCTGTGGAAGAAGGAAATGCGCCGTTTATCATTAAATGTGTGAGAGAGGTTGGCTACTGTTTTGAAACGAACCCGGAATATTAACATCATGGGGGCGGCCTGGGAAACCGGGCTGCTCTTTTTGTGCGCTTTGGCTCTCTGCCCCCTCTGTTCGGTGCCTTATGGCAATGCAGGACATTATGCGACATGGTACGCACTGCCGTGTCGTAACTTGCGTTTTACTATTGCGTCCTGACTGCCGCCCGACTGTGGGCTGACTGTCACGCACCCTATAATCTTCCCCATGGGCTTAAAAGCCAGGGGAGCGGAAATACCATGCCGGAAATCCCCGGAAAGGGGAAACATGGGCATGTCAGGAACCGGGGGCAAACTGCCGCCCGCAATGCAACTCCATACCATATTGAGAGATACCGTGGTCCACCAAGGGGCTGCGGTATTTTTATGTTCGACACATTCCCCGCCTATTCTGCCCTGTTATATAGAAAAATTCATAATCCTACAAAAGAGCGCACCCTGCAGAAAGGGCCTGCGCTCTTTTCACGTCAGAGGGAACTGCCGCAGCCCGCCGCCTGTCCTTCGTTTTCTGAAATTCGGAAATGAAGGAGGACAAGCCTATGGCAAAGGCATACAGAATCCCGGATTATAAGAAGATGTATCCGGATGCAGGCGAGGAAGTGATCAGCCTGCTTAAAACCACAGAAAGAAAAATGCAGTACCAGGAATACGACCTGAAGACAGAGCAGACCGTTATCAGCCAAAAAGACCAGACCATAACCACCATACCCAGCAGGGAAGATTCCCTGGAACGTCTGGCAGACCAGGAGGTGCAGTTTGCCGGGGAAGCCGAGAGCGTGGAGGAAACCGTGCTGCGAAAGATCCAGTACGCGCAGTTACATAAAGCGCTCTCCCTGTTGTCTGATGATGAGCGGGAACTGATAGACCGCCTGTTTTTCCAAGGCCAGACCGAGCGGGAAGCGGCGGCAGACATGGGGATATACCGCAATGCCATACACAAGCGAAAGAACCACATCCTGGGAAAACTGAAAAATTTTTTGGAAAAATTTTAATTTCAGGGTGTGCAAAACGCCCTGCCAACGTGGAAGTAAGTAGAGGGGAATTTTTCCTCCCCTCTGCCCATTGAAAAATACCGCCGCCAGGCGGTCATATCCAGCAGCATAGATACGTTAGCTGTTCAGCTTGATAAAGCAAAGCGGAGCGGAGGACACGCCAGGACCACCTGCAGGGAACCCCCTGTCAAAAAGATCACATCAAAGGTGCAGAGCGGCAAATGTCCGTCCCAAGGCGGCCTGTGGCGGGCCGTTTGCCATGACATGGACAGCCTATAATGATACTTCCGTCCAGTCACAGCCCCGCAGGAGCGGGAACACGCAATGAGGGCGGCCCGGAGAGATCCTCGGAGGGGTGAGAAACCCATGACGGCCTTAAGCCACGGCCGGTCTTTGCCTGCTGCCTATGGGCGCATCCTGCGCCCGCTCCGGGGAGTAGTGTCGAACAGGGGCAGATATTAAAATGACAAAACGAAGGACAGGCATTTCCGGGCCGGGGAATCCCTCGGAAAGGAAATGCTTTCATGATAGAAACTACGGCGGCAGACTGCCAGGGAGCCGGGAGGATATCCCAAACGGCAGCACCGGGAGCTGCCGCCGTCCTTGTGTCATGAAAATATAAAAAATGAAGTTCGAAAGCAGATGCTTTCACAGGAGGGAATGCATGGATCAGAAAACCATAGACATGATGGGAAAGATTATGGATACGGAGCGGATGGGCTATGCCTATGTGTATCCGTCAGACGGAAGCGCAAGGGAGGAATACCTGATCGCCACAACACCGGAAAATATGGCGAACTTTGTGGGCAGCCGTTTCCTCAGCGCACAGAAGATGGTCATTACAGATATTGCGGACAGGCTTATCCTGGATACCTGCGGGGGATTTATTGATACCTGCCCGGACCAGAAACTGTGCATGGAGATCAACTCCCATCTGGCGCCGATCCAGTTGGGGGAGAAAGAGGCCGGGGATATCCTCCAGCTTGACAGGAAGCAGGCAGATGCATATTTTGCGGCGGAGGACAGGGCAGTGGCCATGGCGGAATACGGCATGGAGTGCGGCATGGGATAGAAGAATGGATGCAGGATATGCCTGCAGGAAAGGAGGAAACGGATATGGGCATCAAGAGGGGCGACATCTATTATGCCGACCTGGCACCGGTGGTCGGGAGTGAGCAGGGCGGCACACGGCCTGTGCTGATCATACAGAATGACATGGGGAACCGGCACAGCCCCACGGTGATCGCGGCGGCCATTACCAGCAGGCAGGGGAAGAAACCGCTCCCCACCCACATCAGGCTGGAGGACAGCCCCTGCGGGCTGGAACAGGAATCCACCGTCCTGCTGGAGCAGGTGCGGACTATTGACCGTGCCAGGCTGAAGGAATACATAGGCCGGGCAGGCAGGGCGACCATGCAGGATGTGGACCATGCCATTGCGGTCAGCTTCGGGCTGGAGGGAATACTTTTCCCCCAGGAGGAACCGCAGGCAGGGAAAGAGGAAGATTAGAGGTCCTCCGGCAGACGGATGCCGGACAGAAAGGGGGAACGGCTTATGGAAAGCAGGAAACGGGCATGGGCATACTGCTCGATCGATGCGCCGGAGGATGAAAATGACGCATTAAAGAAACAGCGCCAGCAGCTCTGTGGATATGCGGAGCAGATGGGGTTCGAAATGGCAGGCAGCTCCAGCGACATCGGGAGGAAACCGCTGTGGGAGCGCAGCGGCTTCCGGCGTTTTGTGGATGCCGCCACCAGAGGGGAGGTCGATATCCTGCTGGTAACCAGCCGCCGCTGCCTGACGCATTCGTCCATGCAGATGGCGCAGCTTAAGGCGCTGGCAGAGGGGTGCGGCCTGCGGGTGTATTCCCCGCTGACCGGGCCGATGGAACTGATATAGGCAGAAAAAAGGAGGCAGGCATGGACCAAAGGGAATTTGAACACTGGCAGGCGGTGACATCCGGCAGCCGGCATATGTGGGTGGAGGATGCAGTGACACGGAGGAACGGGCGCGGCTGTCTCTATTACAGCGGCGGGGAATCAGGGATCTATATGCGCATCACCCAGGATGGGACGCTGCAGGTCGGAAATTATGAGGGAGCCATCCCCCATATCGGGGAGGCGCTGTTCAAGCCGGGGGCAGAGAGAAAATGCGGCAGCTTCAGCGAGGCGTTCCAGCTGGCCTGTGAACTGGGCGGCAGGAAATTCCTGGCGGACATGTTCTCCGGCAGCCAGGTCCCCCAGATGGCAGAAGCGGGAGGCATGGCACAGCCCATGCAGATGTGAGGGGAAGCCTTGCAGGAATACGAAAAACAGCAGCTTTGGAAACGGATGGAGATGTGCATGGGAACAGGAAGGAGGGAAAGGCATGGCATGGATCATTGGAACGGCAGTATTTATCATACTTTTTCTGACAGCCATCTATGTGGTGGCCGGCATAGCGGTCAGCGTGGCAGGAAGCTACCAGACAGACTGAACCCTTTGTCGGTCCTGCTTTATTGCAGGCAGACATGTTTGTTGGGTATGGATATGGATAACATCACGCCTGCACGGTATACTGTGTATGGCGTCAGGGAAGGAGGCGGAAGCAGGTGAAACGGTATACGGTAGAGACAGCAGCCGAAGGGACAACGAAATATTTTTACATCATGGACGGGGAGACACTGGACATCGCCCTGCTTCCGAGCAAGTATCTGAAACACAAGATAAAAGCAAACCTTTCCCCGAACACGGTAAAGAGGTACGCCTTTTCCATCTGCTGCTACCTGGAATACCTGGCGGAAAAGGGCCTAGACTTCCAGACGGTCTGCGGCATGGGATATGAGGAACAGAGCAGCCATTTCACGCAGTTTTTGTACTGGCTGAAAGAGGGATGCCACACAGAAAAAAAGAAAACAGGAGATACCGACAATGGAACCTGCAACGCATACTTAAAGGATGTGTTCGGGTTCTATCTTTTTATGTCGGAATGCGGCTATGCGCTGAGCCTGCGGGTGCTTTCCTACAGCCAGATCACGGTGCCGAATGCGGCAGGGGTCAAGAGGACACTGCGGTGCAGATCCTTCGGCGGCTACATGAAGGCGGAGGAACGGAATGTAAGGGCTGCAAGCGAGGAAGAAATCATCGCCACCCTGCAGGCATGCACCAACAGCAGGGACCAGCTGCTCCTCCTGCTGATTGCAGAAACAGGATTCCGCATCGGTGAGATCCTGGGCGTGGATTACACCAGGGACATCGACTATGAGAAGCACACCATCGGTGTGTACTTCCGCGAGGACAATGAGAACGATGCCCGCGCAAAGAACGCGGAGTACCGGAAAGCCAAGATCAGCGAGGACGCCTTTGAATTCCTGATGGGCTACCTTGCCGAGTACCGGGAACTCCTGCAGCACCAGAACTACCTGTTCATCAATGTCTCCGGCGATACCGCAGGACAGCCCCTGAAAGTGGACAGCGTCTATGCCATGCTGGAGCGGGCGGCGGAAAAGACAGGCATGGAACTGACGCCACACATGCTGCGGAGGTATTTCGCAGTCACAAGATGGAATGCGGGCTGGCCGCTGGAGCTGATCAGCCAGGCCCTTGGGCATAAGCACCTGGATACCACGATCAAGTACCTGGGCATCCTGGATGACAAGCTGCTGGAGGCGAGCCGGGAGTTTTATGAGAAGCATTCCGTAAATTACGGCATCGGGAAGATGCCATAGGAAAGGGTGGTGGGTATGCAGGCATACCAATACCTGCAGGCGGCGCCGCAGGAGGACACAGGACAATTACAGGAACAGCTGGAGAGGGAGCTTGCGGAATGCACAGAGATACTCCCCACACACCGCAATAAACTCAGGGCATTCATGGAGGGCAGGGGGATCTGGCATATCTGTGATCTGGACTACCCGGCAAGGGCGGCATATGAGCAGTTCCTGAAAGGGCAGTTCCGCTCCACGGCATACATGGCATATTTGAAGGCCATGGACCTGGTCAAGCTGCACTCCATCAAAGGGCAGGTGCGGGCAGTACGGGAGAGGGGAAGGCCCACGGCAGAGTACGGAAACGGAATCCTGTTCCTGCCATACCACCCGGACCCGGAGATCGCAGAGCGGTTTATCAATGCCGTCAACAAGAACAGGCTGGCATGGGATTTCGGGCAGAAAGCGCCGGAGAAGATGAAACGACAGATTTTTGCCAGCCTGCATTATGTCATCGGGAATTATAATGGGGACCAGCTGCAGGTTCATCTCCGCAGGCTTAAAGAACTGTACGGTTTCTGCATTAACAGGGAGATTGGCAGTATTGACGGGATTGAGCTTGTGCAGGCGGAAGAATTTGAGGAAACCATGCAGGCATCCGGGGAAAAAGGAGCGGCATACGGCATCATCGACTTATGCAGGAAGGCACTTTTTATGCAGGCCGCAGAAATATGCTGGGATGCGAATGTGTGGTACATGGAACGCCTGCACATACAGCCGGAACGCCTGAACCCCGCAAAGCCGGTAAAGGCTATGTCGTTTCTGGAGGTTACGCACAAGGGAAACCGGGAACTGCTGAAGAAATATATGCGCTATGGAATAGGGGTCACGAACCTGTCAATCAGCGTCCTGCAGGTAGAGATGATATGGGTAAGGAACTTCCTGGCAGAGATAGGACAGACAGGGCAGGAAGACATCTGCAGGATCACAGGAAAGCAGATGGAGGAATATTTCCTGAAGCTGGCGGACAAAGGACTCCAGCCGAAATCCTATAATGCGCAGGTTATGAGCATTCAGCATTTCTTCAATTTCCTGATTGCAAGAGGATACATTGAGAGGGCGCCGTTCTGTGTGGATTATTACCTGAAAAAAGTGGTGCCGAAACATAATGACAGGAGTGTGGACGCAGACATCCGGGCTGAGATACTGCAAAAGCTCCCCGGTTTCCCGGAGGACATCCGGCTGATGTACCTGCATCTGTGGGGGATCGGCCTGCGCATCAGCGAGGTCTGCACACTGAAGGGGAATGCCTATTACATACAGGGAAAGGACGCATGGGTACAGGTCTACCAGATTAAGATGCGGAGTTATAAGCGGATACCCATACCATACGCCCTGTACCGGCTGATGATGGTATACCTGAAAAAACATCAGGTAGGGCCGGACGATTATGCGTTCCAGAACAGCCAGGGTGAAGCCTACAGGAGCGCCACATTCCGGATGAAGATGCAGGAATGCTGTGAAAAAAACGGCATAAAAGGCGGGGAATACATTTTCAGGTCCCACGACTACCGCCACGGCATAGCCACCCTGTTTTATGACAGCGGGGTGTCCCTGCAGGGAGTAAGGGATTATCTGGGACATGTCTATGAGGAAATGACCCAGCAGTATGTAGACTACATGCCAAGGAAGATAGAAAAAGCAAGCGAAAAATATTTTAAGGAGCACGGCAGCCTTGCGGCCGGCCTGAAGATAAGGAAAGGAGGGAGCGGCAGCGATGGAAAACAGGATCAGCCTGAAAGGACTGGAAAGTTATAAAGCGGCGACGGACATCCAGAGGAAGCGGATGGGGAAAGACCCTCACTATGACCTGGGCGGCGTCCCGGCAGATAAGATGCGGGAAGAACTCGCGGCATTCATCCTGCACAGGGCAGGGAGCGTGTCCCTGATGACCGTTTATGGGGAAAGACAGTTTTTCAAAAAAGTATGCATTTTCCTGCAGAAACGCGCAAAGCGTGTGGAAAGCTTCTGCGACCGTGACACAGAAACATGGCTGCGGCAGTTTAAGGGATGGATGATGTCAGAGGGCATCCCGCAGACTTTCGAGAAACACGGTGTATACGGGAGCGTGAGCACGGGCAGGAGCAGGCTCCTCTGTTATTTTATCCAGATACTGGAATTCACAGGGCAAAAGGGGATGCAGGGGGATGAGACAGATAAGGATATATGGGAAATCAAAAGGCTGGATATCCCGGTCAAGGCGAACCCCATAAAGAATTACAGGACAGTCAATTTCACCAAAATATCACAGCCTGGGATACGGGAGGAACTGAAAAAGGGCATATACCTGAACCTCCAGAAAGAAGCGATTGCCTGCGTACAGAAAGAGATGACGGCAATGCGCCGGCTGTCAGGATACCTGGCCGACAGGCAGAAAGAGGTGCAGTCCTGCCGGGATATCAGCAGGGAAGTCCTGGAGGAATACCTGACATACCTGAAAACGGAAGATATAGAAACCAAGAGTTTCCATGCGGACTTAAACAGGCTCAGGGCCATCCTGGAGAGCATCGGCAAGGTGTGCGGCTATGCCAACCTGGAGCTGCTGTTCTTAAACCGGGACATCCCGCCGGCCCGCCAGCCGGAATTCAAGGTATACTCCGACAGCGAACTGCAGAGGCTGAATGCCGGGATCGTGAAGCTGGATGAGCAGATCGCCAGGGCAATGGTCATACACCAGATGCTGGGCACACGGATCTCCGACACGCTGACGCTCCAGACGGACTGCCTGTACGACAGCGGCGGGGAAACGATCATAAGGATACGGCAGATGAAAACAAAAACTTTTGAAAAGCCGGTGAGCCACGATCTTGCAGAACTGATCCGCAGGGCAATCGCTTATACGGAGGAACGGCATGGGCCGACCAAATTCATCTTTGTGGACGATAAGAATCCGGAGAACCCCCTGCCGTATAACAGGCTGCAGAACAAGGTGGTGGAAATGATCCATAAAGAAAACCTGCGGGATGACAATGGCAGGCTGTTCGGTTTCGGGAGCCATATGTTCCGGCACTATTACGGGGTGAAGCTGACGGAGATGCATCTGGACGATTTCACCATAGCCAAGCTGCTGGGGCACAGCAGCGTCCAGAACGTGAAATATTACAGGAAGATGAGCAACCAGACGCTGGCCGATGAGACACGGGAAGTCAGGAATATGCTGTCGGAGATCATCCTGCAGAATTTGGACGGATGGGAGGAAGAATATGAACAAATACGAGAAGATGCTGGAATGTAACAGGAAAGCCAGCGATGAGAAGATTGAGAGGGCGAGGAAAGCCATCTTTGAACTGATGGACGAGGGGGAAAAGGTCACCGTCCCGAAGCTGATGGAAAAAACAGGGCTTTCAAGAGGTTTTTTCTACAAGAACCCATCGGTGCGCCAGACACTCGACAAGGTGCTGGAACAGCAGGGCGGCGTGAGCCATCCGAGGAAGAACATACTTGACATGGCAATGAACAACGAGATCCTGTCCCTGCAGAAACAGATCCGGGCAATGCAGCAGGAAATGGATGCCCTGCGCCAGGAGAATGAAAAACTGAAAAGGGCGTTGGACCGGAAGAACAGGGAGCTGCTCCGGAATCTGTAACAATACATAGCCCTTAAAGGTAAGAACCGACAGCCAGCATACAAAAAAGTATGCCTGTTGGTCGTTGGTGTTGGCAAAGAAATTTTGAGTACATATCCTGCATGGAAATACGCCTGGGATCACAGAGTTTCGGGGCAGGATAAACACACACATATAAATGAAGAAATAGAAAATTGTCGAAAGTATGGCTGCGGTCATGCTATTTTTACAGCAAACGACAGGAAAAACAGAACGCCATACACACTTTTGTATGCCGTTAGAGCCAGTGTTTACAAGGGATTGCGGGGGCAGGGTACATTTTACGGATGAACCCACAGGCAATCTGGATCAGAAAAATTCCAAGGAAATCATGGATATGCTGCGGCTTTCTAACCGAAATCTGAAACAGACCATTCTGTTGATCACGCATGATGAGAAAGCGGCTCTTATGGCTGACCGTATCCTAACCATAGAAGATGGCCGCATCGTCAGTGATAGTAGGAGGTGAGCGGCATGTGGAAAGCATATTCGGCGGGCTATATGAAACAGAACCGATCCATCTGCGCTTCTGTCAGAGCGGCAGCTTTGATTGCGGCATTATTTTTGTCCTTTCTGTGCGGGTTGTTTTATAATTTCTGGCAGGATAATATTGCCAATGTGATCGAGGAAGAGGGTCCATGGCATGGACGGATCACAGCTGAGATTGGGGAGCAGGAAATTTCTATGATACGCGGCCTGGAACATGTGGAAAGTGTGACGGTAAAGGAAGGGGTGCCCGGGGAAGATGGGACGGTGGTAGATATCATTTTTGATCCGGTGCGGTCGATTGTAAAGGATATGCCTCTGATCACAGAGATGCTGGGGCTTGCAGAAGGGGAGGTGTCCTATCATTATCAGCTTTTGTCGCTGTATTTTGTGCGGATTCCGGGAGATGAATATCCAAGGCTTGTGATGCCGTTTTATCTGGCAATCATAGTGGCGGTCTGTATCTCCATGGTGCTGGTGATCTACAATGCCTTTGCATTTACAATGCATGCCAGGGTGCATCAGTTTGGTATTTTGGCCAGTGTAGGAGCGACACCGGCACAGATTCGCATCTGTCTGTTGCAGGAAGCCTTTCGCATGACAATCCTGCCAATTCTTTTAGGTATTGTCATGGGTGTGATTCTCTGTTGGGGTGTCATGGCGGCGATCGTTAAGATGGCGGCACAGATTGTGGGCGGAAGAAGCGCTGAATTTATGTATCCGCCATATCTTTTGGGGCTTACATTTGTGTTGTCAGCGGCAACGGTGCTTATGGCGGCCTGGATGCCGGCTAAGAAGATGAGCCGGATGACACCCCTTGAGGCAATCCGGGAAAATGAAGAGATACGGATTTCCCCCAAGGTAAAATTCTTGGGAATTACCTTTGCAGGTTTCGCTCCGCGTAAGCGCCATTCTCCAATTATGTATTCTTTGTTTGGCATAGAAGGGGAACTGGCAGGAAATTTTCTGAAAGCGCAGAAAAGGGCATTTCGCACGGCCACTTTGTCTCTGACCCTGTCATTTCTGGGATTTATGCTGGTGCAGTGTTTCTTTACGTTATCAGATATCAGCACAGGGGAAACTTATTTCGCCAGATATCAGGATGTCTGGGATATCATGGTGACGGTACAGGATACCGGAATTGGCCAGGTGCGGCAAAAGGATGTGGAGGCATTGCGGAAATTAACCGGTGTGGAAGATGTGGCAGTCTATCAGAAAGCAGAGGCAGTCTGTAAGGTGCCGGAGGACTGGGCCAGCGGGGGACTTATGGCTCTGGGCGGCCTGGAGGCGCTGACGGATGGCAGTGTCACTGCGGCAGAGGGAGTTTATGCGGTGAAAGCGCCCATTGTGGTATTAGAGGATGAGAGTTTCCGACAATACTATGAACAGCTTGGAACAGACAATAAGACAGATGGGTCCCGTGGAGAGGGTGGCACAGAGTCCCTGGAAGGTACGGTGGTGATCAATCGTGTGTGGGACAGTCTGCACAGTAATTTCCGAGACCGCCAATACATCCCCTTTGTACAGGAAAATCAGAATGAACTCACATTGGGTGGGGCAGATTCAGATAAAAAACTGACGGAAGTTCCCATTCTGACATACGCGGAGAAGACACCGCTTTTGCGGGAGGAATATGCAGACTATGGACTGGTACAGATTATGCCGCAGTCCTATTGGGAAAAAATAAGAGTACAGACAGGCGGCGCCGAACGGGATACTTATATCCGCATTCTCGCTAAAGAGGATATTTCCGTTGAACAGTTGTCGGAACTTGAGAAAAAAGCGGGACAGATTCTTGGCAGATCATATAGCATTGAAAGTGAAAATCGTCTGCAAGAGAAAGCCAGAAATGACCAGATGATTGCCGGATATAAATATGTTCTGGGCGGTTTCTGTGTTTTGCTTGCAATCATCGGCATTGCCAATGTGTTTTCCAACACGCTGGGATTCTTACGCCTCAGAAGAAGAGAGGTTGCCCGTTACTTATCCGTAGGGCTTACGCCGGGCGGAGTGGGAAAAGTGTTTGCATTGGAGGCTGTGGTGATCGCCAGTCGGCCTGTGTTGATTACTCTGCCGATTATTATCGTGTTGATGGGAATGATGATAAAAGCCAGTTATCTGGATCCGATGGTGTTTATCAGAAGGGCGCCGGTTGGGCAGATGATGCTGTTTATGGGGGCGATTTATATCTCTGTGGCGGCAGCATATTATCTGGGTGGAAAGAAGGTGCTTGGCTGTAATATTTCCGAGACTCTGCGGGAGGATATTGTATAATAAAGCGAGCAGGCTTTGGATAGAAGGGGAATTGTGTTTTCATTTTTATGCAACAAGTCCTTGACTATAGTATGAAATCGTACTATACTACATATGGTACGATTTCATACTATGTAAAAGTGCTTGCGCTGGATAGGGAATCTATCCGGCCATCAATATGCACACAGGGAAAGGGGCATGAGCAATATGATTTCTAACGAGATGCAGCGTTTTAACCATCTGGTCGGAGAGATTGATGCAGTGTATCATGAGATTGCGTGGAACCAGGGGCTTTCTGACAGTATTTTTGATATCCTTTATACTATCTGTAATGATGGAGACTGCTGTATGTTAAAGGATATCTGCCGCAATTGCGGTCTGAGTAAACAGACGGCGAATTCAGCCCTGCGTAAACTTGAAAAGGAAGGGATTGTCTACCTGGAACTGATGGATTCCAAGCACAAAAAGGTGTGTCTGACAGAAGAGGGGAAACGTCTGGTCAGCCGGACTGTCGGCCCTGTGATTGCAGCGGAGAATGAGATATTGGCATCCTGGGAGAAAGAGGATGTGGAGACATATATTGCCTTGACCAGACGCTATTTACTGGCATTGCAGGAGAAGGCCGGGAATCTGTCAGACGGCTTGGAAAGGAGGCAGCCATGATGATACAGTTGTCGGATCATTTTGATTACCGCCGTCTGCTGCGCTTTACGATGCCATCTATCATTATGATGGTGTTCACTTCAATCTATGGTGTTGTGGACGGTTTCTTTGTTTCTAATTTTGCCGGGAAAACACCTTTTGCAGCAGTTAATTTTATATACCCCGTGCTGATGATCTTAGGTTGTGTGGGATTCATGTTTGGTACGGGAGGCAGCGCGCTGATAGCGCTGAACCTTGGGATGGGGGACAGGAAGAAGGCGAATGAGGTGTTCTCGCTGGTTGTGTATACGGCAGCTGTCTGCGGCCTGGTGTTTGCGCTGCTTGGTTTTTGGTTTGTCCGTCCGGTGGCTGTGCTTATGGGCGCGGAGGGACAGCTTTTAAGAGACAGCATCAGCTATGCAAGGATATGTCTTATTGCCCTGCCTTTTTTTATTTTGCAATATGAGTTCCAGTGCCTGTTTGCGACAGCGGAGAAGCCCAAGCTGGGGTTGTACGTGACTGTGGCATCAGGCGTTACGAATATGATTCTGGATGCCCTGTTTGTGGCGGTATTTCATTGGGGATTACAGGGTGCGGCTGCGGCAACGGCATTGAGTCAGTTTGTGGGAGGCGTTATTCCGCTTTGGTATTTCGGACATGAAAATAGCAGCTTGCTGCGTTTGGTGAAATGTAGATTTGATGGGCAGGCTTTGCGGAAGGTCTGTATCAATGGGTCTTCTGAGCTGATGAGCAATGTTTCTGCATCCCTCGTGAGTATGCTCTACAATGTGCAGCTGATGAAATATGCGGGAGAGAATGGGATTGCAGCCTATGGCGTCCTGATGTATGTGTGCTTTGTTTTCCAGGCGATCTTTATCGGCTATTCGGTGGGGACAGCGCCTGTGATTGGTTATCACCACGGAGCGCATAACCATGAGGAATTGAAAGGGCTGCTAAAAAGGAATATTGTGCTGATCGGCGGATTTTCTATTCTGATGTTTGGTGCGGGACAGTTGTTGGCGAGGCCGCTTTCTCTGTTGTTTGTGGGATATGATCAGGAACTTTTGCAGATAACAGCCCATGCTTTTATGATATTTTCATTTTCCTTTTTGTTTTCAGGGTTTGCAATCATGGGTTCTTCCTTTTTTACCGCTTTGAACGATGGGCTGACCTCAGCGCTGATTTCCTTTTTGCGGACACTGGTATTCCAATGTCTGGCGGTTGTCATCTTTCCAATTTTCTGGGGAATAGACGGAATCTGGCTGTCTATTGTGGCGGCGGAAGTGATGGCAGTACTGGTGACAGTGTTGTTTTTACTTGGAAAACGTAAAAGATATCATTATTAAAGCAGGCACCATGAACAGTCTGCAAAGGTGTTTCTTTACAAAAAGAAATAAATAGGGTAGGATAGAAAGGAAACAGGGAAGCTGCGGATGGGAAATTCAACGCGGTAAGAATGGCAAAAGAGGATGGTTGGAAACAATGGAAGAGAGAAGAAAGAACAGACGGCTGGAATTGACATCCAGACTGTTGATTAAGCGGCTTGATCAGGAAACAGAGGCAAGGGAAGTCGATATCGAGGTGATCGATGTATCAAAGACCGGTGTCGGTTTCCGGTGTGGGGAAATGCTTGAGATCGGTTCTGTCTATGAGTCATTTCTGACAATCTGGACCAAAGAAGTACTGCATGCTTTTATAGAGATTATCCGCATGGAGAAGAAAGAAGACGGCTTTATTTACGGCGCTATCTTTATTGGTATGTCTGAGACGGAAGCCAGCAGGATTGAGACCTACAGCACGATAGAGAATATGAATGAATAGAGAGAAGCAGGGACAATGAAGGGTAAGAAGAACAAAAATATCGGTCTGGAGATTGTCGTGATCACGGCCTCGATGCTGGGGCTGATGATGCTTTTATATTTTGTGATGATCGTATCGTTTCAAAATGGTACCGTTTCTTCGGATGTAACAAGCAGGCTTGCCGGGCAGATTGCCCGGCGTATTTTTACGGATCCCACCCAGGATCAGATTATGACTACAGGGCTGATGATACGCTATGGGGCGCATCTGTTGTTGTTTTTTGTGGTGGGTCTGGTGACCACTTTTGTCAGTATGGTGATATTCCGCAGATACTACCGGATTCTGGGAGTGATCGGGGCGGGAGCAGTTTGTTATCTGCTGGCCTATTACACGGAATATTATAAACAGTTCGTGGAAGGCAGGCATTTTAACCAGTCGGACGCCACACTGAACTGGTATGGCAGTGTGGCGGGGATTCTCTGTATGGTAGGTTCTTATTTCCTGAACAGGCTGCTGGTGAAGCTTACGTGACATGGTTAAATTCTGTCGTCAACAGGTAAGGCCAGCCAGATCTTGATAGAAGGCAGGGTAGCTGATGGTCACTACATCGCTGCCCTTTATTTGTGTCTCGCCATCGGCAATGAGCGAGGCAATGGCAAAACTCATGGCAATGCGGTGGTCTAAATGGGAATCCACTGTAGTGCCGTGAAGCGGGGCGCCTCCCTTGATGATCATACCATCGTCAGTGCCTTTGATGTCACAGCCCATGGCGCTGAGATATTGTACCATCACATCGATGCGGTTGGATTCCTTGACCTTTAATTCGGCTGCATCGCGGATGATGGTGGTGCCTTCCGCACAGGCCGCCATAATATTAATGACGGGCAGTTCATCAATCAGTGTGGGAATGATATCGCCCTCGATGGTAATGCCGTGAAGGGAACTGGATTTTACCAGAAGGTCGGCAACCGGTTCACCGTCATTTTTGACATTTAAAAGCGTGATATTGCCGCCCATCTGCTGGCAGACACGCAGGATACCATCTCTTGTGGGGTTGATGCCCACATTACGGATCAGGATTTCGGAACCGGGAACGATCAGTCCGGCGGCCATAAAGTATGCAGCGGAGGAAATATCTCCGGGCACATTGATTTTCTGGCCCATAAGGCGGGGATCTGGATGTACGGAGGCAGTCCTGTCCTCCGTATGCAGATTGGCGCCGAAATAGCGGAGCATGATTTCTGTGTGGTTGCGGCTGATGGCAGGCTCTGTTACCTGGGTTATGCCATCGGCATAGAGGCCGGCCAATAATACGGCGGACTTGACCTGGGCGGATGCCACCCTGGATTGATAGTGGATACCGTGCAGGGGACGTCCTGCAATATGCAGGGGCGCGCAGTCATTGCCGTTTATACTGGTGATGGCAGCACCCATCATGGATAAAGGTTCCATGATCCGCCGCATGGGACGCTTCTGGATGGAAGCATCGCCGGTCAGAGTACTCTCAAAAGGCTGTCCTGCCAAAATCCCACTGATTAACCGGGTGGTGGTGCCGCTGTTGCCCATGTCCAGCACCGATGAGGGGGCTTGCAGGCCGTGAAGCCCTCTGCCGTGGATTAAGATTTTTTCCGGTGTGTTTTCTATCTCAATACCCATTTGGCGAAAGGCCTCTATGGTGGAGAGACAGTCTGCACCCTGCAAGAAATTGGTGACCTCCGTGAGGCCCTCCGCCAGGGAACCGAACATGACAGCCCGATGGGAGATTGATTTATCGCCGGGGATTGTGACTTCGCCTTTCAATGCCTTTACTTTATGCAGAATCATGATGTTTACCTTCCTTATTTTCAGATTTTAACGTGTATGAATCCTGTATTCGCTTTCTGTCAGGAGCCTGACGGCGGCTTCCGTAGCCTTTTTATCATAAAATTCAATCCGCAGGGCGCCTTCTGCCAATTCCCGGTTATGATTGATACCAATATTTTTGATGCTCACCTCATGTTCTGCCAGCAGTGCGGCAATCGTGGCGATAGCGCCCGGACGGTCCGCAATGTCCACCGTGAGTACATACTCTGCCTTGATGGGGCCGTTGGAACTGTTGGTGAAGGAATCCCGGTAAGTGCGCGCGGTATCAAAGAACCGATAGAGAGCCTCTTCGTTCCGATTGTCGATATAGTCGGACAACACGGTAAGATATTCTATATAGGTCTTTAACAGGCCGGAGATATTGGCTGTGTTGGTCAAACAGATCTGCTGCCACATGGTGGGGGAGGAGGAAGCAATCCGCGTGATATCCTTAAACCCTCCTGCCGCGATCATCTTCATAATGCCGTCCTTAGAATCACTGCTTTTAATCAGATTGACTAAAGAAGCGGCAATCACATGGGGCAGATGGGAGATAGCTGCCGTGACGTAATCGTGCTGGTCATAAGAAAGTATCAGTGGAATGGCGCCGATGGAGGAGACCAAGTCCTGGTAGGCGGTCACTTTTTCAGAGGGCACTGTCTCGGAAGGCGTCAGGATATAATAAGCGTTTTCCAGTAAAGATGCCTTGGAATTCTGGTAGCCGAATCGTTCGGAGCCCGCCATCGGGTGGCCGCCGACAAATTGTGAGGAAAGCCCAAGCGCTTCAATATGGCGGTGGATTCCTGTTTTGACGCTCCCCACATCCGTGAGAATGGCATCAGGAGAAATATATTGCTTCAATGTTAATAAATTATCGTCATTACATGATACCGGGGCACATAAAAACAGATAGTCGCAGTCATGAAAAGAAGCATCTATGGCAGGACATACCTTATCAATGATCTGCTCCTCCAGAGCCAGATCCAAAGATGCCTTGTTGATATCATAGGCAATCAGACGGGAGGAGGGAAGACGGCTTCTGATTGCCTTGGCAATGGAGCCGCCGATCAGTCCCAGTCCGATAAAGCCGCAGGTCAGAGTACTCATATGCAGGGTTACCTTTCACAGTCATTCTATTATAAATCCGCTTTTACTATAGCATTTAGATGGGGGAAAAGCAAGGACAGCAAACCTGAGCAAAATCAATAAATTGTGCAAAATCTATAAATGTTATTGAAATTGTTGATAAAATTTAGTAAAATATAAATGCAATTTGTTTTTGCGGTTGAAGATAACAGAATTGGAGGATTACAAGACATGAATGTTTACACAACGGATAAGATTCGTAATGTGGTTCTGCTGGGGCATGGGGGCTGCGGCAAGACCAGTCTGGTGGAGGCGATGGCCTACCTGTCCGGCATCACATCCAGAATGGGAAAAGTTGCTGACGGGAACACTGTGAGTGATTTTGGTAAGGAGGAACAGAAACGCCAGATATCCATAGCCACTTCTGTTGTTCCAATCGAATGGGAGGGCGTGAAGATCAATGTGCTTGACTCTCCCGGTTTCTTTGATTTTGTAGGCGAAGTGGAGGAAGCGGTCAGCGCAGCAGATGCGGCGATCATCGTAGTGTCTGGTAAGGCCGGTGTGGAAGTGGGCACAGAGAAGGCATGGGAGATCTGTGATAAATATAAACTCCCCAGATTTGTGTTCGTGACAGATATGGATATTGACAATGCCTCTTTCAGACAAGTTGTAGAAAATATGACTGACAAATACGGCAAGAAAATGGCACCGTTCCATCTGCCGATTCGTGAAAACGAGAAGTTCGTGGGATATATCAATGTGATCACCGAGCAGGCTTACCGCTGGGAAGGGAAAGAAGTCGTGGAGTGCGAGATGCCGGAATACAGTAAGGCAAATTTGCAGTTATGCCGTGATACATTGATGGAAGCAGTGGCGGAGACCAGTGAAGATTTGATGGAACGTTATTTCAATGGGGATACTTTCTCAGAGGCCGAGATTCGTGCGGCGCTTCGTACCAACGTGATGGACGGCAGCATCGTTCCCATGTCCATGGGTTCCAATGTACTCTGTCAGGGTGTGTTCACACTGCTTGACGATATTGTGAAATATATGCCCAGCCCGGAGAACAGGGAACTGGCAGGCGTTGACTTAAAGACCAATGAGATCTTCCAGGCCAACTATGACTTCTCCAAACCGAAGTCCGCGTATATCTTCAAGACCATCGTAGATCCATTTATCGGTAAGTATTCGCTGATCAAAGTATGCTCCGGCGTATTGAAGAGCGATGACGTTATCTACAATGATGAGAAAGAAGTAGAGGAAAAGATTAATAAACTTTACGTGATGCAGGGGAACAAACCCCTTGAGATCAAGGAACTTCATGCAGGTGATATCGGGGCCATTGCGAAACTGACAGCGGCCAGGACAGGCAACACCCTTTCCACCAAGGCAAGAACCATCCGCTATGGTAAGACAGAGATTTCCACGCCTTATACATACAAACGGTATCGGGCGAAGAATAAGGGGGATGTGGATAAGGTATCCCAGGCACTGCAAAAGATGAGACATGAGGATCAGACTCTCTGGGTTGTCAATGACGGGGAGAATAAACAGACGCTCCTGTACGGTATGGGCGATCTGCATCTGGAAGTGATTGCCAGCCGTTTGCAGAATGAGTATAAGGTAGAAATCGAACTGAGCGATCCGAAGATTGCATACCGTGAGACCATCCGTAAGAAATCCGATGTAGAGTATAAGTATAAGAAACAGTCCGGCGGACATGGACAGTATGGCCATGTAAAGATGCGTTTTGAGGCTTCCGGGGATTTGGAGAATCCTTATGTATTTGAACAGGAAGTGGTCGGCGGTGCCGTGCCGAAGAATTACTTCCCGGCAGTGGAAAAGGGTTTGCAGGATTCCATTTCCGCAGGGCCTCTGGCAGCTTATCCGGTAGTCGGTGTGAAGGCGGTTCTCTATGATGGTTCCTATCATCCGGTAGATTCCTCCGAGATGGCGTTTAAGATGGCGACTATTCAGGCGTTTAAGAAAGGATTTATGGAGGCAGGGCCGGTGCTCTTAGAGCCCATTGCGAACTTACAGGTGACAGTGCCCGATTCCTATACGGGAGATGTTATGGGCGACCTCAATAAGAGAAGGGGCCGTGTGCTGGGCATGAATCCTGCCGGAGATGGCAAGACTGTGGTTGAAGCAGATATCCCGATGGCAAGTCTGAACGGCTATTGTACAGATCTTCGTTCCATGACAGGCGGACGCGGCGTTTATAAATATGAGTTTGCAAGATATGAGCAGGCGCCCAGCGATGTGCAGGAGAAGGAAGTGGCGGCAAGAGCGAAAGCGGTTGCGGAAGCGAATGCGGATGCATAAATAAAAGACAGGTATAAAAAGTAAATTTACCCAAAAGAAGGAATACTGGGAGAGGCATTTTGTCTCTCCCGGTTTGTGTTTTGCCTATTTTGTTTGTGTAATAATTGTCTTTTCAATCTTTAGATGTGGTGCTAAGATAGGGGTATATCGAAAGTGTTTTGGTTTTAAAATAAGGAGGAGATTCCATGGCAGCTAGTGAATATGCAACAGCGTTAAGACAGGGACGGCGCAGTTATCGGAGTGCGCTCAGTAAGGGGGAATATCCTTATCTTCCGGTATTGGATGATATGATATCTTATACCGAGGTCGCATCTATTGAAAATCTGGGGATTATGGATATTCCCTTATCTAAAATTGTGGGAACGAAGACAGAGGGAAGGGCCAATGCCTTTGCCAATAATTTTATGCCGCTTCTTCCGGAAGAGTCAGAATTTGGCAGAAAATGGGCGGCTGTGTACGAGCATCAGATTGATGACGGTATTAATGACCCGATCATTGCCTATGAGTTTATGAACCAGTTTTATGTGCAGGAGGGAAATAAGCGTGTCAGCGTGATGAAATACCTGAAGACATACAGCCTTCCGGCGAGTGTTACCCGTCTGGTGCCCAAACGGTCAGAGGAAAAGGAGAATCGGCTGTATTATGAATTTCTTGATTTTTATGAAGTCTCACACAGCTATGACGTCTGTTTTTCCAAAGAGGGAAACTATCAGAAACTGTTGAAATATATGGGGAAAAAGGCGGATGAACCCTGGAGTGATGATGACAGGATGAATTTTCATTCTGCATGCTATAATTTTGGGCTTGCGTTTAATAAGGCGAGCGGTGAGAAACTGGACATCAATGTGTCCGATGCGTTCCTGATTTATGTGGAAATATATGGTTATGACAAAGTGGTGGAACAGACAGAACAGGAAATCAGCCGTTCCCTTCAGAAGATGTGGACGGAGATCACGCTTGCCGATCAGGGAAGCCAGGTAGAACTGGTACAGAATCCTGAGAATGTAAAGGCCACCCTCCTGAACAAACTGCTTCCACTGGGGATTCCGGACTCCCTGAAAATAGCATTTATTTATACAAAGACCAGGGAGACTTCCAGCTGGGCTTATGCGCATGAACTGGGGAGATTGTATCTGGAGCAGGCTTTTGCCGGCAGGATAGAGACGATGGCTTTTGAAAATGCAGACAGTGAAGCACAGGTGGCGGAAGCTATTGATCAGGCGGTTGCGGATGGCTGTGAATTAATCTTTACCACGGCTTCACAGATGGTAAACCAGAGTGTGCGTTCCGCAATCCAGTATCCGAAAGTAAAAATATATAACTGTTCCATTAAGATGTCCTATTCCTCCATCTGCACGTACTATGCAAGGATGTATGAGTCCAAATTCCTGATGGGCGCCATTGCTGCGGCATTATCCCGTACAGAAAGATTGGGGTATGTGGCGGATTATCCCATTTACGGAGCGCTTGCGAATATCAACGCTTTTGCGCTGGGGGCCAAAATGATTAATCCCTACGTTAAAATACACCTGGAGTGGGCGAAGGTGAAAGGAGCCGATGCCAGGGAAAGACTTAAGCAGGAAGGAATCGTATTTGTGTCTGACAGTGATATGATCACGCCTGAGAAAGCGTCCAGAGCCTATGGACTCTATATCCAGAAAGATGATGGGACCCTGGAAAACCTGGCTACACCAATCTGGGATTGGGGGAAATTTTACGAGCGGATCATCAAGAATATATTCAGCGGCGGCAGCACGGAATCCGATGCCCAGAAGGGTAAAAAGGCGGTCAATTACTGGTGGGGCATGTCGGCGGATGTCATTGATATCATCTGCTCCAAATCCATGCCGGACGGAACAGCAAGACTGATCGAACTTCTGAAAACTTCAATCCGTTCCGGAGAATTTCAGCCCTTTGGCGGGCCGATCTATTCCCAGAGCGGCGTCTTGCAGTGTGAGAAGGGTAAGAGTCTGGGAGCGGACGAGATTATCACCATGGATTGGCTTGCGGAGAATGTGATCGGCAAGATTCCAGAACTGGAGGAATTGACCGAAGATGCCAGGGCACTAGTGGAATTTCAGGGAATCAAAGTAGATGAAACCGGTACGGAGAAAAAAGCCGGTGCCATAAATGACAGGTCAGGCGAGGGCGGAGGACAGGAATGAAAATCTTAGTGCTGGCCGACCAGAAATCTAAATATCTGTACGACTTTTATGACAGGGATAAGATCAAGGACGTTGACCTTATCATTTCCTGTGGAGATCTTCCAGCAGTATATCTGTCTTTTTTTGTCACGCTGTGCAATGTGCCGCTTCTTTACGTCAGGGGAAACCATGACGGCAAATATGAGGCGGCGCCCCCCGAGGGGTGTATCTGTATCGAGGATGATATTTATGTGTATCAGGGAATCCGTATTCTGGGGCTGGGCGGTTCCATGGAATATATTCCAAAAGCGGACAACCAGTATACGGAACAGAAGATGAGAAGGCGGCTGTGGAAGCTGAAATATAAATTATGGAAGCATAAAGGGTTTGATATTCTGGTGACTCACGCACCGGCTCGCCAGATCAACGACCTGGAAGATCTGCCGCATCGCGGGTTTGAGGTCTTTCGGGAATTGATGGAGAGATATGAGCCGAAGTTTTTCTTTCACGGGCATGTGCATGCCAATTACAGCAGGAACTTTAAAAGGATAGATAAGTACAAATCGACTACTATAGTCAATGGCTTTGAATATTATATCGTGGAATACCCGCCGGAAGAGTAATGTCCGGATATTGACATGATAATGTGGTTTATGTTATAGTCAGCATAGTCAAAAAGAAATATTAAGTATTTATATTTAAGAAAGGTGGCTTAAGCGTGGGAATTATTATTCGTTGTGCCCGCACCCGTATGCAGGGGCAGTAAAAGCAGATAGATAGTCTCATGGAAATGGGATTTTTTTGCGTGCGAATAATAATTACCATATTGCTTACCGGACAGATGTGATAAAGATCATGTCTGTGCTGTCTGCCTTATCGTATCGTTTAGCAGGAAGATTCTGTTCATGAGGGTCATACCTGCTTTTTTACTGCCTTTTTTCGGGACAGGATTCGCCTGTGGGCGATAGCAAAGGAACGAATAATAAGGAGGCACGCTATGCGAAAGAGCAGGAGACAAGCAGGATATGATTATACAAAACAGGTAACGGATTCACAGAATTTTCTGACAGATTCTATATTGCTTCACAGGATTGTCCGTCTGGCGGACATTCATAACAATGACACCGTGATTGAAATAGGAACCGGGAAGGGGCATCTGACGCAGGAACTTGGCAAAAGGGCTGGCAGGGTCTGCTCGGTGGAGATTGATGCAAAACTCATGGAAATTGCCAGGAAACGACTGGCGAAGTATTCCAATCTGGAATTGATAGCGGGGGATTTTTTAAAATATCGTCTTCCGGCAAAGGGCAAATATAAGGTGTTTGCCAACATACCATATTTTATCACCACGCAGATTGTGGATAAACTGACGCAGGCAGATAACCCTCCGACAGACATTTATCTGGTAATGGAGAAAGGGGCAGCCAAAAGATTTATGGGATTGCCTAAAGAGACCAGGAAATCCCTGGAATTAAAGGTGAGATGGGATATGAAGATAGTGTATCATTTCCGCAGGGAAGATTTTCATCCCAAACCATCTGTAGATTCTGTGTTGATACATTTTTCCAGAAAGCCAGTACCCGATCTTGACAGGGAACAATACCGGAAATTTCAGAAATTTATTGAGCAGAGTATGAAGTATGGCATGACGGGAAAAGGAGGCCCGCTTACGAAAAGGCAGGTGTCGGCTGCGCTCAGACATGCTGGCCTGTATAAGCCGCATGAAGATGGGGTTACCCTTTATATACAATGGCTTTGTTTGTTTCGATGTTATTTTCTTCGATAAAACACTTGCTTATGACGTAACGTCATGAAGTATACTGTGATAAAAGGAGGATGAATGTATGGAAAAACACCGGGCAATTCCGCCAGGCTATATGACTGTGGGAGAAGCGGCCAAAAGAATGGATGTCACGGTAAGAACCTTGCAGTATTATGATGCAGAGGGACTGCTTTCGCCATCGGCCGTCAGTGAGGGCGGACGAAGACTTTATTCGGATAAAGATATTATAAAGCTGCATCAGATCCTATCCCTCAGACATCTTGGATTTTCCCTGGATGATATCAAGAACAGGCTGATTTCGCTGAATACACAGGCTGAGGTAGCTGAGGCGCTTGCCGGGCAGGCGGACAACATCCGGGCAAAGATAGCGTCCCTGTCGGAATCCTTAAGGCAGTTAGAAGCCCTGCGGGAGGAAGTATTGCAGATCCAGTCAGTGGATTTCAAAAAATATGCGGATATTATTGTGAATCTGGAGATGAAAAATGACTTTTACTGGCTGATCAAGCAGTTTGATGAGCAGACCCTTGACCATATCAGAAACCGTTTTGATAAAGACAGCGCCATGGCCTTTATGGATCATTTTATGGAATTACAGGAGGAGGCGCTGCGGCTTCTGGGAAGAGAGGTTCCGGCAGACAGTGAGGAAGGCCAGCGGTTTGCAAAGGCGTATTGGGATATGATTACAGAGTTTACCGGGGGAGATATGACCATCCTGCCCAAACTGCTTGCATTTAGTGAAAAAGGAAGCGGCATGGATCGGGCATGGAAAGAGAAACAGGATCAGGCAAATGTTTATGTGGAGCAGGTTTTGGAAGTCTATTTTGGCAGGCTTGGCGTGGATCCGTTCGGGGAGTCCTGAAAAGGTACTTCGTGTGACCAACAGTCTGTATGGGTGTGAAAGGAAGAAGAGGATGGAAAGAAAGAAGAGGATGGAAAGAAAGATAGAGATTCATAACTTACAGAAATCCTATAAAGGGCGGGTTGTCCTGAAAGGATTGGATTTTCATGTAAATGAGGGGGAAATTTTTGCGCTGCTGGGGGTAAATGGAGCCGGCAAGACGACCACATTGGAGTGTATGGAAGGTCTGCGAATGTATGACAGCGGCAGGGTGGACATAGACGGGAAGGTGGGAATACAGCTGCAATCGGCGTCTCTTCCGGAGCATATGAAGGCGATGGAGGCGGTAACTTTGTTTTCCAAATGGAATCATACGGCGGTGGATCAGGCTATGTTGGAGGCTCTTGGTATCGGTGCTTTTGCCGATAAGCAGTATTATCAATTATCCACAGGACAGAAACG
>CAMNXA010000044.1 GCA_946566685.1 uncultured Lachnospiraceae bacterium
GTTGTTTTACGAACCTTTCTATTTCTTTATTATTGTCAATGATACCAATCATCTCCCCAGAAGCTGTCATAATTTCAGTAAATTGTCTTTTTTCTTCAACGTTACTGAAATACGCTTCTTCGACTAATGCATGATAATAATTTATTTCCTCTTCGGAAAGTTCATAGTAGAAAGTCAAAAATTCTTCCGGAATAGTAAATGCTTTGATACTTTCTTCAGCCACAGTCATTTTGATAATACAGGTATCCTCATATAACGTAATGGTAGTATTTTCCTCCAGTTCCTTTCCGCCAAAACGCGCAGCGGGATATTTGTATGCAACCAAATAGTATTGTTCCTTTGCTCCCTCTAAGTTCTTTTCTAATTCGTCTTGGCGTTCTACTATGTCCGAATCATCGAAAATCGAACACTGGTTATATTGATATAATTCTTCTTCATCACTTATTGTTTTTATAAGCTCATTATTCTCCGCTGAATATATCCTGATTTCAGCCAAGTTATTTAATTCTTCCAAGGTATATTTTTCTCCCTGCTGTGCGGAACACCCTGCGCAAATACATAATCCAAACGCAAACAGACTACTGCGTATTATATAGTTTCTCATATTCATCTTTCCCCCCTGCTTTCTATAAGCAATTTACAAGTTGTAACCAATAAACAGCAAAACAAAATGATGATAGGCGCATATGGACTCCATGCATTTGTTATCATTCCAATCAGAACCGTAATCACTGTAAATGGCAATGCCATATATATCCAGCGATACTTTTTCGTATGACCGCTTTTAGGCGCATGTTCTGTATTTTTAATGATAATGCTGTCAATGTGCATGGACATTCCCGCCCATACAATAAGTGCCAGCCACACCGTATCGGCAATCCACCCAAAAACATTGCAGGCCGTCCGCCCAAAACAAAACATTATAAAGCTTTCTATTTCGGAACTTGTCAAAAGAATGACCACTCCCGCAATAACCATAACTGCATATTTTTTTCTTCTGCTCTCCCGCTGTTTCTTAAACTCCCCGAATATCTTATCATCAAATGTAAGGCGTTCACTTTTGATTTCCTGATACTGTCTGGTCTGAAAAAATTGCCAAATAATAATGATGATCCCTGCTGTCATGGTAAGCCAATAGAGAAAAGACATTATCATGCTATTGTGATTAAAGCAGTCGAAGACATTTGATACTACAAAAAGACTGATCCCTCCCGTAATCCGCCGTGCATTCTGCTTACTGTACAACAAGTATCCGTCCAGCATCTCCTGACTGACATAGTAACCGCTGTTTGATATGGCTCTTTCTTCCGTTACACCTTTTTCAGCACAATCCTCTTTCAACAGGTAGTCCGTTGATACTCCGAACAGGTTACTGATTTGTACTATTTTCCCTACTTCGGGTATTCCTTTATCATTAACCCATTTCCCTACTGCCTGTCGGGATACCTCCAGCCTTTCAGCCAGATCCTCCTGTGTCATACCATTGTCTTTCAACAACATTTTTAATTTCTGTCCCAATGTCATTTCTGATCCACCTCCTGCAAGCATTCTACTTTTAAGCAATAGCGGAACACAACCAATCTGTGGTTTCATCTTGTCAACTTTGCGTTTCATTCACTTATTTTATCGTCTTTTCTGCACATACATATAACATAGGAGGTCATTTCATACGGTAATTACTGCATGAAAAAAAGACTATAACCGTTACTGTCATAGTCTTTTAAGGATTGAGGAAGTCTCTTTTTCATGCAAACACAGTTCCTTTTCCGTCAGTCATGAATCTTTCTGTTTGTACACATTCTTACAAACTCAGGATCAAAGTGCTTAATAGCCGTACCCTGGTATCCCATATCAAGAGCGCTGATCTTTGCCATTTCCTCGTCTGTAAGAACAAAGTCCCATATGTTGAAATTTTCTTCAATGCGCTCTTTGTGGACGGACTTCGGAATAACTACTACGCTGCGCTGAACATTCCACCGAAGAATAACCTGTCCTATGGTCTTGCCATGGTTCTTTGCAATACTCCCCAACATCTCATCATTCCACGGGCTGTACCTGCCGCCTCCCAATGGAGCCCATGCCTCAGGGATCACGCCATAGTGATTCATGACTTCCAGGGATTGCTCCTGCGTGAAGTATGGATGTGTCTCAATCTGGTTAACCATTGGCTTAATATCAACGGTCTCACAGAAATTTGTAAGTACAAATGGATAGAAATTGGATACCCCGACAGCCCTGAGTTTTCCTTCCCTGTAAGCATCCTCCATAGCACGCCAGGCGCTGAAATAGTCCTTCATAGCCTGGTGTAGGAGATACAGATCGATATACTCCACGCCAAGCATTTTAATGGATGAGTCAATTGCCTTTCTGGCCGTATCATAATTCTGCATATCCTGAACCCACATTTTTGATGTGATGAAAAGTTCTTCGCGTGTGCAGATGCCCTCGGCAACAGCCTCACGTACAGCCTCACCAACCGCGTCCTCATTGGTATAGGAAGCGGCCGTGTCGATAAGACGGTAGCCCGCCCGAATAGCATTCAGGACAGACTGTTTACATTCCTCCTTGTCACGTACCTGAAAAACACCGAATCCTTCCATTGGCATTTTAATCCCATTACTTAAAGTTTTGAATTCCATTTTTGTTCCTCCTTTAATAGCATTTTTGTACATTTAAAATACCCGCTTTACAGCAGTCCGTCACTTTTCTTTTTCTTAAGTAAAAGTAAATTTGCTTCGCAAATTAACTTTGCGAGATCCGCTTCGCGGCCTCGATTAGCAGAGGACTTTCCTATATCATATAAAAACCGAGGCCTCCGTAGAAGTCTCGATTTGTTCATCAGTTTATACTTTTGGGTTAAAGCACCTTCTGTATCGCTGACAGAAAACTCCTGACTGTTTCCGATGGTTCAGGGGAATGCAGAAGACCATAGGGAATGAAGTACTCCCACTCCACAGGTATTACCTTTATGAGCGGATGAACATTGTCCCATACCTGAACAGCCACTAACACATCATTTCCGTTTTCACAACGGTTGAACACATCCACACTGTAAATATCAAAATCTACAATATGTATCTGGCTGTGATTCTGCCAGATATCATCACGGAGTCTGTCCACATAGTGACTCCAGCCCCGGTGCATCAGCAGCAAATTTTCCCCATACAGATCCTGTATGGTCAGCTTTTTCTTATCCGCAAGACGGTGGTGAACGGACACCGCGCAGCACAAAGGCTGTCTGAAAAGTTCAAATCCAGCACACTGCCGCAGACCTAACATCGTCTCGTCAAAGATACCCGCCACCACATCAATATTCCGTCCAAGGTTTTTCAGGATTTCCCTTGCATTCTCCAGCGTATTTTCAAAGGGAACGAGCTTAAATTTGATTTCCGGACACAACGCGTGAATCTTTGGCCAAAGTTCCACAAGAACCTGGGCCGGAGTCATCAGAGAAGTACCAATCCGTATTATGTCAGTATTCTCCTGCATGGCATTTTTCGCTCGTATCACAGAGTCTTTACAATACTGGATAATATATTTTGTATCTTTATACAAGGAATTCCCTGCCTTCGTCAAAGAAAGCCCTCTATGAGTTCTGTTAAAAAGCTGTACACCCAAATCCGCTTCTAACAGATTAATCTGTTTCAAGACCGCCGTAGGTGTAATGAATGCCTGTTCTGCGGCCTTGCTAAAACTTCCCGCATCCGCCACACGGATAAATGTTTCCAGTTGGGGATTGTACATTGTCTCACTGCCTCATCTTTCTGTATTGTGTGGATATTTTAATTTATTATAGTATATGGCGCTTTATAAAGGCAATATATTCATATTTAAATAATCTTTGCAATTATATCTGTTTTAAAACTATCTTCTGGCACTTCCTAATCCTGAAATATTGCTGTCGCGTCCAATGTGTTGCAAAGCATTTATACTTTTACTATAATGTAAATACGGCTCTTCACTGTACGGCCGCCCCGTTTCCGTCTTACGGATAATGGGATAATTCATCACAGAAAGGGATATCCATGACAGAACAATACAAAACTTTTGAGGCTGAACTGACTGGCACAGACAAGGAAAATCCCTATAAAGATGTCTGGTTAAAAGCCGATTTCATAAATGAGACGGAAAAATTCGAAGTAAACGGATTTTATTGTGGAAACGGCCGCTACAAAATCCGTTTCATGCCCACGAAACCAGGCACATGGACTGCCGTCACACATTCTAACGACTCCCAGTTGGATAACATAGCCTTAACATGTGAATGTGCCCCGGCAGAGGAGGGAAACCACGGCCGGGTACTGCCCATGGGCGATGTGCTCCCGCGGGATGTATCACAGGATACCTCGGTAGAAGAACGCAAATTCCACTTTGCCTATGAAGACGGCACGCGATTCCAGCCTTTTGGCACCACATGCTATGCCTGGATCCATCAGCCTGCCGAAATTCAGGAGCAGACATTGGAGACTCTGCAAAATTCTCCTTTTAACAAAATAAGAATGTGCATCTTCCCCAAGTTTTACACTTACAATACTGCCAATCCGCAGTATTATGCTTTTGCAGGAAATGAGGAGGAAGGTTTTGATCTTACACGTTTTAACCCCCTGTTCTGGGATAATCTGGAAGACCGCATTCGTCAGCTGGATGCACTGGGCATCGAAGCGGATATCATTTTGCTGCACCCTTACGACCGCTGGGGCTTTTCCAAGATGGATCGGGACACGGATGTATTTTATCTGAAATATACGGTAGACCGTTTATGCCATTTTAAAAATGTTTGGTGGTCACTGGCCAATGAATATGATCTGCTTCCATGGAAATCCGTGGAGGACTGGGAGTCATATGCTCGTGTCATTATGCGCAGGGACTCTTATGGGCATCTCCGCTCTATCCATAATTGTATGAAGCTGTACGATCACACCAGACCCTGGATCACCCACGCCAGTATTCAGCGCGTGGATGTCTATAAAACAGCTGAGACTGTTGGGGAATGGCGGCAGCTATACCAGAAACCTGTTGTGGTGGACGAATGTTCTTACGAGGGAAATATCAACTATGGATGGGGCAATATTACCGGAGAAGAACTGACAAGACGATTCTGGGAAGGCTGCATCCGCGGCGGTTATCTTACCCACGGCGAGGTCTATGTACAGTACGATCAGATTTGGTGGTCCCATGGCGGAACCTTGCACGGCACATGCCCGGAACGGATTGCCTTTTTAAAAAAGATCATGGCTGATACGCCCGCAGGAGCCGCGCCGCTCAAACTTACGCCGGAGAACCATATGGCCAACTGGGATGTTCCCTGTCTGTGCAAGGAAGTGGATAATTCCTATTTTTTATATTATTTTGGATTCTCCAGACCTGCTTTCCGCACTTACGAACTGGCGGAAGGCTGTACTTATGAGATTGAACTAATCGATACCTGGAACATGACTATCTCTAAGCTGCCGGGTACCTATTCCGGCAGTATCCGGATTGATATGCCGGAAAAGCAGTATATGGCTATCCGCATGCAACGAGTGGATTCTATGCTAGATTAAAATCATACCAATAAAATTAGGCATTTGTGAAACTCTTTCATGATTGTTGGAATTACAGCATTGAAATGAGTTTCATAAATGTCTAACCAAATAAAAATATGTGAAAGGAAACATAGAAAATGAAGACACAGGCAGAATTACGGACACAGTTAAGGCAGATTGACCATAAAGGATATAAAGCCTACAAAGTCCTGGAGGGCGAATATGACTTCGGCGTCTATCGCCTCTGCATCGACCATGTGCAGGGCGATCCTTTTGCAACCCCTTCCCGGATACGGATCGTCTACCGGAATCAGGGCAATATACCCAGACAATATTTTGAAACCAAGCACCGCCGGACGGCAGTGGAAGACTACCTGCTGCGGCGCCTGCACCGTTTCCTGCGAAACGGCGAAGGCCGGGCCGCAAAGGGTTCCGGCAAAAGCGGTCTGGTAACGGCCTGCCGTACCGGGCAGGAAATCCTGGAGCGCACTGCCATGCGTATCAGCACTGAATCTATTGAAGCCCGCATAGAAGTAGGTTTTCCGGCTTTCGGCAGAACCATTGCCGCCGGGGAACTGAGTCAGATATTATTCCAGCTGCTGCCCGAACTGTCTGAAAAGACTTTCCGTATGCAGCCCCAGATGAAGCAGGAACTGGACAAGGTAACTGCCCTGGCGGATGACCAGCAATATATCCGGGAAGAACTGATCAAACAGGATTTGGTCGCTTTCGTGGCGGACGGCTCTGTCCTACCCAGGGAAAGCGGCATTTCCCAGAGACCGTTAAGGGATGCGGTAGTCTTCCAAAGTCCCGGCTCCCTTGCTGTCACCATGAAACTGCCTCATCGGGGCGAAGTGCGCGGCATGGGTATCCGGCGGGGCATCACCGTAATCGCAGGCGGGGGCTTCCATGGTAAATCCACGCTTTTGAAGGCACTGGAACGCGGCGTTTACAACCACATCTCCGGTGATGGCCGAGAACTGGTGCTGACCGACCAGAGCGCTTTCAAGCTTCGCGCCGAAGAACATCGCTGCATCCACGAGACGGACATTTCCATGTTCATCAACAATCTGCCCATGCGCTCGGACACCACCCGCTTTACCACGGAAAACGCCAGCGGCAGCACCTCCCAGGCCGCCAATACGGTAGAAGCATTAGCTTCCGGCAGTACCGTGCTCCTAATCGATGAGGATACCTCCGCCACCAACTTTATGGTGCGGGACGGGCGCATGGCCCAGCTGGTATCAGATGAGAAGGAACCTATCACGCCTTTTATCCGCAAAATACGCAGTCTGTATGACGATCTGGGTATCTCCACCGTACTGGTGGCCGGCAGTTCCGGCGATTATCTTTCTGTGGCTGACACGGTATTACAGATGGATTGTTATGAGACAAAGGATGTGACTGCCCGGGCGAAGGAACTGGCCGCTCCCCTGACCGAAGAGACCGTCCAGAAGGCTGAATGGCTGAAAAAGACCGTCCGCACAAAGCGGATTGAGAAAGTGCGGGTACACGGCTGGGATACCCTCAGTCTGGACAAGAACGACCTGGATCTGCGCTATCTGGAACAGATTGTGGACGAGAGCCAGACTGCGGCCCTCGCTTATATCATGCAGTATATTCTGGAGAAATATGCGGATGGCAGGAAAACCATTCCTGCGCTGGCCAAAGAAGCCGCAGATAAATTGGAAAAGGACGGTATCCTTTCCATGACGCCCAGAAACTACGGTGCCGGGCCGGCATCCATGGTGCGCAGGCAGGAGATCTTGGCCTGCCTGGCAAGATACCGGATGCTGTAACGATGCTTGGCAAGGGTGAAATCGATATGAATTTACCTTTTATCATTGGTACATTTTCAGTATCATTAAATATCCTTTTCACCCAACTGCCTATGCACATCTCTGCCACCATACATAATCCGTACAATATTTACCGTATTCTTGGATTCTATCTGCATAATCCGCCGTGTCTGCCCAGCAGCGTTTTCCGGCACAAGCAGTTCTAAAGCTATATATTCATAGATATCACGCAAGTCTTTTCTTGCCTGAGCTGTATACTCGATTTTCCAACTCATACACCAAAGTCTCTCTTCATCTCCGCCTCAATGTCATCTGCCGAACAGACTCTGCCCGCTTTTATATCAGCCATCCCTTTTTCCATTTCCGAATCAAACTGCTCTTTGGTAAGAGCGCTATAATCTAATGGTACTGTCTGTGGAAGCTTCATTTCAAACGGAATCCCTCTCTGTAAAATCACCTGTCTCAAAAACATGCCAACAGCATTGGACATTGGAATCCCCAAACGCTCAAGCACCTGCTCTGCCTGCTCTTTGACCTCGGGTTCCACTCTCGCAAATACATTTGATGTTCGTGCCATAATAACCGCCTCCTTTGTTATTAGTATATCCATTCTGCTTGCATTTTGCAAGCAAAGTGAATATACTTAATAAACCAGATTGCGACTATAACCTTTTATCAACATATACGGCTTGCAATAAGACGACCTCGATAGAATAATATATCTAACTCGATTTCCCGGAAGCACGTTCCAACATCTTCTTAATATAGATACCCGTATAGGACTTCTTATTCTCCGCCACCTCTTCCGGCGTTCCCTGTGCGATCACAGTTCCACCGCCATCGCCACCTTCCGGGCCCATATCTATGATATAATCGGCTGTTTTGATCACGTCCAGGTTATGCTCGATGACCACCACCGTGTTGCCGCCTTCCGCCAGCTTGTGCAGGATGTCCACCAGCTTATGGACATCGGCAAAGTGCAGGCCGGTGGTAGGCTCATCCAGAATATAGATGGTCTTTCCGGTACTGCGCTTGCTCAGTTCTGTGGCCAGCTTGATACGCTGTGCCTCGCCGCCGGAAAGGGTCGTGGAAGGCTGTCCTAATTTCACGTAGGAGAGTCCCACATCATAAAGTGTCTCAATCTTTCTGCGGATGGAAGGCAGATTTTCGAAGAATGGCACCGCTTCCTCCACCGTCATGTCCAACACATCGAAAATACTCTTTCCCTTGTACTTCACTTCCAATGTTTCCCGGTTGTAGCGTTTGCCGCCGCAGACTTCGCAGGGCACATACACATCCGGCAGGAAGTGCATCTCTATTTTGATAATGCCATCACCGCCGCAGGCCTCACAGCGGCCGCCCTTGACATTAAAACTGAACCTTCCTTTCTTATACCCCCGTGCCTTCGCATCCTGGGTGGAGGCAAACAGATCTCTGATCTGATCAAACACCCCCGTGTAAGTGGCCGGATTAGAGCGGGGTGTCCTGCCGATAGGCGACTGGTCAATGTTGATCACCTTATCCAGTTGTTCTATCCCCTGTATCCCCTTATGCTTTCCAGGAATACACCTGGCTCTGTTTAAATCTCTCGCCAGATGCTTATAAAGGATTTCATTGACCAGGGAACTCTTGCCGGAACCGGACACACCGGTCACACAGGTCATGATACCCGTTGGAATCTTTACATCTATCTTCTTAAGATTATTTTCCTCCGCCCCTTTGACTGTCAGATAACCGGAAGGTTTCCTGCGCGTCTTCGGCACCGGGATTGACAGCTTACCGCTCAGATATTGTCCCGTGATGGATTCTTCCACCTGCATGATCTCTTCCGCCGTGCCCTGGGCTACCACTTCGCCCCCGTGAGATCCTGCTCCCGGCCCGATATCCACGATATGATCCGCCGCCAGCATGGTGTCCTCGTCATGTTCCACTACCAGAAGCGTGTTGCCCATATCTTTCAGATTTTTGAGGGCAGCAATCAACTTATCGTTATCTCTCTGGTGCAGGCCGATACTGGGCTCGTCCAGAATATAACAAACACCTACCAGACCGGAACCAATCTGTGTTGCCAGACGGATACGCTGGGACTCTCCGCCGGAAAGACTTCCCGTGGCCCTGGACAGGGAAAGATAATCCAGTCCCACTTCCATCAGAAATCCTACCCTTGCTCGAATTTCCTTCAAGATACGTTTGCCAATCAGTTCCTGGGTGGGCGTCAGCTTCATCTCCCCGATAAATTCATGCAGCTTGGCAATGGACAGAGAAGTAATCTCAAAAATATTCTTGTCACAGATTGTCACCGCCAGGGATTCCTTTTTCAGACGCATCCCCTTACATTCTTTACAAGGCGTAATCCGCATAAAACTCTCATACTCCTGTTTGCTCCACTCGGAACCGGTCTCCCGGTACCTGCGCTCCACATTTTTGATCACGCCCTCAAAGGTGATGGGGTACACGCCCTTCCCCCGCTGGCCCTCATAATACACATCCACTTTGCGGTCCGTGCCGTTGATAATCACATCCTGTACTTTCTCCGGAAGTTCCTCAAAAGGTGTTTCCAAACTGAACTTATACTCTCTGGCCAGGGCTTGCAGTACTGCATTGGTAAAACTTCCGCTGTCACCGCTGGACTGCCATCCCATCACCGCGATGGCGCCATCTTTCAAGCTGACACTTCTGTCAGGTATTATCAGATCTACATCAAATTCCATCTTATAACCAAGCCCAAAGCATTCCGGGCAGGCTCCAAACGGGTTGTTGAAGGAAAAGCTTCTGGGCTCAATCTCACTGATACTGATACCGCAGTCCGGGCAGGCAAAACTCTGACTGAAATTCATGGATTCCCCATCAATCACATCCACAATCATCAGCCCTTCCGCCAGGGCAAATACATTTTCCACCGAATCCGTCAGACGCCTCTCGATTCCCGCTTTGACTACCAGACGATCCACGATGATCTCTATATTATGTTTGATGTTCTTCTCCAGCTTGATCTCTTCAGACAGATCATAAAGATTACCATCTACACGCACCCTCACATAACCACTCTTCTTGGCACGTTCGAATACTTTGGCATGTTCACCCTTTCTGCCCCGCACCACTGGCGCCAGAAGCTGAATCTTCGTGCCCTCCGGAAGTGCCATCACCTGATCCACGATCTGGTCTACGGTCTGTTTCTTAATCTCCTTACCGCAGTTAGGGCAGTGCGGGATACCGATGCGGGCATAGAGCAGCCGGAAATAATCATAAATCTCCGTCACCGTACCCACCGTAGAACGGGGATTGCGGTTGGTGGATTTCTGGTCAATGGAAATGGCTGGGGAAAGCCCGTCAATCCGCTCCACATTCGGCTTCTCCATCTGACCGAGGAATTGTCTTGCATAGGAGGAGAGGGATTCCATGTATCGTCTCTGTCCTTCTGCATAGATTGTATCAAAGGCCAGGGAGGATTTACCGGAACCAGATAGTCCCGTCAGCACCACAAATTCATTCCTTGGAATATCAATGTCTATCTCTTTCAGGTTATGTTCACTGGCTCCCCGAATCTTAATGTACTCCCGGGGACGCATCTTAATCGTATCTTCCATCTTTATTCTCCGTTCTAAATATTCTGCTCCTGCCTCATACCATCTTACACGAATCTTCATGATTCCACTCAGTAAAATCTCAAATCCGTACCAAAAATACCTTCATTCACTAATTTTTATCAAAATCCCTCAATTTCTTTTTAAGGTCTACCATCCTGTCGCGCAATTCTGCCGCCGCTTCGAAGTTGAGATCTGCCGCCGCCTTCTTCATCTGTTTCTCCACATCCTTAATCAGTTTCTCAAGTTCCTGTCTGCTCATGGATTCCGGATCTTTTTCAAATTTCAATTCTTCCTTGGCGATGGTCTTGGAGATACTGATCAGATCCCGAACCGCTTTCTGTATGGTCTGCGGTGTGATACCGTGCTCCTCATTGTAGGCCTGCTGCATCTTGCGGCGTCTGTTGGTCTCTGAAATGGCCATGTGCATGGAATCCGTCATATCATCTGCATACATGATGACATGCCCTTTGGCATTACGCGCTGCACGCCCGATGGTCTGAATCAGTGATGTGCCGGATCGAAGGAATCCTTCCTTATCCGCATCCAGGATTGCCACCAGGGATATCTCCGGGATATCCAGGCCCTCCCGCAGCAGATTGATACCCACCAGCACATCAAACACATCAAGACGCATGTCACGGATAATCTGTGCCCGTTCCAGCGTGTCGATATCGGAGTGCAGATACTTCACCCGGATACCCACATCGTTCATATACGCTGTCAAATCCTCTGCCATCCGTTTGGTCAAAGTGGTCACCAGCACTTTATTATGTTCCGCCACTTCTTTGTTAATTTCTGAAATCAGGTCATCAATCTGCCCTTCCACCGGCCGTACATCCACTTCCGGATCCAAAAGACCCGTAGGCCTTATGATCTGCTCCGTGCGGAACAGCTCATGGGCTGCCTCATAATCGGAAGGTGTGGCCGACACAAAGAGCATCTGGTCAATATGCTGTTCAAACTCCTCAAAACACAACGGCCTGTTATCCAGAGCAGAGGGCAGACGGAACCCATACTCTACCAATGTATTCTTACGGGATCTGTCCCCTGCAAACATCCCACGTATCTGCGGAATCGTCATATGGGACTCATCTATGATGATCAGGAAATCATCCTTGAAATAATCCAAAAGCGTGAAAGGCGGCTCACCTTCGGCCATCCCGTTTAAGTGTCTGGAATAATTCTCAATCCCCGAACAAAATCCCGTCTCCCGCAGCATCTCGATGTCAAAGTTTGTCCGCTCCGAAATCCGCTGGGCTTCCAGCAGCTTATCCTCACTCTTAAAGTATTTGACCCTGCCTTCCAGTTCTTTCTCAATTTCCTTACAGGCCGCCGTAATCTTCTCCTGTGCCACCACATAATGGGATGCCGGGTATATCATCACATGCTCCAGCGTGGCATGCACCTGCCCTGTAAGAGGGTCTGTCTGTGCAATCCGGTCTATCTCATCTCCAAAGAACTCAATACGGATCAGATAATCGCCGCCCTGAGCCGGATAGACCTCCACCACATCTCCCCGCACCCGGAAACAGCATCTGTCCAGATCCAGATCATTGCGGTCGTACTGCATCTCGATCAGGCCCTGTATCACCTCGTCACGATCCTTACACATGCCGGGGCGCAGAGACATACTCATACCTGCGTATTCCTCCGGGCTTCCCAGACCATAGATACAGGACACGCTGGCGATCACCACCACGTCCCGCCGCTCCGTCAGGGAAGCGGTAGCGGACAACCTGAGTTTATCAATCTCATCATTGATCGAGGAATCCTTGGCAATATAAGTGTCTGTGGAAGGCACATAGGCTTCCGGCTGGTAATAATCATAATAGGACACAAAATATTCTACCGCATTTTCCGGGAAAAATTCCTTGAACTCACCGTAGAGCTGTCCCGCGAGGGTCTTATTGTGCGCTATGACCAAAGTGGGCTTGTTGAGCTGCTGTATGATATTGGCCATGGTAAAGGTCTTGCCGGAACCTGTAACCCCCAGTAAAGTCTGGAATTGATTGCCTTCTTTGAAGCCTTTGACCAGGGCTTCGATGGCTGCGGGCTGGTCGCCGGTGGGTTGGTATTCTGATACTAATTCAAAATGATCCATAATGGTATCCTCTATTCATAATACTTTATATGTAATCTGCCTATCTTAAGGAAATATACTCCAACAAAATCTGAATTCTATATATTCATTTCGTATTTTTCTTGTAAAAACTCTATAGAAGGATAATCCTCCTTATTCTTAGGATATAATATTTTGTTGAACTCTTATCTCATTTTTTTATCAATTATAATTCTCCCTTGAGATATTTCTCTACTTCTCTATCAAACTCTGAAACATATTCTTGATCCTGTTTTACCCGAAAAACCTCATACTCTATATCAGCTTTCTTTAAAGCAACGTCATGTGAAATATGTCCCTTTCCCGATAATACTTCCCGTCTATTATTTACCAAAAACTGATTCGTTTGTTCTACCCAGTCTTGCATACTCATTAAAATCTCATCTTCTGCCATCAATTCAGCATAATCAATAAACATTGTTACCAGTCTATTTAAACGAAACAATTCCTTTTCATTTAAATAATTCTTAGCAATCCCTATATCTCGCTTTAGCACTTTGCCATCTGGCGCATGATTTTCTGATAAGCTCTACGTTCACTTGCCCTGATTTCCCGGATACGTTCTAAATAATTCATCAAAATAATCTTTTCCAAAAGGGGTACCATTTTTAGCATATCATCATTTAGCACAAAGCCCTTAATGATATACTCTTTTAATGTTTTCGTTGCCCACTGCCGAAATCGAGTGGCCTTTTTTGAATTTACACGATATCCTACAGCAATGATTGCATCTAAATTAAAACATTTTACTTTTCGGCTAACATTTCTCCCGCCTTCCTTTTGAACTAACGAGAAAAACTCGGTAGTTGCTTCCACATCCAATTCTTCTTCATTATAAATGTTTTTCAAATGCAATGAAATATTATCCACTGTACAACCAAATAATTCTGCCATTACTTTTTGTGTCATCCAAAATGTTTCTTCTTAAAAAAAGACATTCACATAAACATTAGTATCTTCTAGCTGATATAATATGATCTCATGTCCCTGCATACCCGCTAACCTCTCCAAATTATGTAACATAATATTTTATCGTATAATTAATAGTTCTCATCCGCAAATGAAAACCACCTCCAGTTTTATACATTTATTTTTCGTTATAAAAGCAGTTTTGATTATAGCATACCCATTTGTGTTTGTACAGTATTTTAGAACATTTGTTCTTATTTTCTTTTTTGAAGAAAAAATATAATAAACCATCCCAAGGCCTACTCTTACTTCCCCCAATATGGTATACTATATTTAATATTGTCGGGTATACACAGATAAGGGAGGAGCAGTGAATGAGGGTTAAAAAGCAGAAAACAACAAGCAGTAAGGGGGCCGGAATCAGACTGAAAATCAACGCCTGTATTCTGGGCACTCTGGTAGTGTTTATCGCACTGATGGCGGTGCTGATCTTCAGGTCCAGCGAATACAATTCCCAGTATTCCCGGATCCTCGACAGCATCAGTAAAGTAACATACATAAAAGATAACTCCTCCTATCTGGGCCGCACGGTAGTTACTATGTGCGGTGTCGGCGGAGATATTGCGTCAAGCGGACATATCGAAACCATAGACACAATGGAGCAATATGTAGCGGAAGTGGGCGAAGACCTCCCTCAGGGGACTGAATATACGGAAATGCGGAACCAATATGATAAATTCGCTTCCGAGACAGGTAAATTCATTGCTTCCTATCGCAAAGTCCTCTCCGCCTGTGGAAATACCTATTCCTCGGCGGGACTGGACGCTGCGCAGGATATGAGCAATAATATGAGTTTCGTCAGTTCCAGCGCCGAAACGCTTCTGGCATCCGAGATTAGCCGGAGCACAATGATCGTGGATGAGATTCAAAATGACTTTAGGCACACTCTCCTTATTATTGTAATAGCTGTTATCATTACCGTAATCATCGTTATGATTGCCGCTTTCTCCCTGACGCAGAGTATAACGGCACCGATCATACAACTGCAAAAGAAACTGACCGTCATGTCAGAGGGCGTCCTGACGGAGGAAGACATTAAGGTAAAGAGTCAGGATGAGGTAGGACGTGCCGCCACAGCTTTTAATAAAATGAAAGGAAACCTTGTGCACCTGATCAGCGAGGTTGCCTCGAATATGGCGTCACTGAAGGAATCCACCACCACCGTAAACACCAGCGTAGATGAGAATGCCCTGGGCGGCACCCGCATCGCAGACGCAGTGGACGGTATGTTAGCGGCACTGGAAAGACAGCAGGGCGAAGTCATACGCACGCGCGAACAAATTAAACACATGGAAGATGTAGCCAGGAACATGGCGAATTATGCTGAATCCATTCACGGAAATGCCGGCAAGACCAGGGACAATGCCAGAGATGGTATGCAGAAGATTACGGCTTATGTGGAACAAATGCAGGAAGTCAACCGCTCCATGCGCGAGATGGAAGTCGTGTTCTCATCCTTTGGAGAAAATACAAAGGGCATGACGGAAGCGCTGGAATCTATTTCTTCTATCGCATCCCAGACAAATCTGCTGTCCTTAAATGCTTCTATTGAGGCAGCGAGAGCGGGCGAAGCAGGCAAGGGATTTGCAGTGGTGGCTACGGAAATCCGGAATCTGGCAGACGATTCCCAATCCGCGGCAACACATATCAGAAAGATGATCGAATCAGTAGGTAATCAGGCAGATCAGATGACAGCCCGCCTCAGGGAAAGCCTCGACCAGCTGGAAAAAGGCAACCAGATGACCGGGGAAGCGAAGGAAAGTTTTGAGATCATTACAGCCGGTACGGACGAAGTAAATAATAATGTGGAAGATATCATAAAAGGTGTGGAAGTCCTGACCGACAGAATCACAGAGGCCATGGACAGTATGGGCACTGTCAAGGATGCTGCCGATAATAATGTGACGGAAATCAATGAAGTAAGCGCTGTGGTCACCGAACAGTCAGCGAATCTGGAAGAGGTATCCGAGGCTATGGACAGACTGCTTGCCCTCACAGGTGATGTGGAGAATCTTGTGGCAGAGTTTAAGATTTAAGTATCAGGAAAACCATCCATAAAAAATTAACGGGGAGAACATGGTCAGCAATGACCATCTTTCTCCCCGTTATATTTCATAATGAAATTATGCGCAGATAATTACGGTAATACATATCCACATCCCCATATCAGATAAGCAGCCCCCAGTAATGTCTTGCATTTTCAATGGAAAAGGAATTCCACTGACTGACATACTGAATCAGGCCCGGATTTTTGCTGTTCCCGGAAGCTAGCGCATTTAAGGTGTCCTGCATCATTGTGATAGAATCCTCCACGGATTTCTCACCGCTGACAAGCTTTTTGAAATACGTCTTCCAGCTTTTAGCCGCCTGAGTAAAATCAGCTTCTTCCGTCTTTACTTTTCCAGCCTGCTGGATGATCTTTTCATCCTCCCTCATTGGCCGCACCATCTTGGAAGCCGTTCTGTCATAAATCCCAGCAAGCAGTTCATTGGAAAACTCCTTTGAGGAACGATATCCTTCCAACGCTTTCGCATTATGCTCGTAATACTGATCGATCAGATTATCAAATCTTTCTCGCATCTCTGATGGTACAAATTTTTCAGAAAATTGTCTCAACGCGGCCGTTGACGATTCCAATTCAAATCTGGCCGCATGGGAAGATAATTGCTCAAAGCCGGGGCTTTCATCTTTCAGGTTACCGCAGACACTGTTCAGGCCGTAAGTAATCCCGGCAAGCAGTTGATCGACCTGCAAAGTCTCGTCATCGCTCAGACTATCATAAAACCCCATTTCCGATAACTCGCCGCTGATGATGGAAAACTGCGTCCCCACCCGGTCAAATGCATTCTCCGGGTTTAATAAGTAACTACATTCCTGACGCCTGCGCTCCTCTTCGGCTCTCTGCGATTCTTTACGTTCCCGGATGCCGCCCATATATTCCACAGCCTCCGGCGACATTTTTACACTGACACCTTTCAGTTTTTCCCTTAAAGCTTCCGCGGCAGCATCTGCGGCCTGTCGCTGTTCGGGTATCGAAACATCAGAAAAAACCTGCCGATCCTTTTGCAACATTCGATTATCGTAGGCACCGCCTGCGATCGCCACGTCATAATCAATGCTGAATCCCATATAAGTAAACCTCCTATAAAAATTTTTCTAATGTGTACATTTTGTTGATGTATTTATATGTGAATATCCCTTTGATTCCACCTTCCCGCACTTACTGCATCGTTCTGCATAATAATAATCCGTCCTGCAACTTCCATCCGAATTTTTATGATGATCTGCAATATATCCGCTCACAAAAGAATGTATACAGCCTGCCCTTTCCATGTTATCATCCTGCATCCCTGACAAGTCATAGCAGGTACCGTCATCACCCCAAAATTTCGTGTAATCCAATACTTCTTCTTCCGAAAAATGCATCTCTTCCGCAACAAATGTCTTAATAACCTCTTCATCCGGAGATACCACTAATAGCGCAGGTTCTCCACTAATCACAACAGGCTCCTCGTAAGCGCAGACTGTCAGGGAACCTCCAAACAGGATAACAACACTTAGCAGCAGGGATGCCACTTCTTTAAACCTCTTTCTTTTCCTCACTTCTAACATACTTGTCAGCCTCCATTTGATAATTTTCCTGCTTCCGCTTAAATGCATCTGACGTTTCCATTTACCAGATTCAGCATCTTGTGACATATTAACAATCAATTCGCCATATCTTTTTCGTGCCGTTTTATCAAGGTTTTGTACCAGAATCGCATCACAACTCTGTTCACAGTAAATTGACATTATATAAAAGTAAAAATACACTAACAGATTAAACCAATTTATCAATACAGCGAGCAGACCAATATATCGCCATACAACATCCGCCCTCTTTATATGAATTAACTCATGCTTAAGACTATAATAAACCTCTTCGTCCGTCATTCCCCTTTCCGGTATAATGATGAATTTCCTGAATATTCCTATTGTGCAGACCGTTTCTGACTCGTTTGCACTCAGTAAAGTCACACTCTTTTTGATTGCCAATTCTTTTCTGACCCTGTCAAATATCTCCAGATAATTTGTCTGACTCACCTGTGGATTTAATTTTTGTAATTTTACTTTGTTATACTTGTAAATATTCCTGAAAAAAACAAACAGCAGACCACATATCCAAACAAGCCAGACTAAAATCAGGTACATCTGAAAGTTTAGATAAATCCTCCCACCCTTTTCTATCCCAATAACGTTATCTGTCGTCATATTTATCGCGCCCCACTGCTTTGGAATACCCATTATGTTAAACAATCTATCTTTATATTCACTATTGTACAAATGCAGTGGAAAACAAAAGAAAATCAGATTAATCCTTAGCATATTGTATATCCACGCAGAAGAAACCACTTTTCTCCCCAAAACTGCGCTTAACAAAATAGCAAGGAATACAACAGTTCCACTAAAGGTCATTGCCAGAATAAGCATTATGCATCCTCCAGAAACTTTCTCAATTCGTCAGCCTCGTCACTGCTTAACCTCTCCCCTCCATTTAATGCTGTCATAAATTGATTCAAAGAGCCGTTAAAATACGAATCCAGAAGCGTTTTTGCCCGTTTTCTTTCATACTGCCGTCTGTTTAATGCCACTGTAAAATATCTTTTTTTCTTAAAACGTTCTTCCCCTTCACATCTTACAGATATGGCGCCTTTTTGTTCCATCCGCGTTAAAAAGGTAGATAACGTCTGCTTTTTCCATCCTTTTTCCGTTCCTTCCCCAAACTGTAATGCAATATCCCTGTAAGAATACTCTTTATCCTCCTGCCACATCCATTCCAATATCTCTTTTTCAGAATCAGAAAGTATTATTTCATCCATATGGTAATCCTCCTCTACTTGTTTTATAGTACTACAATATTGTAGTCCAGTCAATATAAAATATTCATACTTTGAATTCCCTCTAACATAAAATAAAGCATGTAAGTTTGTTCCCAATAACTTACACGCTTTACATGACACTCTGATTTAAAAACGTGAAATAATCCACGCATTCTAAAGCTTCTTCTTATCACTCACACTGATATCTTCCCCGATCTGCACCTCTATCACCTGCAACAGGGTATCCGCTATGATCGTGTGCGGTGTCCCCGCCGGCATAGTGATCACATCTCCGGCTATAACTTTGCGTTCCACACCATCCACAATCGTGCGTCCCTCTCCGGAAATCACCGTCCATACCTCATCCCGGCGTTCATGGCTGTGATAATTCATTCTATGCCCCGGATTGAGCGTAACTTTAATGGTCATACTCATATCTTCTATATCTATCACGCGAAAACTGCCCCAGGATTTCTCTGCAAACATGATCTGCTGATCTATCTCATCCACATAGGGCTTGATATAACTGGATTGCGTTTTATCCGAAACCAGAATCCCTTCCGGACTCGCCGACACCACCATATCTTTTAAACCCATGCAGAGTACCGGTACATCCAGTTCGTTTACCACATGGACATTGTCACAGGTATCATTCAGGATCGCCTTGCCTATGGCCTCACTCTCCATTGCTTCCGTCAATGTGTTCCATGTGCCCATGTCCTTCCACATGCCCCCGAAACGCATCACCTCGATCATGGTCTCATGTTCCACCACAGCATAGTCAAAGCTAATCTTTGTGAGGGTCTCATATTTTGCATAAAGATCCTCATAATCCGTGAAATCGATTAACTCATGGGCCCGCTGTAAGACATAACCAAGGCGAAAAGCAAAAACACCGCCGTTCCACAGGGCGCCTCTCCTAATATATTCCCTGGCTGTCTCTTCATCCGGTTTTTCTTTGAACACAGATACTCTGCTGATATCTTCGGTGTTCTCCGGTATGATATAACCGTATTTGGCACTGGGATAAGTGGGTTCTATGCCCATAAGCACCAGATTGGCTTCACTTACCGCCGCACGGTCACTGAGTTGATAAAGCGCCTCAAAATAGTCCTGTTCCACATACGGATCCACCGGGCACACCACCACAGGCTCTTTCTCCGCAATCCCTTTGATATCATGAAGATAGGCGGCCGCCAGGGCGATCGCCGGAAACGTATCCCTGCGGCAGGGTTCCACACTGATTCCCACATGTTCACCCAGTTGGTTATGGATGGCTGAAACCTGGGATTTCGAGGTGGCAATCGTCACCTCCGCTTTCTCGTCCACCGAGGAAATCTGCCGGTACACACGCTGTACCATAGACTCATACTTCCCCTCTGCCGTCTTAAATATCTTAATAAATTGTTTGGATCTGGTATCGTTGGATAAGGGCCATAGCCGTTTGCCGGAGCCGCCGGACAACAATACTATATTCATGGTATTCTCCATTTCGGAGCATTTACGACTGCTTCACGCTCCTTCTGTAATCTTTTACTTTGCCATTTTCTGAATTTCCTGTATTGCTCTTTGTAATTGATTGTCTACATCCTCTTCATAGTAGGCATCACTGTCAAATTCGCAGACAATATCTGGCTCAATACCCACGCCGTGAATATTATTGCCATTGGGTGTATAGTATGCACTGATCGTCAGTTTCAATGCCGTGCCATCGCTTAAGGGCATAACGCGCTGTACGATTCCCTTGCCAAAGGTGGTGGTACCGATCAGAGTTCCCTTCCCGTAATCTTTGATAGCCCCTGCCAAAATCTCCGATGCACTGGCAGAATTACCATTCACCAGCACCACCAGCGGCAGGTTCAGTTCGTGCTGCCCGTCACAGGTATACTCGTCACGTTCCCCGTATTTATCCTCCGTATAGACGATCAGTCCTTTCGGCAGGATCATCCTTGCAATATCTACCACCACGGGCAGACTGCCGCCGGGATTGCCGCGCAGATCCAGAATCAGTCCCTTGGCCTTGGAACCCTTGATCACTGCCAGTGCCTCTGTAAACTGGTCAGTCGTCACATCGTCAAACTCGGTAATCTGTATATAGCCAATGCCATTATCATACATTTCATAATTGACAGTCGGGCTTTCAATCTTACGTCTCTCTACATCAATCTCCAGATAATCTGTCTCACCCTCCCGATAGATTGTCAGATGGACTGTCGTTCCCTCCTCGCCTTTCACCCGGGCCACAATCTCCGAAAGATCCAGTCCATAGGAACTTTCCCCATCGATCAGGTAGATCAGATCATTCTCCCGAAGTCCTGCTTCTTCCGCCGGTGTATTGGCAATCACCCCATTGATTTTGCCGAGGCCTGTTGTAGGATCCAGGCTGATATAGGCGCCGATGCCGTAGTAAATGCCCTCCGTCTCCTGCATCAGTTCGTTCCATTCCTCTTCCGTATAATATACGGAGTAGGGATCTCCTAACGCATCTACCATTCCGGCATACATGCCTTCGATCATCAGATCGGTATCAATATCCTCGTCTTTATAATAGTACTCATCTATCACTTCTTCTATGGTGGACAGTTTCTTCTCTGTCTCTTCATTCAGGACGCTTTCCGCACCCCCGGAGCCGCCATTCACCTGCCTGGCATCATTTTCTTTGACCAGATCGTATATCTTGACGCCTGCGGCCGCAATGCCGCCGACTAACAATGTCAGGATCACGCCGAGAAGAAGCCCTAACAGAAATGAGCCGCCTCCTTGATTCCCGTGACGGGGAGGCTGCGGCTGCATCGGCGTAAACGGTGGCTGCGGCTGACTGTAGTAGGGATTCTGCCTGCCGTAGCCATTATTATGATAGTCATGATTATAGTAATTGTTATCTCCGCCTTGATTCACAACAATTCATCTCCTACATCTTATTTTAGATAGTTCCAGGGACTCACATAATTACCGTTCAGACGAACACTGAAATGCAGGTGATTACCGGTAGAACGTCCGGTACTGCCCACCGCCGCGATCGTCTCGCCCTTCGACACGGACTGACCCTTTGATACATACAATGCGGAACAGTGCATATAGATGGTATACAGTCCACTGCCGTGATTGATCATAATATAATTGCCCATACTGCTGCTGTAAGCTGCTGCCGCCACATCACCATCATAGGCCGCCAAAATAGCGGTGCCCCCGGGCGCTGCCATATCGAGCCCGTTATGAAACTTCTCAATCCCCAGTATTGGATGTATCCGGCTGCCATACTCATCGGAAATTCTCTTATAACCCGGGCAGGGCCATGCAAACATACCGCCATTATAAACCCGGGCATTTTCTGCCTCCAGTCTGGCTCTCTCCTCGGCAATCGCTTTCTCCAGAGCAGCGATCTCCTGATTCTCCTGCTCGATCATTGCCTCATATTCTTTGATGGCCGCCTCTTTATTGTTAATATCCGCAGAGACAGAAACAATCTGTGCTTCCTTCTCCGACAAAAGACTGTTGACGTTCGCCTCTTCCTCTTTGACCGCCTCTCTGGCCTCATTCAAGACCTCATGCTCTGCTTCCAGTTCCTGCTTGCACAGTTCCACATACTCTCTGGTCTCCACATACTCATCCAGCTTTTTGCGGTCATATCTGGACAGCGCCTCAATATAATCGGCCCGGTTGGCCATATCCGCAAAACTCTCCTCCGCCAGAAGCATTTCCAGATAGAAAGAATCCCCCCGCTCATACATGAACTGAATACGCTTCTTCATCGCCGCATACTGCTCATCCTGCTGTTCGATTGCCGCTTCCAGTTCCTTGCCGGTCTCTTCGATCTGTTCCTCTTTTTCGGTGATCATTGTATTATATTGCTCTATCTTTTCCTGTATGCCCATCAACTGTGCATCCAGCTGTGTCACATAATCCGCCAGATCGCTCTTGGATTTTTCCAACTGCTTCTTAAGATTCTCAACATCTGTCTTATTCGATTTCAGTCCGGAAACTTCATCTTTCGCCTTCTTGATCTGTGCTTCTTTCTCCCGGATACTATCATTGGTCAAAGCCGCCTGAACCGGTGAGATACAGGTAAACATGAGCGTCAGACAAAGCATCAGACATATCAATCTTTTCCCATATTTCAACATGCTTACCCTCACTATACTCTAAGGTGCTTTCTCACTGTCGTAAAACTGCCCAGGAATCCAATCCCTACACCCAGCCCCAGAGAAACCGGAACCAGCACATGGAACACTTCCTCTACTGTCACAAAACTCAAGAGAGAAGACAGCATGGAGAATCGCTCCATCACATAGGAAAGCACTATATTGTACAACGTATAAATAAATCCAAGGGGAATTGCGGCGCCGATCAGTCCGATCAGCATTCCTTCCACCACAAAGGGCGATCTGACGAAAAAGTCCGTGGCCCCAATATATTTCATAATATTAATCTCTTCCTTACGAACAGAGATACCAATCGTGACTGTGTTGCTGATCAGGAATATGGACACCGCCAGCAAGATTGCAATAATACCCACCGACACATACGCGATCAGGGCGTTCACACCTGTCAGTGTTGTGGCCGCCAGTTCCGAACGGTTGACCTGACGCACGCCGTCCACAGATTCCAGATAGGTTACAAGCGCTGTCTGCATGGATACATCATTTAAATAAACCTGATAGTTGGCGGAATTCTCCAACGGATTCTCTGTAAAACCATCCCCGTATTCCCCCAGATACTCCTCTTTAAACCCTTCCCATGCTTCCTCTGCTGACACAAAGTTAATATCGGAAACTTCCGGCCTCTTGGCGATCATATCACCGATCTGCTGTATCCTGATATCCTCGAGTCCCTCGTCAAAAAACACCCAGACAGACACACCTTCCTCCGCTGTCCTGACAATATGCTCAAAGTTTGTCACAATCGCATAAAAAAGGCCGAACAAAAACAGGCAGGCGCCGATCGTTGCAATGGAAGCAAGCGTAAAAAGCTTGTTCCTGAAAAGATTGCGGAAGCCCTGTCTGAGCGTATAGAAAAATGAACTAATCCTCATCGATATATCCTCCCTTTTCCTCATCGCTGACAATAACGCCGCGCTTTAAGGTGACCACCCGCTTCTGCATGGCATTGACAATCTCTCTGTTATGCGTCACAACAATGACTGTGGTGCCGTTTTCATTAATCTGCTCAAGCAGTTTCATGATCTCCCAGGAGTTCTTCGGGTCCAGATTACCGGTAGGCTCGTCCGCCAGAAGGATTGTCGGCTGATTGATCAGCGCCCTGGCAAGCGCCACCCTCTGCTGTTCACCGCCGGAGAGCTGCTTGGGCTTCGCCTTATATTTGCCGGCCAGTCCTACAATGGCCAATATACTGGGAACGTTCTTCTTAATCTCCTTATTAGATTTCTGGATGATCCTCTGGGCAAAAGCTACATTGTCATAGACATTCCTGTCCTTTAAGAGACGGAAGTCCTGGAATACAATCCCCAGATTTCTTCTGAATTTCGGAATCTTGCGATGCTTGATCTTGGACAGATCATATCCCATCACATTGATATATCCGCTTGTAATCGTAAGTTCACGCAGCAGAAGTTTGATCAGTGTCGATTTACCGGAACCGCTGTCGCCCACGATAAAGACAAACTCGCCTCTGCTGATATGTAAATTCACATCCTTAAGCGCCGGCGCACCTGTGGAATATGCCTTACAGACATTCGTCAGTGTAATGATCTCTTTGTCCGCCGCCGTACTTTTCTTTCTTTTCTTTGCTGCCACGTTTTCACCACCTGTATATTCTTTTGATTAAAATTCGTAACTCTCCATGTACTTCATGTACTTGACAACCATGAGGGCAATCTTAAAGGTAATGGCATCCTCAAACACCCGCAGATCAAGCCCTGTACTTTTCTGCAGTTTATCAAGACGATAGACCAGCGTATTCCTGTGAATAAAAAGCTGTCTGGAAGTCTCTGACACATTCAGCGAATTCTCGAAGAATTTATTGATAGTCGTCAATGTCTCCTCATCGAACTCATCCGGGCTCCTGCCGTCAAAAATCTCTTTGATAAACATCTTGCACAGAGGAATCGGCAATTGATAGATCAAACGGCCTATCCCCAATTCACTGTAAGCAATGATGTCCCTCTCGTCAAAGAAAATCTTCCCCACATCGAGGGCCATCTTGGCTTCCTTATAGGAACGGCTCACCTCTTTGAGTTCTCCTACCACCGTGCCATAAGCAATCCTGACGTTCTTATAATTCTCTTTGCGCAGATATCCGGCCACGCCAGTAGCACTCCTGTCGATATCCCTTACACTGTCGCCATCAGACAGATCCTTGACCACAATGACATTATTCTCATCTACCGCAGTAATAAAATCTTTACTGCCCGCACCGAAATAAGTCCGCATAGTCTCAAGCACATTGCTGTCCTTGGTGTTGTCCGTTTCGATGATCAGCACCACACGTCTGACATCGGTCTGGATATGGAGTTTCTTAGCACGGCTGTAGATGTCCACCAGAAGCAGATTATCCAGAAGCAGATTCTTGATAAAATTATCTTTATCAAACCGCTCCTTGTAAGCCACCAGAAGATTCTGGATCTGGAAAGCCACCATCTTGCCCACCATATACACATCTTCGCCCACACCACCGGCAACCAGAATGTACTCTAACTGCTGTTCGTCAAAAATCTTAAAATACTGATATCCCTGAATTTCCTGCGAATCTGCCGGAGATTTGGCAAACTCTGCCGCCGGCTTTCCGCATTTCTCCATCTCGTCCGCCGTCATGGCTACGGACTTTCCATCCACATCCATCACGCACAGTTCCACCCTTGCGATTGCTTTCAGTCCCTCAATCGTATTCTGCAAAATTTGATTTGAAATCATACCCCCACCTCTTATTCTATTATAGCAATTTATACAAAGTATCCGCCCTTCTTTTGCTGACCAAACACAAATACAAGTACTATTTTAATCTATATTTACAAAAAAATCTACCTGTAATCATGTAGTTTTTGTGAATTTTTGAAAGAAATCGTTGATTTTATCCTTTTTTAAGCTTTAGACATTTTCAACAAAAGTAATTTGCTGCGCAAATAACTTTACGAGAGCCACTTCGTGGCCTCGGACAACCGAAAGATTTGCTTTTGCTGCGCAAATAACTTTACGAGGACCGCTTTGCGGTCTCGGACATCTGGGGAGATTTGCTTTTGCCGTATCTATACAGCAAAATAATAATGTGATATACTATACACGGCAATAGTTTGCAGAAAAGCGAGGTGATCTTATGGATATTGCAAGATTGTCTATGGCTATGTCCACCGCAGAGACGAGCAGCGCTTACGGTGTTGCAATGTTGAGCAAATCCCTGGATCAGGCTTCCTCCACAGGAGCTCAGATCGTAGGAATGATGGACGCCGCAGCTATGGAGTTGTCCGTCAACCCCCATA
>CAMNXA010000045.1 GCA_946566685.1 uncultured Lachnospiraceae bacterium
TCCTGTGTCCGGATCGATAATCTCCGCAATAAAGTGATCTTCATTGATGTGCATGCCGGTCTGCTCGCTGCACTCGAAGGAAACACCAGGACCGCTGGTCTCTGTGAGGCCGTAAATATCGTATGCCTTGATACCCAGCTTATTCTGAATATCCTGACGCATCTCCTCACTCCATGCCTCTGCGCCAAAGATTCCTGCTTTCAATTTAATCTTATCCCGCAGTCCCCGTTCATGGATGCTCTCCGCCAGAAAAGCCGCATAAGAAGGGGTACAGCAGAGAATGGTCGCTTCTAAATCCACCATAAACTGTAACTGCCGATCGGTATTGCCCGATGACATGGGAAGTGTCAGGCATCCCACCTTATGACTGCCGCCATTTAATCCCGGTCCCCCGGTAAAAAGGCCATAGCCATAGCACACATGGCAGACATCCTCATTGGTGCCGCCCGCAGCCACAATGGCACGTGCACAGCAGTCCTCCCATAAATCGACATCATGCTGGGTATAAAAGGCCACCACCCTGCGCCCGGTAGTGCCGGATGTGGACTGGATACGAACACAATCCTTCAATGGCGCTGCCAAAAGCCCATAGGGATAAGCCTCCCGCAGATCATCCTTTGTTAAAAAGGGCAGCTTATGCAGGTCTTCCACACTCTGGATATCCTCAGGCGTAACACCCTTCTCCTCCATCTTTGTGCGGTAGTAGGGCACATTATCCCACACATGGCGCACCTGTTTTACCAGACGCTCATTCTGCCATGCAAGAATCTGCTCCCTGTCCGCAGTTTCAATCTCTTTTTGGTAATACCGTTCCATACTTTTGACCTCCCGATTCTGTTTGCTTCCCGTTAACTGTCACGCCGCCGCTTCACGGCATCTTATATCTTTCATGCACTCTGTCCAAGCGCAAACGCTTTTTGATTCATTTCCAGGAATTTGGGCGGTACGCTGTGCTCGATTGCCTCCATCCACTCCTGTGTCGTAAACTCAAAGTGTTTGGAAAGTCTGCCCATCAGCACCAGATTCACAGCCTTACTGCTCCCCGCCTCCTCTGCCAGCGTCAGCGCGTCAAAAGCATCCACCTGAATCCCAAGGCCGGCCATCTTTTCCACCAGATTCTCCGGATAAATTGCTGCCCCCGCGACCACGGGCATGGGATTGATCTGCTGGCTGTTGACGATGATCCTGCCGCCCGGTTTGACATACTCCGTATAGCGGGCCGCTTCCAGCAGTTCAAAGGAGAGCACACAATCCGCCTGTCCCTTGTCTATAATGGGGGAACACACCCTGTCTCCCCACCGTACATAGGTGACAACACTTCCACCCCGCTGGCTCATACCATGTACCTCACTGACTTTCACATCATATCCTTTTCCAAGAAGCAGACGGCCCAGCAGTTTACTTGCAAGCAGGGTACCCTGTCCGCCTACTCCCACAATCATAATATTTTTTGTTTCCATACGATCCGACCTCCTTACTCTTTCGCACCCAGGGCGTCAAACTTACAAAGCTGCTCACAGACGCCGCATCCCACACAGAGCGTTGCATCTATCTTCGCCTTACCGTCCACCATGCTGATAGCCGGACATCCGATATTCATACATGCCTTGCAGCCCTTACACTTTTCCGGATCGGAACAGATTGGGCCGGGATGTTTCACGTATTTCAACAATGCGCAGGGACGGCGGGATATGATGACCGAAGGCTCTTTCGCCGCCAATTCTTCTTTGATCACTGTCTGGCAGGTATCCATATCGTAGGGATCCACTACGCGCACACGTTGAATTCCCACCGCATGGCACAGACTCTCCAGATCGATCTTCGTACAGGGATCCCCTTTCAGGTTATAACCTGTGGTAGGATTCTGCTGATGCCCTGTCATGCCTGTGATGGAGTTATCTAATATGATCACCGTGGCATTGGACTCATTATAGGCAATGTTGATCAGGCCGGTAACGCCGGAATGGATAAATGTGGAATCCCCAATGACCGCCACAGTCCGTCCCTCCATCTCTTCACCACCCGCTTTGACAAAGCCATGAAGTCCTGACACGGAGGCACCCATGCAGACAGTCGTATCAATGGCTCCTAAAGGCGCCACAGCACCCAGTGTATAACAACCGATATCCCCAAGCACCGTCAGGTTTAATTTCTTTAATACATAAAAGATACTGCGATGAGGACAACCCGCACACATCACAGGCGGTCTTGCCGGAATATCTTCCGTGAGACAGGTTCCTGTCTGCACCGTGCCGCCCAGCTTCTCCTTCACCAGATTCTGGCTCAGTTCCCCGATATTGGTAAACAGATCTTTTCCGGATACGGAAAGACCCAGATTCTTACAATGTGTCTCAATAAATCCATCCAGTTCCTCTACCACCACCATTCTGTCAACAGTAGCAGCAAAATCCTTTATCTTCTGCTGCGGCATCGGCCATATCATACCCAGCTTCAACACCGGATAGGTATCTCCAAACGCTTCCTTTACATACTGATAACAGGTAGATGAAGTGATGATACCACAACTTGTATCCTGCCCCGGTTCAATCCGGTTGATATCGGTCTGCTCCGCCCATTCCGTCAGGGCTTTCGTGCGCGCCTCCACCTCCGGATGACGTCTCTTGGCATTGACCGGCATCATAATGTATTTAGCGGGATTCTTCTCATACTTTTTCTGTTCAGGAACCACCCGTTCTCCTGTCTCCACCACACTCTGGGAATGGCTGACACGGGTACACATCTTGATCAGGACTGCCGTGTCAAACTTCTCCGAAAGCTCGTAAGCCAGTTTGGCAAAACTGAGCGCTTCTGCCGAATCAGAAGGCTCCAGCATGGGAATCTTCGAGGCTTTTGCATAATGTCTGGAATCCTGTTCATTCTGGGAACTGTGCATTCCCGCATCATCGGCCACACCGATTACCAACCCTGCATTTACCCCTGTATAAGAGATGGTAAAAAGAGGGTCTGCCGCCACGTTTAAGCCCACATGCTTCATGGCACAAAAACTCCGCTTCCCTGTAAGAGACGCGCCCAGCGCCGCTTCAAGCGCCACCTTCTCATTGGGTGCCCACTCTGCATACACTTCCTCATATTTCGCCACACACTCGGTAATCTCCGTGCTGGGCGTTCCCGGATAACTGGATACAAAGCAGCAGCCCGCCTCATAGAGGCCTCTGGCAACCGCTTCGTTGCCAAGCATTAGTGTTTTCATACTTTCCTCCATTCCAAAGCGTTAATCGCTTCTTAAGACTGATCGCCGATGGAATCTGTCACAGAAACTGTCACCTTCTTCTGGTAGCAGGAGAAAATCCCCTCCAATGTCTTCTGCTCCGGTGCCTTGGTAAACATGCTTACCACCGGCACGATCACAAGTCCTGCCAGCATGCAAAACGCGCCGGCGTTGATCGGTGACTGCAATAATGCAGGAAAACTTGCGCGGAAGAAGATATTGGCCAACATCACTACCGTGGAGAACAAAAAGCTTACCCAGCAGGCCGCCTTGGTCGTCCGTTTCCAATAAAGACCATAGAGGAAGGGCGCCAGAAAAGCGCCAGCCAGCGCGCCCCAGCTCACACCCATGAGCTGCGCGATAAATGTGACATTAGAACGATATTGAATCAGTGCCAGCACTACGGAGATTGCAATAAACACCACCAGAAGAGCCCGCATCCACTTCACCTGTTCTTTTTCATCCATCTCCTTAATAATATTACCTTTAATAAAGTCCAGCGTCAAGGTAGAGCTTGATGCCAATACCAGGGAGGAAAGTGTGGACATGGAAGCTGAAAGTACTAAAATAACCACCACCGCGATCAGAATCGTGGGAAGCCCGGAAAGCATAGTGGGCACTACAGAGTCATAACCATTGGCCGCAATGTCTATCTTATCGCTGAAAAGCCGGCCAAAACCGCCCAGGAAATAGCAGCCGCCCGCCACGATTGTAGCAAAAACAGTGGAGATGATCATTCCCTTGTTAATGGCGCTCTCGCTCTTAATGGCATAGAACTTCTGTACCATCTGGGGCAGTCCCCAGGTACCAAGACTGGTAAGGATTACCACACCCAGAAGCCCCACAGGATCCGGCCCGAAGAAAGAGTTGAACACACCCGGTGCTGCGGAGACCGTCTCGTCACTCACAGCCGCCAGCTTATCAAGCGCCGCCAGGAAACCGCCCTGGCTGTTTAACACCGCAATCACCACAGCCGCAATACCAAAAATCATAATAATACCCTGAATAAAATCGTTGATGGCGGTGGCCATATAACCACCCGCTATCACATAGATACCGGTGAGCACTGCCATCACGATCACACACACACTGTAATCAATATCAAAAGCCATACCAAAAAGCCGGCTCAGACCATTGTAAAGGCTGGCTGTATAGGGAATCAAAAAGATAAAGATGATTGCCGAAGCCGCCAGTTTTAACGGCTTGCTCCCAAAACGCTGCCCAAAGAACTCCGGCATGGTGGCGCTGTTTAAATGCTGTGTCATGATACGGGTACGTCTTCCCAACACAGCCCAGGCCAGCAGGGAACCGAGAAAAGCATTCCCCAGTCCAGCCCAGGTAGCAGCGATTCCGTACTTCCAGCCAAACTGCCCCGCATACCCCACAAAGACGACCGCCGAAAAGTAACTGGTTCCATAAGCAAACGCTGTCAGCCAGGGTCCCACATTTCTGCCTCCCAGCACAAATCCATTCACATCGGTAGCATGGCGGCGGCAGTAAAGCCCGATGCCGATCATCACCCCGAAGAATATAACAAGCATTAACAATTTGATAAAAAGATCCATTCCTGATTACTCCTTTCTCACCGTACAACTTCCACCTTCAACACAAATCACACGATTAAAACGCCTCTCCTCTTTCAGTTCCTGATCTGCGCCTCTACAAGACTGCCATGACAATATCTCTCCCGAAGAACCGGCTTTTCAATCTTACCCGTAGGATTTCTTGGTACTTTTTCAAAAATAACCTTTCTCGGCCGTTTATAACGAGGCAGTTCCCTGCAAAACTCCATAATCTCTTCTTCTGTACAGGAAACATCCTCTTTCAGCTCGATGATCGCTGCCGCAATCTCACCGAGTCTCGCATCCGGCAGACCGATCACCGCCACATCCTTAATCTTATCATTCCTGCGCAGGAAATCTTCTATCTGCACCGGGTAGAGATTCTCACCACCAGAGATAATGACATCCTTCTTCCTGTCTACCAGATAGATAAATCCATCCTCATCCATCCGCGCCATATCTCCCGTATAAAGCCATCCGTCCTTCAGCACTTCATCTGTAGCTTCCGGATTCTTATAATAACAAAGCATGACACCCGGGCCATGAACAATAAGTTCTCCCACTTCGCCCTGCGCCACTTCCTGCCTCTGCTCATTCACAATCTTTGCTTCCCAATGATAGCCAGGCTTGCCAATGGCTCCCACTTTATGTATGTTTTCCACGCCCAGATGCACACAGCCGGGCCCTATAGATTCACTTAAGCCATAGTTGGTATCGTACTGATGATGCGGGAAGTGCTTTTTCCACCGCTGAATCAGACTGGGCGGAACGGGCTGCGCGCCAATATGCATCAAGCGCCACTGTTCCAGCAGATAGTGTTCCATCTCCACCTGCCCGGAATCAATCGCATCCAGAAGATCCTGTGCCCAGGGCACTAACAGCCATACAATCGTACACTGCTCTTCCGTGACGGCTCTCAGAATCCACTCCGGTTTCACACCCCGCAGAAGCACTGCCTTACTGGCCGTGATCAGGGAACCGAACCAGTGCATTTTGGCGCCCGTATGATAGAGGGGCGGAATACAGAGGAATACATCCTCTTTCGTCTGTCCGTGATGATTCTGCTCCGTCTCACAGGAAGAACGCAGGGCCCTGTGATTATGCAGGATTGCTTTCGGGAAACCGGTGGTACCGGATGAAAAATAAATCGCCGCATAATCCGTCTCCTCAAGCGCCACCGGCGGCGCGCTGGAAGAACAAAAGCCCATCAGTTTCAGACAGTCTTCCGTATAGGAAGGCCCTCCTTTGCCTGGGAAAAACATCATCCGTACACCCGGCAGATCCTTCTCTATCACATCCATACGGCTGATGAATTCCGGCCCGAAAACCAACACTTCCACATCTGCCAGTTCCAGACAGTATTTAATCTCCTCCGCAGAGTAACGGAAATTCAAGGGCACGGCCACACCGCCTGCCTTCAGGATCCCAAAATAAATAGGCAGCCATTCCAGACAGTTCATCATCAGGATACCCACCTTCGTCTCCCGCTTCAAACCGCGGCTTAGAAGCAGATTGGCAAAACGGTTGGCACGCCTGTCAAAATCCGCCCAGCTTAATTCCCTGCGATAAGGAGCGCCGTCCCCTGCACTCTCGATAAGACTTGCCTCCCGCCAGGTAACCGCACTGTCACGCTCGTTAGAGGGATTCAACTCTACCAGCGCCGTATCCGAACCGTACAGGCGTGCATTCCGCTCCAAAAACTCTGTAATTACCATTCTATGGCTCCTCCTTAAAACTCTTTTTACGTTTTATTGATATATTTATTGCTCATACCTTATCCGATAACATACCCATTGATGGTAGCGTGCGCCACATAGGTACCCAGTTCATCCTTCACATCTACCTCATATAGGGCGGTGGTGCGTCCGGCCCGCAGACAGGAAGCCTCCGCAATCAACCGTTTTCCCTTTGCAGGAGAGAGAAACGTGATAGACGCATGCTGGCTGACTGTCTTTTTCTCGGAATATCCGTTGGCTGCAACGGCACAGGCAATGTCCGCCAGAGTAAAAATAGCCCCTCCCATGGGAACATGATTCTCATTCATATGCTTCTCTTCCAAAACCAAAGAGCAGACGGCCTTTCCCGGTTCCGCCGCATCTATGATAACACCCGTGGCATCCGTAGCAAAATGGTCATTCTGAAAACGACTGCGAATTTCCTCCAAAGCTGACATGGTCAGTCTCCTTTCCTATCTGCACTTCCTGTGATATGCATCAAATGCCTGATTCTATATGGCACATCATCTATGATGCATAAAATAAAACCATCTTCAACACTTTAGCACTTTTACTCGTTAAAGTCAAGAAAAAAAAATCGAGCATAACTCGATTACGAGATCCGCTTCGCGGACTCGGATAAACGGAGGACTTTTCTATACCGTAAAAAAGGTGACGAAAAAATATCCGTCACCTTGTCACCATCAATTTCATCATCGCCTGGTTGAGCCCATCCACCGTCAGTTTATACATGGGGAAAAGCTCTTTGATCGCTGTCTCCGCTTCCCGCCAGGGCGCGTGTCCCGGCGCCATCTTGGGATTCAGCCACACAATCTTCTTATAATGCCGCTTCATCAAAATCAGCCAGTCCATCCCGGACAGCCCGCCGTTCGGGCCTCTGTAATTGCCTGTGGTGGAATATAATTCTTCCGGCGCCATAGCCGCATCCCCCACAATGATCACTTTATAATCACTGTCCAGATTCCGGAACATCCACTCTGTCTCAATCCAATCCCCATTCTCACACTCCGGCGTATTATAGAGATTCGAATAGATACAGTTGTGGAAAAAATAAGTCTTTACATCCTTATAGTGATTGGATTTATGCACTGAATGGAACAGTTCATTCAACAGGGTTGTATAAGGGATCATAGTGCCGCCGGAGTCCATCAAAAGTAACAGTTTCACCGCATTTTTGCGTGGTTTCTCCATCACGATCTGCAAACAGCCGCCGTTGTTGCAGGTGGCATCCACCGTACCGTTAATGTCAAGTTCCGTCTCCGGAATATCCAGCTTGCTGGAAAACTGCCGCAGTTTCCGAAGCGCCATCTGAAACTGTCTGTTATCCAACACCTTATCATTTCTGAAATCCCGGTATTTCCTGGCTCCTACTACCTGAAAGGCCGACTGATAACCGGTGGTGCCTCCCACCCGGATACCGCCCATGTTGCCGCCCATATTTCCAAAAGAGGTCTTACCCATAGTTCCGATCCAGTAGCTGCCGCCGTTGTGCTCCTCATTCTGATCCCGGAGCCTGTCCTTAAATTTATTCTCCACATCTTCTTTATCCAGGGTGATCACTTCCTGGTTCATCTCATGGCGCATCTCCTCAAACACGTCCTGCATCTCCGGTTTATCCAGCCAGCGCATCATATTTTTGCCCACTTCGTTCTCCGACTGAATCCCCTTAAAGACTTCATCGAAAGCCATATCGAACTTATCAAACTCTGTCTCAGACTTCACCAGAATCATCCGCGCCAGATAATAAAACTCCGTGAGACTGCTGTGACACAGTCCCTGATCCAGCGCTTCCTGCAAGGTCAGCCATTCACTTAAGGAGACCTCCAATCCTTTGTCCTTCAAGGTATAGAAAAATTTACTGAACATATAGTGTCCTCTCGCTAAAAATCCTTCTTCGTCCTGACAGTCTCCAGATCCTCATCCTTCTTCACCACCACACCGATAAAGGGCAGTTCCTGCCGCAGCCTGTCCGTAGATATCCCGCCAATCTGCAAAGCATTGATCCAGTCAATCAGCTCCGATGTGCTGGGTTTCTTGCGGATATCCTTCATGGAACGGATCCAGTAGAAAACTTCCATGGCATCCTTCAGCAGTTTATCCTCCACCTCCGGATAATGAGTCCTCACAATCTCTTCCATCAGCGTCTGATCCGGGAAATCAATATAGTGGAAAATACATCTGCGCAGGAAAGCATCCGGCAATTCCTTCTCTGCATTGGAAGTGATGATCACAATCGGTCTGTGTTTTGCCTTCACGGTACGCTTGGTCTCATGGATATAAAATTCCATCTGATCTAATTCCCACAAAAGGTCATTGGGAAATTCCAGATCCGCCTTGTCTATCTCATCAATCAGAAGGATCACCTGCTCTTCTGACTCAAAAGCCTCTCCCAGCTTCCCCAGTTTAATATAATGGGCGATGTCATCCACGCCCTCCTCACCAAACTGTCCGTCATAGAGTCTCTGGATCGTGTCATACATGTAAAGACCATCCTGGGCCTTTGTCGTGGATTTGATATTCCAGATGATCAGTTTCTTTCCCAGGGAATTGGCAATCGCCTGCGCCAGCATGGTCTTCCCGGTGCCCGGTTCTCCCTTAACAAGCAACGGTTTTTTCAAGGCAATCGCCACATTTACGCTGGATAAAAGCTGCTCGGAAGCCACATAATCAGTCGTACTTTCAAACTTTGTATTTCCCATTTTTGATATCCTTTCCGGTTCTCATTCTTTGATTTTCCATATATCCTGCCGTTTGATGCCGGCTGTTTCATGGATTTCTGTTATTGCACACGTTATAAATTTATGTTACGATATTTCAGATGTAAAAGCAAGGCATTTTCTGGTGAATCTGCCTGCAAACAGAAATCAAAAACAAGAAAGGAATCCCTCCTATGTCTCAACTCGCAAAACACAATAAAACAAGTCTCTCCTTCGAAATATTTCCTCCAAAGAAAGAGGAAGAATTTGACAATATATTCAGTTTCTTAAATGAGACCGCCAAACTGCATCCCAACTTTATCAGCTGTACCTACGGTGCAGGCGGTTCCCGGGCCGGTAAGACCATCGAGATTGCCTCTTATATCCAGAAGGAACTTAAGATTGATGCCATAGCCCACATTACCTGTGTGGGATTTACCAGAGAAGACCTCGAGAAAAATTGTACGGCGCTACAGGAGGCCGGCGTCAATCATGTGCTGGCGCTGCGCGGGGACAGACCCAAAGACATGACCGATGAACAGTTTAACAGACGGGAATTCTTTTATGCCACGGATTTGGTCCATCATTTAAAAACGCACACCGGATTACAGATTTCCGGCGCCTGCTACCCGGAGAAGCACTTTGAAGCCCCGGATATGGATACAGACTTAAGACACCTGAAAGAAAAGGTGGATGCCGGCGTCACTTCCCTGATCACCCAAATGTTTTTTGACAATACATATTTTTATCGCTTTATGGAAAAAGCCCGTGCCATAGGTATTGAAGTACCTGTTCACGCCGGTATCATGCCCATCACCGTAGCCAAACAGCTTGGCACCACCGTCTCCCTCTCCGGCTCTTCCGTGCCGAAAGAACTGGCGGATATCATCGCAACCTATGGGGAAAATAAAGAGGACATGCGCAAGGCCGGAATTGACTTCGCCGTGCGCCAGATCCTGGACCTGAAAGAACACGGCGTAGACGGAATCCATCTGTACTCCATGAATAAGTTAAAGACCACCACTGAAATCTGTCAACAGATATAGAGGACGAACTTTACCCGATTGGAAATTCGCTTCACAGATTCGAAATAATAATTCCATAATAAAGAGCTGAGCACTATGCTCAGCCCCTTTTCGTCAAATACTCTACAAACCAGATCTTCAATTCTCCTCATCCCACGGAATCAGCGGATTCTCTATCTTCTTATCCCGCAGCATCAGGTTCTTTACTGCCTCATCCACCGGCATATCTGCAAAGAGGATGTTATTGACCTGTTCAATGATGGGAAGCTGCACATCATATTTGGCCGCAAGCCCCATGGCTGCCTTGGCAGAATAGACGCCTTCCACCACCATCTTTACCTCGTCCATGGCCTGTTTCATCGTATAGCCTTTGCCGATCAAAATGCCGGCACGGCGGTTACGGGAGTGCATGGATGCGCAGGTCACAATCAGATCACCGATACCGGTCAGGCCGCTGAATGTCTCAATCTTTCCTCCCATGGCCATACCAAGCCTTGCTATCTCTGCAATCCCCCTGGTGATCAGGGCCGCCTTGGTATTGTCCCCATATCCTAAACCATCAGCAATGCCGGCTGCCAATGCCACCACATTCTTAAGCGCCGCACCCAGTTCTATTCCCAGCATGTCCGGGCTGATATAGACACGGAACACTTCATTCATAAAAACATTCTGCAAATACTCCGCCGTTGCCTTTTTCCGGGCGCCGACTACAATTGTTGTGGGAATCCCCCTGCCTACTTCCTCCGCATGAGAAGGCCCGGACAGCACCGCTACCACCGCCTGGGGAATCTCTTCCTCGATGATCTGCGACAAAGTCAAAAGGCTGCTCTCCTCTATCCCTTTCGCCACATTGACAATGATCTGTCCTTCCTTTACAAGAGGAGCCATGTTGTGGGACGTAGTTCTGGTATAGGGAGAAGGGACTGCCAGAACCAGCACATCCTTACCCTTCACTGCTTCCTCCAGATTCGTGGTAAATACCATATCATCCGGCAGCTTCACACCGGGCAGTTTATCTTTGTGCTCACGCTCTTTGCAAAGCATCTCAATCTCCGCTTCCACGATGGACCAGACCGTAATCTTATGCCCGTTCTTATGAAGAAGAACCGCCAATGCCGTTCCCCAGCTTCCCGCACCTATAATACTGATATCAGCCATGATTTTCCTCCTCGACCTTTTCTTCCGCTCCCTCGCTCTTGTGTGTCAAATAAGTCTTTCTTTCCGTACCGGCAAGAAGCCTCTTAATATTCTCCCTGTGTTTATAGTACGCCATCACTGTCAGGAACCCCGCCAGTATATACATCTCATTCAGATACGGCTGTGACATATGAAAGACACCATTCTGTCCCAGAATCACCAGTTCCACCATAAAACCGATATACACCAGAAGCGATCCTAAAGAAACATAATGGGTTGTAAAGAACACCCCGAAAAACAAAATCACACCTACAGGAATCAGATAAGGATGAAAAGATAAAATCAGTCCGGCTGTGGCCGCGATTCCCTTTCCGCCTTTAAATTTCAGGTAAAAAGGAAAGTTATGCCCAATAATCGCCCCCATGGCCGCATACATCTTAAGCAGATAAACCATCCCCGGATGGGAAGCGCCGAAGAGATAACTCACGAGCACCACCGCCAGAATACATTTCATGATATCTCCCACAAGCACCAAAAGCCCGGCCTTAGTGCCGAACACCCGCAGGGTATTTGTGGTACCGGCGTTACCGCTTCCATAATTTCTGATGTCAATGCCATGCAGTCTCCCATAAATATAAGCCGTCTGGAAGAGTCCAAACACATACCCGATCAGTACGCAAATTATCCGTTCCACTTTTACTTACTTTCCTTTCTCTCTCTGATAATAAATTTTAAAGGTGTCCCCACAAACCCAAAGGTGTCTCTGATCTGATTTTCCAGATAACGCTGATAGGAAAAATGCATCAGTTCCTTGTCATTGACAAAAACTACAAAGGTGGGTGGCTTTACTGCCACCTGCGTAATATAATATAGCCGCAGTCTTCTGCCCTTATCTGAAGGCGGCTGCTGTAAGGCCACCGCCTCCGCCATAATCTCATTGAGTACGCCCGTTGCCACACGCATGGAATGATTCTCATATACGGCATCGATCATGTCATAAAGCTTCATAAGCCGCTGGCCGCTCACAGCCGAGATAAAGATGATTTCCGCGTAGGGCATAAAGGAAAGCACCTGCCTGATCTTCTGTGTATACTCCTTTACGGTCTTATCGTTCTTCTCGATGATGTCCCATTTGTTGACTGCGATGATAACCGCCTTACCCCGGTCATGCGCAATACCCGCAATCTTTGCATCCTGCTCGGTCACACCTTCCACCGCATCTATGACCAGGACCGCAATATCCGACCGTTCCACGGCCGCCACCGTCCGAATGATCATATAGCGTTCCAGTTCTTCTTTGATCTTATTCTTCCTGCGAAGACCCGCTGTGTCGATAAACACATATTCTTTGCCATCATGGGTAATCTCCGTATCGATGGCATCCCTGGTGGTGCCTGCTATATCCGAAACGATCACGCGGTTTTCCCCGATCAGTCGATTGATGATGGAAGATTTGCCCACATTGGGCTTGCCAACGATCGCTACTCTGATCCGATCGTCTTCTTCCTCCTCGGCCGCCTCCTTATCAAAATAGGAACTCACCTCATCCAACAGTTCACCGAACCCGAGACGATTCACTGCTGAAATTGGATAAGGCTCTCCGATGCCCAGATTATAAAATTCATAGACATCTGCCATATATTTTTGGAAATCATCCACCTTATTGACTGCCAGCACCACAGGCTTCCTGGAACGTCTGAGCATGTCCGCCACCTTGGCATCAGCATCCTGCAATCCCTGCTTCACATCCACCAGAAAAATGATCACATCCGCCGTATCGATGGCAATCTGCGCCTGTTCCCGCATCTGTGAAAGAATAATGTCCTTACTCTCCGGTTCAATACCGCCGGTATCGATTAATGTGAAGTTCAAAGTAAGCCAGGTCACATCCGCATAAATACGATCTCTGGTAATCCCCGGCGTATCTTTTACAATTGATATATTCTCACCCGCCAGAGCATTAAACAGTGTGGATTTGCCCACATTGGGCCTTCCCACCACCGCCACGATCGGCTTGGATTTCTTCTTGCTCATCTCATCCTCCATTATATGTCAATGATACCGCTTGATTTTACACCATCTACCGGCACTTGTAAAGTTTTTATCTTTTTTATACTTTACTAAAACCTTATTTTACTAGAAATTCCTTGACGTGTCACTATCATAATGATATAAAAAAAGAGGATATACAGACAGCGAAATATTTCTCCAGTCTGTACAGCTTATACACTACAGGAGGATCCAATGCCGAATACAGAACAACTGGAACATTCCATGCCGGTGGCCGCGGTAAAACTTCTTACCGACAAATCCGCTCTTCCGCTGGCAGAAAAAGTCAACAGTCATCTTGTGGATTTTCGCAAGAATCTCAACAACAGTGTCAAAAACGATCCCGCCTTTCACGGTTATATGGAAGATAACTATCTGATGGAAGTAGACTGTCCCCGTTTCGGAACCGGTGAGGGCAAGGCAATCCTTGATGATTCCGTCCGCGGCAAGGATATCTTTATCCTGATCGATGTATGTAACCACAGCATCACATACAGCATGAACGGATTTCAGAATCATATGTCTCCTGATGACCATTATCAGGATTTAAAAAGGATTATTTCCGCCATCAACGGCAAGGCACACCGCATCAATGTAATCATGCCCTTCCTCTATGAGGGCAGACAGCATAAGAGAAACGGAAGGGAATCCCTGGACTGTGCCTACGCCATCAAAGAACTGATGGATATGGGCGTTTCCAATTTCATCACCTTTGACGCCCACGATCCCAGAGTACAGAATTCTGTCCCCATCAAGGGATTTGATAATTTTACACCGCCCTACCAGTTTATAAGGGCCTTACTCCGTATGGAAAAGAGTCTGATCATTGATAAGGAACACACCATTGTGATCAGTCCCGATGAGGGCGCCCTGGACAGGGCCGTATACTTTGCCAATGTACTCGGCGTGGACACGGGCATGTTCTATAAACGCAGAGATTACTCCACCATAGTCGGCGGCAAAAACCCGATTGTAGCCCATGAATTTCTGGGGGATAATATCGATGGCAAGGACGTGATTGTGATCGATGATATCATTTCCTCCGGCGGCAGCATGATAGACACCGCCAAACAACTCAAGAAAATGAATGCCAAGCGTGTTTTCGTCTGCTGTACCTTCGGACTTTTTACAGATGGACTGGCGGCTTTCGATGACGCTTATGAGAAATGCTATTTTGACAGGATTGTGACCACGAATCTCTGCTATCAACCACCGGAACTGAGGGACAAGCCCTATTACATAGAGGCGGATATGAGTAAATTTATCGCATCCATCATTGACTTTATGAATCATGACGCTTCCATGGCCAATATTTACACGCCCACGGATAAGATTCACCAGATCCTTTCTAAGTACAATAACCGGGAGATGAATGCACTGGATATGTAAGAAAAAAGGCAGACTAACCGCTTACGCTGCGGGAAGCCTGCCTTTCTTATTTATCTCTTTTATCTCTCATCATGGTACATCTCCAGCAGATGCTCAAAATCAGCCTTCACTTCCGTGAATGCTTTCAGCAGTTTCGGTGAAAACGCCCCGCTGTGTCCATTGATGATCATCTGGTACGCCTTATCCGGTTCATAGGCCGCTTTATAGACACGTCTGGAAATGAGTGCATCGTATACATCCACCAAAGAAACAATCTGTGCCGCAATGCTGATCTCATCACCCTTCAGTCCATCAGGATACCCCTTGCCGTCATATTTCTCATGATGGTGTCTGGCAATATCATACGCATAATCATAAATCGCCCGGTCATTCAACTGTAACCTCTGCTGTATGATTTCCGCTCCCTTGGTCGTATGAGACTTGATCAGTTCGAACTCATCCGGCGTCAGCTTGCCGGGCTTCAGGATAATGGTATCCGGAATCACAATCTTACCGATATCATGGAGGGAAGAAGCCCAGCCAATCTGCTGAATCTTCTCCGGCGTCAGTTCATACTCCGGATAGAGTTTCATCACGCTCTCACCCAGACACATGGAATACTCCCTGATTCTCCTGATGTGCTGCTTGGGCTCCATATTCCTGAATTCCACAATATTACTCAGGGAATCTATCAGGATCTCATTGACCTGACTGAGTTTCTTGGCCTGCTGTCTTAAAATGCTGTTCTGCTTCTGGATGTTGATGTTTTGCTTTTTGACCATCAATTCAAGCTGCATCTTATACTGGAACCAACTGGCCGCATTGTAGACCACCTGTTTTACCACATCAGACTGGTATGGTTTCTTCAGATAACTTACAATACCATACTCATAGCCTCTTCTCTCCAGTTCCGAAGTATATTCCCCCGTGATCATAACAAAGGGAATCTTGCTCATGATATTCTTATCTTTCAAATGCTCCAGTACCGCAAACCCATCCATCACAGGCATCAGATTATCCAGCAGCACCAGGGCAATCTGCGCATAATATTTGTTTAAGAGCGCAATTCCCTCTTTGCCATTGGCTGCTTCCAGGATCTTATAATCATCCTGGAACAGTTCTACCAAAATAGCCCTGTCTATCGGATTGTCTTCAAAAATTAAAATTGTGTCACGCTTCATATCATTCTCTTTCCATGCTTTTTATTTTTAACTGTGCATCCCGGCCGTGTATTAAAAACTTAACATGAGAAAATGCTTATTCTTAAGTTTAAAGATAACCCTCTTCACCTCTGCTGGAAGCATGTATTTGATGGCATTGATAATGATAAGACTGCCTTCGTATGCCCTTCCTCTGACATAAACAGGTTCCGTCATCACCTGATCCGTCAAGTTGGCCAGTTTGGAAGATTCTCCGTCCAGATCTGCCAGTCTTTGCCCTTCCACCTCTATCGCTGCATATATCTTTCGCTGTATCTCTTCCGGGACTTCCTTACCCGCAGCACACAGCGCAAGTACCTTATCCCGCTGTTTTTCCAGACCCTCCAGTTCTTTTAGGAGTTTGTCACGGTCTCTCTCGTACTCCATCTGCCGTCTGTCATACAGTTCGTTCCTGCCCACATCCAGAATTGTCTTAATATGCAGTCTGTTTCCCAGATTATACGTATCCACGCCTCTTACTGCCCTGATCGTACCGCCAAGCAGTACACCCTTACTTCCCGAAACGACTACCTTGCCCATGGTGTTGATGTTACTGTTCATGATGTAGTTGGCTTTGACATTGCCTCCGGCACTGATATTGACTGCCTCAAAGAAACTGCCGGAAACCTCACCGCCTGCCTCAATAAAACAGTCGTTCTTGGAACAGCTTCCCTGCTTGATCATGATGTTGCCACCGGCAATCAATTTGGCCGTCTCCACATTCTGTTCAATGATGATATCCCCGCTGGCCTTGATATAACCGCCGGAAGAAATACTGCCGACCACATACACGGAACCGTCCACTTCCAGCTTGCCGGTAACAGCAGTGACATTCTCCCGCACCACCAGGACATTGGTGATCGTGATACGTCCAGCCGTGTATTCAAACTTGCCGTTCATCTTGGAAATATAGGTCACACCGTCATCCGCAACCGTAAAACCAACACCTCGAAGCGGTTTCTTTTCGGTACCATTCTCCCCGTGTATGCTCTCTCCGTAAATGTTCTTTCCGCTGATTCCCTTCTGCGCCCGATGATAGACGGCTAACTTTTCTCCCTCATCCACCATCTCAAAAGCTTCTATGTTCACATAGTCAACACTGCCATCCGGAAGCGGCGCCGGAATACGGGGCAGATCAAGGCGGACAAAAAATTCAAACCATCCGTCCTCTCCCCTCTGGGCCGGTATTCCTTCCGCAATCAGTATTTTCTCATTTAATCTCTTCTTATCAATCAGATCTGCAATCGCATCATGCTTGATTCCATAAACGATTTCCCGTCTCTCCAGGTCATGATAAATGTCTTCCTTGGTGACCATATTACCGGGAACCCACGGAATATAGGCATATGCCTTATTACCGTTCTCCTCTATGGAAATCACAAACTCATTCTTCCTATGAGATTCCAAAAATGACTTATTGGCGCTCTCATTTTCTTTAACCGGCTTCTCTTCTGTGTGTCCGCTGGATCTCTTTTTGTTGATAATCTCCTGACGCTTTTCCTTCATATCCGTGGCTGAAAAAACCAGGCTGTCATAAATGGATACATCCAGCCCTGCCTCCATTCCCAGACGGATTTCCCTCATCTGTGCATGGCTGTACAGATAGTTCGTATAAACAGATACATCCAGCTTTTTTTCCAGTCCCAGACGAATCTCCTGCATCTGCATCCAGTTGTATCTGCTGTCCGCATAAGGAGAAATATCTAACTCTTCACACAAACCGATCCGAATCTCCCGAATCTGCGGCGCACACATATCATCCTTGATCCATTGATCTAACGGCAGCCTGTTAAGCAGTGCAAGCCGGATCTCCTCCAAATCTTCTTCGATAAATCCCCGCTTGACATAAGGCATCAGATCAGTCGCTGAATACAGACCGAGTCTGACCTGCCGCATGGTCTCATAGCTATACTTGGGATTGGCATAGACGGCAGCATTTACATTGTCCTTAAGCCCCATACGAATCTGCTCCATCTGCAGCCAGTTAAACTCCGGATTGGCATAGACCGAAACATCCAGTCCCTGTTCTTTTCCTATCTTTATTTCCTGCTTCTGCGCCCTTTGATATTCCGCATTTTCCATCATGGGAAAATGCATTTCCTGCTGTTTACCAGACTCCAGATGATCCATATCTACTACCCATTCTTTCCTGCGATATCTATAATTTATTTGCGGTTAAATCAGGGATAAAATGAAAATGACAACGCCTCACAGACACCACTGACATCGGAAATTTATATTTCGTTTATTATAGCAAGTTCCTGCTCAAAAGTCTACTGTTTTATTGTGTCAGGACATTGAACCGGCGCCGTAATCCACCGTGGCATTTTTATATAAAATCAGGAAAAACTGCCTGATATCACAGCTTTTCCTGATCATTTCAATTCTTTATTGTTCCTGGCTTACCGCCGCCGGAAATGTTAGGATAACTTTAAACAGATCGCCGTCCAGCTGAATCTCAAATGTCCCCTTCTGCGCTTCTGTCAGGTTCTTGGCTATGGAAAGTCCCAGCCCGCTCCCTTCTGTTGTCCGGGAAACATCTCCTCTGATAAAGCGCTCCGTCAATTCTTCCGCATTGCAGTTTAACGGCGTGGCAGATATGTTCTTGATGGAGATCACAACATTCTCCGGCACATCCTTATGTCCGTCAATACTCACATAAATACGGGTACCTGTCATTGCATACTTAAAGATGTTGTTGAACAGATTCTCCATCACCCGCCAGATCCTGCGGCTGTCCGCCTCTATCACCGTCTGCTGGGTATTGACATTCATCACGGTGGTAAGTCCCTTTTGTTCAAACTTCTCCGAGAACTCCCCGATGGTCTGGTTCATCAGTTCCGTCAGGTTAATCCTCTCAAAGTTCAGGCTGATATTGCCGGAAGTAATCTTGCTGGCTTCCACCAGATCATCCGTAAGCTGCTTTAAGCGCTGGGACTTTTCATCCAACACACGGATATAATTCTGCACCTTCTCATTATCCACCTGTTCTCGCTTTAACAGATCCACATAGTTGATGATGGAGGTGAGCGGCGTTTTAATATCATGGGATACATTGGTGATAAGATCCGCCTTCATACGCTCATCCTTCATACTGATCTCTACCGCATCTTTAATGCCTTTCCCAATACTGTTGACCGAGTTGGCAAGTGTCAGATTATCCCCGTGCAGATCTGCCGTGTTGATCTGGTGATCCACTTTCCCGCCGGCAATCGTCTCAATGCCCTTTACAATTCCCTGTCGCTCCTTCGTGTCCTTGTAAATCAAAATACCTACCAGGATATCTGCAATCACCGCTATGAAAAACAGGAACCCACCTCCGCTTCTCCTGCTCCACAGTACCAGGAACAGATTCAGTCCAAGGAAAATCCCGTATGGAATCCAGGTACGGACTACAATACTGCCGTTATCATACACATTCCAGGCAAACTTCTTCGCCCGGCACATGAGCCTGTAGAGATAACTGTTCTTCCACAGAGTCCTGGCCTTAATCCTCCTGACCAGACTATAGAAAAAGAAAGTAAATAACACATCTGCCACAAACACGCTGCCTAATATGAGACCCTTGAACCAATCGTCATGGAGCGCCTCTCTGCAATAAGCCAGGTCGGTGACATCCACACCTGCTAGTTCTGTCACTACGATCAGCACCCACACTGTCAGAACCGCCACACCGGCCGCGATCAGAAGCGCCGCCTCTGTAGGCACCTTATCAAAGGACTGTAATCTGGTATATCTGTTCCCCTCTTCGTCCAGGCTTCGTCCTGTCACCACAGTCTGATAGAAAAACAGTATCAGGTATAAGATACCTGCAATCAGAAGCACCGCAGACCACTGCCACAGATATGGAAGATACTCCGCCCCCTGGGTAAAGGCATCCCTGACCGGATAAGAGGTGTCCACATCAATCCATATCTTCACTGTTTCCGGGTACGCATAATCATATCCCTGGAGAATCTTGCGGACAGTATTCTCCTCGATAGTCGTGTTCGTCTTATAAATCATCTCAGAAGGACTATAATAAATAAACTTCCCTTCTGGCAGCTTGTGGCTGCTTTCATACTCCGTAAATCCTTCCATCATTTCCAGAATTGACTCCTGGTCGGGATCTCCCTCTTTCAAATTGCTATAGTACTGCACCTCATCTCCCACAGTCTTGGCGATCAGGTAGCGCACATTAGAGTTTTCCATGCTGTAGTAATCCCGATAATCCATATATTCATTGTAATTATAGGCAAGGTTTTCCGCAGCGCTTTTCACATTCCCGCAAAGTTCCTGATAAAGTGTCCAGTCAGACACATACTCCTCCAGATTTTTGTCTTCTGCCGTCTTATAGCGGTTCACCATCACATAGTAGGTATACACCGGAGTACCGTCTTCATCCATACTGCCTGTAGCCTCACTGGCCTCTGCATCCCTGTGTTCCCCCAGCTCGTTGACAGGCTGATAATCCGACACGAATCCATCTCCCCCGTCACTGCCCGGCTTCAGGATCTGATTGGCAGATACATCATTTACAAAAGTATAACTCTGGATATCGGATTTCAGGTAACTGGCATCCGAAGTATTATAGTATTTACTCTTGGAATCCACCATCGTGACCTTGGTCATGGGCGCTAGAAACTTATCTGCCTGCTCCCTGGTCATGTCCGTGGGCACATATTCAAACCCATAGTTGGCCCATTTAAGCAAATCTTCCAGATAATAACTGGCTGTCACATACTGCTCCGGCAGTCCGGTGTCCCTGCAATTATAGGCAGTCACATCCACCACCTTACTGCCATCAAATTCCCCCTTCGTCTCCATCTGACTGCTCACCACGCCAAAACGGATGATATCCGCCATCGCATAGCCAAAAATAGTATTGAACAGATCAGAATCCTCGAAGTTCTTCTCTTTGCTGGAATAGCGCGTATAGCTGGTGTAACTGCCATTCCCGCGAAATCCCTCGATCCGCACGGTTGTACTGGCCACCGTCACCACCAGGGCAAGCGCCATAACAGCCAGCGACACATGCTGTAATATACGGCAGAGGGTTCTCATGCCGCTCCTTTGTTTTCTCGGCTTTCGCTCTTTCTCCTCTTTTTTACCCATCTCTTTACCTTCCTATTGTTTCTCGATCTTATAACCTACGCCCCACACTACCTTGAGATATCTGGGTTCCTTGGGATTGATCTCAATCTTTTCCCGAATATGTCTGATATGTACCGCCACCGTATTGTCTGCGCCGATTGCCTCCTCATTCCAGATGCTCTCATAAATCTGATCGATGGAAAATACCCTTCCGCAGTTCTTCACCAGAAGCAGCAGGATATTATACTCAATAGGCGTCAGCTTCACGCCTTCCCCGTCCACCGTCACTTCCTTGGTGTCGTCATTGATACACAGCCCTCCCACCTGAAAAAGAGCATTGTTCTCTGTGTTCAGATTTCCAAGCGTTGTGTACCTGCGCAGGTTGGATTTGACTCTTGCCACCAGTTCCAGCGGATTAAAGGGCTTTGTAATGTAATCATCGGCGCCGATGTTCAAGCCCAGAATCTTATCACTGTCCTCTGATTTGGCAGAAAGGAAGATGATCGGAATACTGGAATACTCTCTGATCTTCAGCGTTGCATGAATCCCGTCCAGCTTCGGCATCATGATGTCAATGAGGAGCAGATGTATCTGCTGTTCCTTCAACACCTTGATCGCCTGCTGTCCATCGTAAGCCTTAAAGATCGTGTAGCCTTCCTGTAACAGATAAATCTCGATTGCATCTACAATTTCCCTGTCGTCATCGCATACCAGAATATTCGCCATGTGTTTTCACCTCTCTTGTGCTTTCGTATACTATCATTCAAACATAGAAACATAAAGGAATAGATGGGAAATTCTTTAATTGTTTCTTAATTTACTTCCTGTAATAATCCCAAAAAAGCGCCCAGATTGCCCCGCTTTCCCTGACTGGCCCGATGGGAAAAAAGATACTCACTGTTATGGCAGGTGCAAAGATCTGTCACCTGAATCCGGGATGGCGCAATCCCCGCCTCCGTCAGCACAATCTCGTTGGCACGCCACAGATCAAGCTGATACTTCCCACCGCCTTTAGCGATCAGAATCTGCTGCTCCTGGCCAGGCCTGCAAAATTCTCTGCGAAAAGCCGCCGCCACATCCTCGCTGACTTCATAGCAATCCTGACAGATAGAAGGCCCCACTGCCGATACAATATCCTCCGGTGCAGTTCCATATACCTCTTTCATCTTCTCCACCACACACTGTCCCATCCGGGCCACAGTTCCACGCCATCCGGAATGTGCCAGCGCAATGGCATGGTGCCTCGTATCCACAAAATACAGAGGAACACAGTCCGCATAAAAGGTAGCCAGAACAATACCCGGTTCATCCGTCAAAAGTCCGTCTATATCATGATAATCACGGGGCCTGATAACACCCTTACCACCATCCTGTCTGCCAACGATCTTAAGATTGGTGGTGTGCGTCTGGTCAGAACAGACGATATCTTCCACCCGACAGCCAAGCGCCCCGGCAATGCGCCTGTAGTTTTCATCCACTGCTTCCTTTCTGTCCCCTCTGGTATAACTCAGATTCATGGAGGCATAGATTCCCTCGCTGACGCCGCCAAGCCTGGTAGAAAACAGATGCCTGACCATACCGGTTTCCGTCAGCAGCGGAAAGGTGAGGTATTCCAGTTCACCCAGCCGATTCTGTTTCATCTGTCTGTCATTCTGATGTCTGTACAATTCCATATACTGATCCCTTCTTTAACTGATTTTACCCCGCAGTTCTCTGCAATTCCCCGCAGCCATGCAGTCCCTACCGTCTGGACACATATGCGAAGGCATTTTTAATCCATTGCATCCGCTCTCCGTCCACAGCCACTACATCAAACCGTATTGGTGTATCTTCCGCACAGTGATGCTTCATCCGATAATAGTCAGCCACCTGACATATCTTCTTTTGTTTGGCGCTTCCCACCGCTTCTGCCGCACTGCCGCATCGGTCTCCGGTTCTATACTTGACTTCAAAAAAACCAGATATTCTCCGTCTCGGCCGATGATATCTATCTCACCCTGTCTGGAACGGAAATTTTTCTCCAGAATCTCCACGCCTTCAGACAGTAAACAGGCACAGACCTGCTGCTCTTTCTGTGCCCCTTTTTCTCTCGTATTCATATTCAATGACCTTTCGCCATCTTGGCTCTGATTTTGTCCATAGAATCCACAAAGACAAGAATCTCCGCCACCACCTCGTAGAGTTCCGGCGGAATCATATCCCCAATCTCCAGACGCGACAGTGTCTCCGCCAGTTTATCGTCCCGATGAACCGGTACATCCGCCTCTTTTGCCTTCTCTATGATACGTTCCGCCAGTGCTCCCTTACCGGAAGCTATGACCCGCGGCGCCGCCTCATCAGGATCATATTCCAGGGCAATCGCCTGTTTCGGTTTCTCCCGTTTCCTATCCTCCAAAGCCATTCCCGCTCCTTTCCTCCCTCACTATCATCACTTACTTCCACACCACTCAGAGAATTCCCGCTTTCCAGGGAATTCTCTTGTACAAGACTAGAACTTCTTAGCGAAGCAGCCTCTGCTGCTGAGCTCTAGAAGTTCTTCTTGTACTATGCGCGCATATCAAAGGAAGTCCTGCTCAGAACAGAAATATTCTTCTGCTGGTGCAGTATCGTCCTCATAATGGATTCCGAATCCTGTTCTTCCTGTTCTTCTTTAATCTGCATATTAGCCTTGAAATCATACCCCCGTTTGGCCAGACGGTCATGCAGCAGATCGATATGCTTCTCGATCAGATCAAGGATACTCTCATCCTGTACCGTAAAGTTCGTACTGACCTTCTGTTTCTGCATGGTCACATAGATATCCAGAGGCCCCAGGTATTCCATATCCAGATGCAGCAGGGCGCTCACATTTCCATCTTTGGCCGCCAGATTTTTCTTATTGGTATAGACATACAGATCCCCATGAGCATTGTTGCTAAACATCTTAAGCGGCAGCTGGACGTAAGTATACATATGATTCATCTGATTCATAAAATCCACATTGTTCTGTAGATTCTGCACACTTCTGGCAAGCGGCGCATCCCCCTTTTCTACTGCCGCCAGCGCCTGATGCAGCCGCATCGTCTGTTCCCTGACCTTCTCATAAAGCTGCTCCACCCGTTTGGGATCGGCCACTTCCCTGGGCTCGATCAGCCACTGTTTCCCAATTTCTGCTTTCAAGAGATTCTGGAATTCTTTTCCGCCAAGAAGCCGTTCCATCCCTTTGGCCATAGTTTGGTCATGTATAGTTCCTGGCAGCAATTCCCGCACCAGGTCAAGCACTTCCCTGGGCGGGATTTCTCCCTTCTGTATCTGTCCCGCAGTCTCTTCGTCTGCGCCAAGATTTCTTAACATATCAGCCAGACTGTTCCATTGTTTATCGGTGAGGACGGCCGGTCTGCCGCCTTCCTCCCCGGCTGTATCTGCCATGTGCAGTAACGCTTCATCCGCCCCGGCCTGTAATGTCTGTGCCGCATCCTGTGCCTGCTTTGTATCTGCCTGCCCAACACCTTCCTGTAGTCCTCCTGCCGGCTGTGTCCCGGTCTGCCCCTTATCCTGAGAGGCCGCCTGCTCCAGTGTCTGGGAGGCATTTTCCTGTTGTACCGCTGCCTGCTCCCCAGCCGGCTGTTCTGCTCCCTGCTGTCCCTGCAGGATAACGCTTCCATCCGTTTCTTCCGTGAAAATGTTCAGCACTGCTTCATAGAAAGCAAAAGCCTGGCCTTCCTTACCTGCCGCCATCAACTCTTGAAATACCTGCGGCAGTTCATCCATAATGGTCTCCACACTGCCAAGGATCTGATGGCTGGCGTTCATATAATGCTCAAACTGCTCTATATTCGCCTCTGTGACTGGCAGTCCCAGTTTCGTCATCTGTATGATGGATGCCGGATTCTGTCCCGGGAATTCCAGAATCTGTCTGCTCATGTTTAAGATGGATTCCTTGTCGATCGGCATCCCCTCCTCCATCATGGCCGCCACCATCTCGATATTGCCCGCGGTCTCCGGCAGGCCTGCCGCCGCCAGCGCCCGCAGAATCGTGGCCGTATTGGCCGTATTGGTATACAGGGGCGCCAGAGATAACAAAGACCCATTATTGGCCTTGATCTCAAAACTCATCATCTGCCCCATAGCCAAACTCACGCTCTGGTCAATCTTGGCATTGATGCTGAAATCCTGGGCCAATTCGATCTGCACGGAATTCCCATTCCTGTTCACCACCGTCCCCTGCAAGGTCTGCCCGGGTTTCATCGCCCGGATTTCATTTTGCAGACGATAGAGTCGTTCTCCCTTACTCATGGGTTCCGATACCCTGCTGGTATCATTTGTCCTGACTGTCCGACTATCTTTCTTAAAAATATTTCCCAGATTCAAAGTCACACCTCACAAAAATGTGTAATAAATGTCCTGCGGTGAATCGGACAGGGCCCACACTTCTTAAGAGCCTCAATATGCATCTGCGCACCATACCCTTTATTCGCCGCGAAACCATATTCCGGATACACCTTGTCATACTCTGCCATCAGCCGATCCCTGGTGACCTTGGCCACAATGCTGGCCGCTCCAATAGATATGCTCTTCGCATCTCCCTTGATAATGGGCACCTGCCTGATATCCACCTGCGGAATCGTCACCGCATCATTCAGCAGGATATCCGGCACCACACCAAGCTGTCCGATAGCTTCCCGCATGGCCTCATAAGTGGCCTGCAGGATATTGATCTCATCAATCCGCTGTGGTGTACTGTATCCCAGTCCCACCGCCACGGCTTTCTCCATGATAATCTCATAGAGTTCCTCTCTCTTTTTTTCGGACAGTTTCTTGGAATCATTGATAT
>CAMNXA010000046.1 GCA_946566685.1 uncultured Lachnospiraceae bacterium
TGCCCGGTGATAAGGTGACTTTGGAATTATCTCCTTACGATCTGTCCAAAGGCAGGATTATCTGGAGAGACAAATAAAAGATTGAACGGAGTTCGATCTCGAGAATTGCAAGCAATTCTCGGCAGTAATTTTCGAGCGGTTTCCGGGGCGGCAGAATTTGCCTTATGCAGCGCAGGAAAAGCTCTGGAAAAGTTTAGTTTACCTCTTGCCAAAATAAGGGGTTGATGGTATAATGTAAAACGGTCTTTTTTGAAAGGAGGGTTTGAGATGAAGGTCAGATCATCAGTAAAACCGATTTGCGAAAAGTGCAAGATCATTAAAAGAAAAGGAAAGATCAGAGTAATTTGTGAAAATCCGAAACATAAACAGGTACAAGGTTAATCCCCGTAGTTTTCAGTAAGAAAGGGGTTCTTGTCCTGATATATTATGAGCGGCTGCGATTCCGTTCTTTTTCCATTGAGGAAAATGACGGATATAATATAGATGGATGGGCCTAAGGGAGATTACTTTTTGATACCAACATCATGTTTGGAAAGATCGGATACCTGATCCGGTTGGGTAGAACCTACCCCAATCAATTAGTATCACGTATGCAAAGCATACGAAATGCATGAAGAAGAGCGGAAATAAGGGATGTTGTATTTCTGTGACCGCTCTGCAAAGGAAATGGAGGAAACGTAAATGGCTCGTATTGCAGGTGTTGACTTACCGAGAGAAAAGCGTGTGGAGATCGGCTTAACCTATATTTATGGGATTGGCAGAGCAAGCGCGAACAAGATTCTGGAGGCGGCGAATGTGAATCCGGATACCCGTGTCAGAGAGTTGACTGACGATGAGGTAAAGAGAATGGCCGAAATCATTGAACAGGATTACATGGTGGAAGGTGATCTGAGAAGAGAGGTAGCTCTCAATATCAAACGTCTTCAGGAGATTGGCTGTTATAGAGGCATCCGCCACAGAAAAGGTCTTCCGGTTCGTGGTCAGAAGACAAAGACCAATGCAAGAACAAGAAAAGGTCCTAAGAGAACCGTAGCGAATAAGAAGAAATAGTCTAACCCTGCATGGCAGGACTTTAGACGGTTACCAGGAAACAGTAATAGAATATGAGAAAGTAGGTTAGTTTAGTATGGCTAAAAAAGTTGCAAAAAAAGTAACAAAAAAGCGTGTAAAGAAAAACGTTGAACATGGACAGGCACATATCCAGTCTTCTTTTAACAATACCATCGTTACACTGACAGATAACGAAGGTAATGCGTTAAGCTGGGCAAGTGCTGGTGGTCTTGGCTTTAGAGGTTCAAGGAAATCTACTCCATATGCGGCACAGATGGCTGCTGAGACAGCGACAAAGGCTGCTCTGATTCATGGTTTAAAGACTGTGGATGTTATGGTGAAAGGACCCGGTTCGGGCCGTGAGGCGGCTATCCGCGCTTTGCAGGCTTGTGGTCTTGAAGTGACCAGTATCCGTGACGTAACACCGGTACCGCACAATGGATGTCGTCCGCCTAAGAGACGTCGTGTCTAATTGTGATGTTCATTTTGCTTTGCAAAATGAACATCCAGAGAATCGTACAAAGCACGATTCTCCGCGTTTAGTGGAATGATTCATAATTAACGTTTGGAAGAAGGTACGGTATTTATCGGCGGCTTTTGCCGATTCATATACGGTACTGTAAACAAAAATCAGAAAGGAGCCAGAACAATGGCAGTAAACAGAGTACCAGTATTAAAAAGATGCAGATCCCTTGATCTTGATCCTACGTTTTTAGGATATGATAAGAAGTCCAACAGGACATCACCCAGAGCAGGCAAGAAGATCAGTGAGTACGGCTTGCAGCTGAGAGAGAAACAGAAGGCAAAATTCATCTATGGTGTACTTGAGAAGCCTTTTAGAAATTATTATGAAAGAGCTGACAGAATGAAGGGCATGACCGGTGAAAACCTTATGGTTATGCTGGAGAGCAGACTGGACAGCGTTGTCTTCAGAATGGGCTTTGCGAGAACCAGAAGGGAAGCAAGACAGGTTGTAGGACATAAGCATTTCTTAGTAAATGGCAAGCCTGTACAGATTCCTTCTTACCTGGTGAAGGCAGGCGATGTGATTGAAGTGAGAGAGAAGGCTAAATCCTTACAGAGATACAAAGATATCCTCGAGGTGACGGGTGGCAGACTCGTTCCGGAGTGGCTTGAGGTAGACCAGGAGGCAATGAAAGCGACAGTGAAATACCTCCCTACAAGAGAAATGATTGATGTTCCGGTAAACGAAATGCTTATCGTTGAGTTGTACTCCAAATAATAACGTGAGAAGATGTTCTAGAGCTCAACAGCAAAGGCTGTTTCGCTAAGAACATCTAGGAGTTGTTACACAACTCCGTCTCCCGTAAGAGAATTCCCACAGGACGGGAATTCTCTGTGTGACTTAGTATGAGTTAGAAAGTTAGTGGTACATGATGACGGTGGTATAACAACATGCTCGTAAAGGAGGGTATTTGAGTGTTTGATTTTGAGAGACCCAATATTGAAGTGGTAGAGATCTCGGAAGATAAGAAATACGGCAGATTTGTTGTGGAACCTTTAGAGAGAGGCTACGGCATTACTCTGGGTAATTCCTTAAGAAGAATCATGCTGTCTTCCCTGCCTGGTGTGGCAGTCAGCCAGGTCAAGATCGAAGGTGTCTTACATGAGTTCAGTTCCATCCCCGGTGTCAAGGAAGATGTGACTGAGATCATCATGAACATCAAGAGTCTTGCAATCAAGAACAACAGCGATACCAATGAACCTAAGACGGCATACATTGAGTATGAAGGCGAAGGTATTGTACGTGCGTCAGATATTCAGGTAGATCAGGATATTGAGATTTTAAATCCTGACATGGAGATTGCCACTCTGAGTGGCAAGGATACCAAACTGTACATGGAATTGACGATTACGAGAGGCAGAGGCTATGTAAGTTCTGACAAGAATAAGTCAGAGGATCTGCCGATTGGCGTCATTGCGATAGACTCTATCTATACACCTGTAGAGAGAGTTAATGTTACTGTAGAAAATACCCGTGTTGGTCAGATCACAGACTATGATAAGCTGACTTTAGATGTATACACCAATGGGACTCTGGTTCCAGATGAGGCTGTCAGTCTGGCGGCGAAGGTGTTAAGTGAGCACTTAAGTCTTTTTATTGACCTGTCTGAGAATGCCAAGACCGCAGAGGTTATGGTGGAGAAGGAAGATGACGAGAAGGAAAAAGTGCTCGAGATGAGCATTGACGAATTGGAGTTGTCTGTCCGTTCCTATAACTGCTTAAAGAGAGCTGGTATCAATACAGTCGAAGAGTTGACCAACAAGACTTCCGAGGATATGATGAAGGTGAGAAACCTTGGTCGTAAGTCTCTGGAGGAAGTGCTTGCGAAATTAAAGGAGTTAGGCTTACAGCTGAATCCTGCGGACGAGGCGTAAGTAAGAAGCCGGACAGGATAAGTCCAAAGTGCACTTGGACGGCGGGCTCATAAATGGAACAGTTTATCTACATTCGGTAAGTAAGACCAAAGTGCGTGGCCGAATGCACCATGACGGGCAGATCCCGTGAGAAAGGAGCCGGATATGGCAAAATACAGAAAGCTGGGCAGAACATCTGACCAGAGAAAAGCATTACTTAGAAGTCAGGTAACAGCACTGATCTATAATGGAAAGATTGTTACCACAGAGGCAAGAGCGAAGGAAGTACGCAAGATTGCAGAACGTCTGATCACAATGGCGGTTAAAGAGAAGGACAATTTCGAGACCGTTAAGGTTACTGCAAAAGTAGCCCGCAAGGATAAGGACGGCAAGAGAGTAAAACAGATCATCGATAAGGATACAAAGGCTGTTCTTTCTGAGACACACCGTGACAAAGACGGTAAGATCCTGCGTATCGATAACGGTGTTACCGTGACCGTATACGATGAGGTGGAGAAAGAGATCAAGAAAGACCTTCCCTCCAGATTACATGCAAGAAAGCAGATGTTAAAGGTGTTATATCCTGTCAAGGAAGTGCCTACGGCAGCGGCAGGCAAAAAGAAAAATACCAAACAGGTAAATCTGGTAGAGAAACTCTTTGATGAGTATGGGCCGAAATATGCGAACCGTAACGGCGGTTACACCAGGATCATCAAAATTGGTCCCCGTAAGGGCGATGCGGCTATGGAAGTTGTGTTGGAGTTAGTATAAACGGCAGACATGGATTTCTGTAGCACTAATAAGGAATAAAGACAAAGAAGAAAGACTTGGGCAATATGCCTGAGTCTTTTTTTAGTAGACTAAACAGTATGAAAGCAGTGCATAATAAAAGATACAACATTTTATATTAAAATGTTGTATCTCACTCCGTTACATATATAATATCGGTTCATAACAAGAATACTTAACCCCTTTATTAAAAATTTTAAATTTTTTTGCCAGACGTTTTTCAAAATGATATTGGCGGATACTTTTATAAATCTATTTTCAGATATACACTATCTTTTTCATCCTGTTCTATGCCAAGATATCGCTTGGTGATTCCATACGAAGAATGATTGTAGAGTTCCATTAACATTGCAGGCGGCGTGCCCTGTTTCCAGGCATGGTAGCCAAAGGTCTTGCGCAGGGAGTGACAGCTGATATGTTCATCGAGGCCGCATGCCAGGGCGGCTGTCTTGATGATACGGTATGCCTGATAGCGGGAGAGCGGCTGTGTTTTGTTGCGCATACTGGGAAACAGGTAGTCCTCAGGAGCAGTCTGTTTACAAAAACGGCGGTATTCTTCCAGAACATCTCTGGCGGATTTATTAATTGGGACGACACGAAGCTTGCCGGTTTTGTGTTCTTCTATGCAGATGTGCGTGCGGAAATTTCCAGTAAGGTTATTCCAGACATCTTTCCATTGCAGCTTTAGCAGATCACCGATGCGGAACGCGGTATTCAGTCCGGTGACGATCATTGCATAGTTGCGGGGATTGGGCCGGATATTGATGTAATAGTCCTTAAACATTTCTAAAGATTTTCTGGTTTTGATCGGATACGTTGTACTCATGATTTTAGTCCTCCTTGTAATTGTTTTGGAAAGTCAGAAGATTTTCTGCCTAATTTTTCCATCATACAACATTTTAATATAAAAAGTTGCATCGGAGTATGCACAGGGCGGCGCACTTGGAAGCAAATGCAAGGAGGCATATCAATGCTTAGAATGACAGTCAATACAGAAGAATACATCCAGATCGGGGACAATATCAAGATTGTTTTTCTGGGTGGGAGCAGAAATCATACGAAAGTCATGCTGGACGTACCGTCAGAGATTAATGTGGTGAGGAGCAGGGCGCTGGAAAACCATGCCAAGACATCTGAGGACAGGGCGAAGATTGATCATTACTATGCGGCGCCAGAATTGGAACAGAAATATCGAAAGAAAAGAATCGTGATGAATGACAGACACAAGAAGTCTTAAGGATGACGGCATTATGGTAATAGACCGGAGTAATCCTGGGGACTCCGGATTTATTATAGAAACCAAAAACAAGATAGTGGCGGTAAAAGGAATTACCGTCAGCAAACACAAGGAGGTAACACTATGGTAGTAAAACACAATATCACAGCAATGAACTCTAACAGAATGTTGGGACTTACCACAAGTTCTCAGGCAAAGTCTACAGAGAAATTATCTTCCGGTTATAAGATCAACCGTGCAGCAGATGATGCAGCTGGGCTTTCTATCTCTGAAAAGATGAGAAGACAGGTCAGGGGACTTACCCAGGCTTCCGCCAACGCACAGGACGGCATCAGCGTTGTGCAGACCGCAGAAGGTGCACTGAACGAAGTTGAGGATATGTTACAGAGAATGAACGAACTGGCAGTTAAGGGTGAAAACGGCACTCTGACCACAACAGATCGTGCATCCATTCAGGCGGAAATCAGGCAGCTGATGAGTGAGGTTGACCGTGTACAGAGTACCACTACCTTCAATGAGATGAACCTGTTGGATGGTTCCTTTATCAAGGGCCTCCAGGTAGGTGCAGAGGCTGGTCAGCATATTGATATCAGTATCAATAATATGAGTATGTTTGGTCTTGCTACAAACATTGATACCAAACTGTATACCAAGGTTACTTATAATAATCTGGTTAAGAGTCCGGGGGTATCTTATGTTTCTACAACCTTTACAGCCCAGCCGGCTGGTAGCCAGAGCGTTATGATTGGCTCGGCAGGCAATAAGACCACTACGACATTCTCCACTTTGGATGGCGATCATTACGCTAAGACATATATGACGTCTAGTGTTGCACTGCAACTGGTGACTTCTTTCATGATGCTGCAAGCAGGCGGAGAAGGTTCTGATAAGACTGTTGCAACGGTTCAGGATTTCAACTCCCTGAATGCTTTCATCAAGGGTGCACTTTCCTTAGTATCCCAGCAGAGAAGTGATCTCGGTGCTATCCAGAACAGGCTGGAGCATACAATCAACAATCTGGATAACATTGTGGAGAACACATCCTCCGCAGAGGCGGCGATCCGCGACACGGATATTGCCACGGAGATGGTACAGTACTCCAACAACAATATCTTACAGCAGGCTGGCACATCGATGCTGTCCCAGGCAAATCAGTCCAACCAGCTGGCATTGTCCTTACTTGGTTAATACAGCCTGAAGGAATAGAGTTCCAAGTGTTATGGTAATGTTGTGTAGAGACAACCGCACCTGTGAAGGGGGCGGTTGTTTCGCTATTGTCAAGATGTTCAAGCCATATATAAGCAAAGAATCGCTCCAGCCAAATTTTATTGCTTAAAATGTATCACTGGTCAGCACGTTTCATCATATTTTATAGCATATCAATCTGTATATTAAAAGATTATGGCTATGAAGGAGAATGAATTATGGCAGTTGGTTATCTGATGATGCAGGCCAGAACGGCGCATGACGCGCTTCCCCTGAGCGGCGTACAGATCCGTGTTTTGGATGATGAACAGAATCGGATTTATGAGTTGACGACAGATGAGAATGGCGAGACGAGAAGTGTGTCGTTAGAAACTGTGGACAAGAGTTATTCACAGAATGAAAATTTTCAGGGCACACCCTATGTAACTTATAATGTACTTGCACAGGCGCAGGGGTTTAACACCCTGTATGTCGCTGATATCCCTATTTTTGATGGTGAATTGGCAGTCCTGCCGCTTTCCCTGATACCCATGCAGGAGGATCAGCGAAACAGTGAACAGACCAGGATCGTAGTGGGAGCGCCGGCTGTGTCAATGAGCGGACAGCGTGACCAGGACGGGCCGGAAGGGGATTTGGGTTCTCCCTATGTACTGCGCCAGGTGGTGATTCCGAATCCGATCACGGTCCATATGGGGACGCCGGATTCCGCTGCGTCCAACATACAGGTTCCTTTTGTAGATTATGTGAAAAATGTTGCCAGCAGTGAAATTTATCCAACCTGGCCGGAGGCGGCTCTGCGGGCGAATATCTATGCGATCATCACATTTGCGTTAAACAGAGTATTTACAGAATGGTATCAGGCAAAGGGATATAATTTCGATATCACAAACAGCACGGCATATGATCAGTACTTTGTCTATGGAAGGCCAATCTATGAATCCATCAGCCGTATTGTGGATCAGATTTTTAATGAATATGTCCGCAGGCAGGGGCAGAAGGCACCCTACTTTACTTCTTATTGCAATGGAACAACAGCAAATTGTGCAGGATTATCACAGTGGGGAACGGTCACGCTGGCAAATCAGGGCTATACGCCGATCAGGATTTTGAGAAATTACTATCCGGACGACATAGAAATTGCGGAAACCAATGCGATCAGTAATGTGGTGACTTCTTATCCGGGGACGCCGCTGCGGGTAGGAAGCACAGGACTTGATGTGCAGACGATACAGGCTTATTTGAACAGAATCCGGAGAAACTATCCGGCGATTCCGACAATCACGGATGAGACGGGTGTATTTGGGGAGAGCACCAGGGCGGCTGTGACGAAGTTCCAGAGTATTTTTAATCTTGCCACGGATGGTATCGTTGGGAAAGCGACATGGTACAAAATTTCGAACCTGTATACTGCGGTAACCAGGCTCGCAGAACTGAACAGCGAAGGAACTTCGCTCGGTATCGGAACCGTTCCGCCCTCCGCAGTACTCAGGCAGGGTTCCCGGGGGCAGGATGTCATTACCTTGCAATATCTGCTGGATGTCATATCGGAATATTATGCCGGTATTCCGAGCCCGGGACAGGATGGTATCTTTGGAAGTAAGACCGGAGAGGCGGTGGTGGCTTTTCAGCGGCAGATGGGTTTGGTGGCAGACGGGGTTGTGGGCCCGGCTACATGGAATTCTTTATATAGAACCTATCAGGGTATCGGGCAGAATGTGCCGCCCTCACAGCCGGCGCCAGATCCAACACCTGATCCAGGGAACATGATCGAATATACAGTGCGCTCAGGAGATACGCTGTGGCTTCTTGCCAATCGTTATGGCACAACGGTGGATGCGATCAAGCAGGCCAACGGGCTTACCAGCGACAATTTAAGTATCGGTCAGGTGCTGCGGATACCGGTGTCCCAGAGCACGGGATATTTTTTGTATACAGTGCGTCCGGGAGATACGCTGTGGCTTCTTGCCAACCGTTTTGGCACAACGGTGGATGCCATCAAGAATCTGAACGGGCTGACCAGTGATGCGCTGCGCGTGGGGCAGGTGCTTAGGATTCCGGAGTAAATGCGGGCAAACGAGAGAAAATAATATATAAAACCCCGAAGATACCGTGGTAATGTCTTCGGGGTTCTTTTTATGGTATAGGAAAGTCCTCCGCTTATCCGAGTCCGCGAAGCGGATCTCGCAAAGTTATTTGCGAAGCAAATTACTTTTGTACTTTCTGGAAATGCTGGTAATCCTTGCTGGAATTCCAATTCCCGCCCCAGGTAAAGCCATGTTCGATAAAAAGACGGTAGCAGAGGTCGTTCTCATCGATCTTGTAGGCAAAATCCTGGCTTCTGTCCGCATAGATCTCACTGCCTGCGGGGGAGATATAAGTATTGCCTGTGCCGCCTTTGTTAAAGACTACGTAGGGGTTATAGAAAGGATTGATGTCAATGGCGAGGCCGTAGGCGTGTTTGGAGAGGCTTGTGGTGCCGTCCACCACCCGATAATTAAAGCAGGAGGTATTATTGTCTGCCATGGAAGCGGTGTCATCGCCATTGTACTCATCGATCAGGCGGATTTTCTCTATCTGATAATCATTTTGGTACAATTCATAAAAAATCTCTATCATATCCTGTGCAATGTCTTTATTGCAGATCAGTTCTCCCGTTTGTTCTTCTCCATTAAAATCATGATACAGCAGTCCTACATACCGTAAGTCCTCGTAAGGAACTGTACAGCCGCTTTCGGGGTAGGAAATCCCTGTGATTTTTTGCTTGACCGTTTCAGTCAAAGGCTCGTAATAGAATCCTGGCTGGTATGTGGTGCGCTCTGGGGTGTTATTCATTTCGGAAGGCTCCTTGGTATTATTCTCATCTGTAGTATATGTGGGATTGTTTTCCGGGGTGACAGCAGCGTTTGGCGTTTGGCTGCTGTTTTCTGTTGTTGAGGTATCTGCTGTATTGTCTTTTTTTGCGGTGTTTTCCGGCACGTGAGATTTACTTTCGGCAGTTGTGTCTGTCTGCGAAGGGGGAGTCTGAGAGAGTGTGTCTGTCGGAGCAGGGGCGCTTCCGGCAGCGCCGTAAGCCAATTCAGGGTTGTTCTGCGCATATTCGGTAAGTGTTTCCGAACCGGTCAGGTATTGGGCGAGAAAGGCGCATACCATGATAAAACATAGCAGGAAAATCACAGGCCCTGCAAGCCGCCTTAATATGGCATGGTTGTCATTTCCGGGATTTTTTCCTTTATTTCTCGTGTTCTTACCAAAATTATTTTCTGACATATATGTCACCACTCTTTCTCAATGGATTGTCTGTGTATAGTATAGCACATCCCTTTTAATTTTCTATAGATACTGTTATGAATTGTGGCAAATTAAAAGGGTGTAAAGCCTTCATGATACAATAGATTTTACACCCTGAATTATGTGATATAATTGTTATTTACTCTTTGATTTTATCAATATCTGCAAGATTAACGCCTGAGACCTGTAATAATGCTTTAATTGTTAAGTATTCTTCTTTTAATTCAGCATAGGTTTTTTCGGCTTTTTCTTCTCTTGCCAGAAGCATATATTTTTGAATCTTTTTAAAATCATCAAGTGCTTGTTTCGTAACTTCAATACCTGCTGGCATATCATCACCTGCTTTCTATATTGTGGCCTGTGCTGTGACAATACAAGTATATCACAGCTAAGATGCAAAGTCTATTCAATTATCAACAGTTCTGAGAACTCCCGCGTATACCAAACCTTGTTTTTTTCAGCATAATCTAGTACAATAGGCGTTGGTATGGCAGGCGTAAATTTTAGATTTATGCCGTATATCGTTTCAATGGAGCTTAATGTGCTGGAATGAGGATTAAAATGGGAATCATAAAGACAGACAAACTGGTATTTGAATATATAAGACGGGATGAAGAGGGGAATGTGGAAGGCATTACCCGGGCGGTGGATGAGGTGGATCTGGATGTGAAGCAGGGCGACTTTATAGCCATCCTCGGCCATAATGGTTCCGGTAAGTCCACGCTTGCCAAGCATATCAATGCCATTCTTTATCCCACAGAGGGCACCGTATGGGTGGACGGCATGGACACTCAGGATGAGAGTAAACTCTGGAATATCCGCCAGGAGGCGGGGATGGTCTTTCAGAATCCCGACAACCAGATCATCGGCCAGGTGGTGGAAGAGGATGTGGGCTTTGGGCCGGAGAATATGGGTGTGCCCACTAAGGAAATCTGGGAGCGGGTGGAAGAGAGCCTGAAAGCGGTGGGCATGTACGAGTACAGGAAACATTCGCCTAACAAGCTTTCGGGAGGACAGAAGCAGCGGGTTTCCATTGCCGGTGTGATCGCCATGCATCCCAAGTGCATTATTCTGGATGAACCCACGGCGATGTTAGATCCCAATGGGCGCAAAGAGGTGATCCGGGCCGTGCGTGCGCTCAATGATGTGGAGGGGATCACAGTCATCCTGATCACCCATTATATGGAAGAGATCATTCACGCAGACATGGTCTATGTCATGGATCAGGGACATGTGGCTATGGAGGGCACGCCCCGGGAGATTTTTTCCAGGGTGGAGGAACTGAAGGATCTTCGTCTGGATGTGCCACAGGTGACGCTTTTAGCGTATGAGCTGAAACAAAGCGGCATGGACCTGCCGGATGGAATTTTGACGATACAGGAATTAACGGAAGTACTTGCGGCAAAATATAAAGGATAGGACGGATAGAAGAGGGAACAGGACAATGTCTTTGATTTTGGATCACGTAAACTATATATACGGCGGTGATACGGCACTGGCGGTGCATGCTTTAAAGGATGTGAACCTGGTGATACCTGACGGACAGTTTATCGGGCTGATCGGGCACACCGGTTCCGGCAAGTCCACGCTGGTACAGCATCTGAACGGACTGATCAAGCCAACGAGCGGCAGCATCTATTACAATGGCGAAGATATCCACGCGGAGGACTATGATAAGAAGAAACTGCGCAGTAAGGTGGGACTGGTATTCCAGTATCCGGAGCACCAGCTTTTTGAGATTGACGTTTTTAAGGATGTGTGTTTTGGCCCGAAAAACCTTGGCCTTTCCAAGCAGGAGACGGAACTTCGCGCCTATGCGGCTTTAAAGCAGGTGGGGATTGAGGATGATTATTTTTATCAGTCACCTTTTGACCTTTCGGGCGGACAGAAGCGCAGGGTGGCGATCGCAGGCGTGCTTGCCATGAAACCGGAAATTTTGATTCTGGATGAGCCCACGGCTGGCCTGGATCCCAAAGGCCGGGATGAGATTCTGGATCAGATCGCCAAACTAAAGGAAGAGACCGGCATCACGGTGATCTTAGTCTCCCACAGTATGGAGGATGTAGCTAAATATGTGGAACGGATCATTGTCATGAACCGCGGCAGTGTGCTCTATGATGACGTGCCGCGTGAGGTCTTTCAGCATTATAAAGAGTTAGAGCAGGTAGGGCTTGCGGCGCCGCAGGTGACTTATATCATGCAGGCGCTTGCCGCGCGGGGAATACCGGTGCGCACCGATGTCACTACCATCGAAGAGGCAAGACAGGAAATTCTTAGGAGATACGTATGATACGAGATATTACATTGGGCCAGTATTATCAGGCGGATTCCGTCATCCATAAACTGGACCCGCGGGTAAAACTGACAGCTACACTGGCCTTTATCATTTCTCTGTTTGTGGTACAAAGCTGGATTGGCTATGTGGTAGCGGCGGTATTTCTGGCAGTGGTGATCAAACTGTCCAAGGTGCCGTTTGGCTATATGGTAAAGGGAATGAAGGCGATCGTCTTTATTCTGCTGATTACGGTGGTGTTCAATCTGTTTTTGACGCCGGGAGAACCGTTAGTGACGTTGTGGAAGTTGACGATCACGAAGGAGGGAGCAAGGATCGCGGGTATGATGGCGATACGATTGTCCTTTCTTATTATAGGCTCTTCCGTGATGACGCTGACGACTACGCCTAACAGCCTGACGGACGGCATGGAGAAACTGATGCGGCCGCTTAAGCTGTTTAAAGTGCCGGTGCATGAGGTGGCGATGATGATGTCCATCGCGCTGCGGTTCATCCCCATTTTATTAGAAGAGACAGATAAGATTATGAAGGCGCAGATTGCCAGGGGGGCGGATTTTGAGAGTGGGAACCTGATCAAGAAAGCCAAGGCCATGGTGCCGCTTCTGGTGCCCCTGTTTATCTCGGCTTTCCGCAGGGCCAATGATCTGGCGATGGCCATGGAGGCAAGATGCTATCGGGGCGGAGAGAACCGCACGAAGATGAAGCCTTTGCAGTACAAAGCAAGGGACAGGATTGCATATGGTGTGCTGGCAGCCTATTTTGCAGGCTGTGTACTGATACGGATATATTTATGAATGGCGGACATATGAGAGTATGAAGGTGAAGTGGGAATCATGAAAAGAGTGATGCTGACTGTGGCCTATGACGGCACGAATTACAGTGGGTGGCAGTTACAGCCAAACAGTGAGACCATAGAGAGTGTCCTAAACCGCTGCCTTAGTGAACTGACCGGGGAAGAGATTGCTGTGATCGGCGCAAGCCGGACGGATGCCGGGGTTCACGCCATGGGAAATATTGCGGTGTTTGACACGATGAGCCGGATTCCGGGGGACAAGTTTTCCTATGCGCTCAATCAGAGGCTGCCGGAGGATATCCGGATCCGTGGATCAAAAGATGTGTCGTCCGATTTTCATCCCAGGCATTGCGAGAGCCGCAAGACTTATGAATATCGGATTTATTGCGCACCTTTTCCCATGCCTGTTAAGAGGGTGTGGGGGGGGGGGGGGGGGGGGGCGGGGGGTGTTGACTTAATGAGTCAAGCAGCAAGATACCTGATAGGAGAACATGACTTCAAGAGTTTTTGCAGCGTACAGACACAGGCCCTCACCACAGTGCGGCGGGTGGACTGCGTGGAGGTACGCAGGGAGGGCGATGAGATCATCATCTGCGTATCCGGCAGGGGATTTCTATATAATATGGTGCGGATCATGGCCGGTACCCTGATGGAAGCGGGCAGAGGCCATATAGAACCGGAGAAGGTGGCAGAGATTCTGGAGGCAAAGGACAGACAGGCAGCGGGTCCTACTGCGCCGGCCTGCGGCCTGACGCTTGTGGGATATGAGTTTTTGACGGAGGAAGGAAATGAAGAAGATAACAGATAAGACCAAAATTCATATTCGGGAGAATCTGGGATGCTATCTTTTTATAGCGCTTTCCGCCCTGCTCATGTTTGGCAGCATTGTGTGGGTGTACCATGTGAAAGTGTTAAATGCGCCGAAAGTGTACTCGGACGGGTTCGGATATTACCTGTATCTGCCGGCTATCATCCATGGAGATTTTTCTTTCGGATTCATAGAAGGCTGGGAACATCCTTTTGATCTGATCGCAGTGGACGGCGGGCTTATCGATAAGTATCCGGTGGGTGTGGCAATCCTGGAGAGCCCCTTTTTCTTCCTGGCCCATGTGGTCTGTCTGGTTAAGGACGCACTTACGGGCAGTATGACGGCCACAGGATATTCCAACCTCTATCAGTATATGGTTCTGTTCGGCGGGGTCTTATACTGGGTCGTGGGAACCCTATTATTATATCAACTGCTGGTAAAGTATCTGGGATTTTCCAAGAAAGTATCGCTGGCGGCATGTGCGGTGATCACCTATGGGACAAACCTGTTCCATTATGCGTCCTATGACGCCTGCTTTTCCCATGTCTATTCCTATTTCCTCTTCAATCTGTTCCTCTTTTATCTGTGCTGGTATGAGGTGCGGGAGCAGGAGGGAAAGAACAGGCTGATTCATACCTGCCTCTTTGGAGTGATCGCGGGATTGATATTCATGTGCCGGAATACGAATATACTGTTCGTCTTGACCTATGTTTTTTATGGGGTCAGAAACTGGGAGACGCTAAAGAAGAGAGTGGTTACGATCATAAAACCGGCCCGGGCTGTCCCTATCGTATTGACCGGTATGGTCACCCTTCTTCCGCAGCTGTTATACTGGCATGCGGCAACGGGGCACTGGTTTGTGTACTCCTACGGATCCAATGAACCTTTTTACTGGCTTGCGCCGCAGATTGGTAATTTCCTGTTCAGTGTGCGCAAGGGCCTGTTCTTTTGGAGTCCGCTATTGCTGTTAGCCATCGTGGGTATTTTTATATCTTATCAGAAGCGGAAACAGCTCTATGTGGGCCTGGTGGTGTTCCTGGTACTGATCATTTATGTTTCCAGCGCCTGGTGGTGCTGGTATTACGGCGGTTCCTTTGGGCAGAGGGTAGCGGTAGACTTTCTGTGCGTGTTTGCCATTTTTCTTGCTTATGTATTTGCCCATATCGAGCAGCATAAAGGAACAAAAGGCGGTAAGGAAAGACTGTTTGCAGGTTTTGTGTATGGCTATTGCGGCATTTGTGTGGTATGGAATCTCTGGTGTATGGCGGCCTATTGGTATCGGGTGCTCCCATCAGATAAGGCGGACTGGAATACGATTCGGGAGATTGTAGGGATGATATTGAATCTATAAAAACAGACTCTCTATGTCTTTCATTTCCCCACTATATCGCTCCACATATTCAGCAATCACATAGTCCGGAGCAATTTCATGCAGCATGTCTGCTTCGAAATAATTACGGTGTACTACATATACTTCACGAAATCTTTCGCACAAGGAAGGCAGCATGGCACGGCGGAAGGAATCACCTACCAGCAGAATTTTATCCTGACAGACAGCATCCGGATTTTCAAAACGGATATACCCTTCCTTTTCGATATCGGTCCAATCTACGGGAAACGTACCTGTGACCACATGTTCCAATTCATCGTCTAACACAAACTGAAGTCTTGACAACCTGGCCAGATCATCATCGCATTCCCGGTTGTCACACTCCCAAAGCTTTTGGGACACGATTTCTCTCTCATCCAATGATGGATAGTCAATTCCCCATGACAGGAGAAGATTCTCTGTCCCGACATAGCCGCCAAGCTGATTCCAATGTGTGTCGTATGAATAATACAGGGGATACGCTTCATTCTGTCTGATCATATCCTCTTTTAAATTTACTACGGCAATCCCTTCGTTGGCTAAATGTGCTGCCAACAGATCTGTCCGGGACTTTTCGGCGTGTATATAATTTTCCGGCATATAGGCGGCATACACATTTTCTTTATTAGGACAGAGCAAAACCGTAAATTGAATCCCCTGTTCTTCCAATACATTTTGCACATGCAGGGCACCCTGTCCGATTATCCTCATTTCGTCTTGTGTAAATTGTTTTGTTCCATCGTAGTCACCAATGGGATCATTGTCAAATTCACTTTTATAAAAAAGCCAGCCTTCTTTGCCGAGCAGCACCTGACTGGAAGAGATTTCCCCGGTGACCATATAGGTGAGGGCAGAATCTATACCACTCCATTCATTCTCTCTACAAACATTTACATACCAGAAATTGGAAATTCTTGCTGTTAAATCATCTATCTTGTAAAGTAAGTTTTCCTTTGCGGGTTCTTCCCTGGGTTCTGGGGAATCCACCTCCACAGAAACGATCTCCTCTTCTTGTACCGGATCCATTTCCTCCTGTGGATGCACCGGTTCTTCTGTTTCCGGTAAAGTTTCATCCGGAGAGTCTGCTTGTGTCAATGCAGGGGCGGCAGGGAAAAAGACTGTGACTCCTTTGGTCAATACACTTGCCCAGCAATATACACAAAAGCATAACAGTGCGCCGGAAAGCAACAATATTGCAAGATCAATATTTCCTTTTGAGGTTTTTTTCATTATTATATATTTCCTCCGTTAGAAGTTACCGTAAATATACGGCGCATAAGATGAATTGATCACTGCGCAGACCGCAAGGTACGCAGCCGCGATCATCAGGATCCCTCTCATTATCTTAAACCACCACAACTCTCGATATTTATCGACCACTTTCTGCCATGGGGTGCATAGCAGCATACAGAAAATCAGAAATGGCAAAAACCGCATTCCCTTTTCCTCCAAAGACGTTCCACCAAAGGAAAGGCCGAACATGCCTTTCAGATAGCGCACAAAGGTGTCCAGGTTCTGGGCTCGAAAGGGTACCCACAATAGATTTACCCAAAAGAGCGTATACAGATGTCCATACCATTTTTCGCCGATTCTGTGAATCTGCGGTACATACTTTTCTGCAATAAGCAGCAGGAAATAGCCCATTCCCCAGATTAGGAAAGTCGAATCAGCACCGTGCCAAATCCCTGTCAAAATCCAAACAACGAACAGATTTCTCAATTGTTTTGTTATGCTGCATCTGCTGCCGCCGAGAGGAATATAGACATAATCCCGAAACCAGGTACTCAGGGAAATATGCCAGCGCTTCCAAAAGTCCTGAATGCTCCTGGCCTGATACGGCTTCTGAAAATTAAAGGGAATATGATAGCCGAGCATCCTGCTGATGCCGATCGCAATATCCGAATATCCTGAAAAATCAAAATACAGTTGTAATGTGTAAGCAAAAGAGCCGATCCATAACCCGGGCAGGGAAAACATATTGCCCGCTGCCACTCCATCAAAATAATAGTTCACTAACGGTGTCAGCTTGTCTGCCAGTAGGATTTTTTTACAGAGCCCCTTCACGAACAGAATGGCACCCTGCTGGAAATCATCCAAACATAGCGTATTTTTCATGCCTTCTTTGAAATTTCTGATTCTTACGATAGGGCCTGATGTGACTGTTGGAAAAAAGGAAAGATAAGTCACAATCTCCGTAAGTGATGGCGTGCCGCCCGCTTCTTTCCGATAGACATCACACAGACAGGAAATTGCCTCGAATGTAAAGAAAGAAATGCCAACAACTATAAATAACCCGGATATGACATCTGTATATTTGAACAGCAGAAGTGGTATGAGCAAAATCATACAGCACGTAAGCAGTAAACTCTTTTTGTGATATTTGGCACACAGTCGGCAAAAAAGCCACGTAAGCCCACACATAGCAAGCAGCAGGAAAAGCGTGCGGGTGCCTCCGCCGACAAGATAGAGCGCCAGATTGGCCATAACCAACAGTCCCTGACGGATAGTCGGGTTTTTTCTGAAAATATAAAACAATAAAATAAGGCCTGGTAACAGACCAGTTAAAAAGAACGTAGACGTAAATGACATTTTCTAATTAAATCCTTCCAATTCTGTTGCTAATCATTATACAATCAGGGAAGGATTTTTACAATAAAAACAGCAAAATGGATTCTTTGAAAGTGCCAATTTAAGAATATTTGACCATACCAGAAGCACGGACCTAAAAAAAAGATACCAAAATAATAAAAGATACCTTGATTCCGATTTCTCGGTTGATATAAGATGAAATAAAATAAGAATTTGTTACAGATATGAGATGGAGGGTAAATATGGGACAGGAGCAGCAGAAATTTATCATGAAAGATTATGGCCGGCAATCGACTTTTGCCAGTTTTCTGCCGGGTATCGCGGGACTGCATGGTATTCCGATTTGGTGCTATTATGTAAATCGAGGGCAGGGCGTTGTCAGTTTTGGGGTGGATAATAAAGACTGCGCCATTATGGAGTTTTATCCGGCCCATGTGGCATATCAGAATGTCAAGCAGACAGGATTCCGCACGTTTCTCCGCAAAGACGGGCAATATATGGAGTGCTTTAAAGAAGAGACATTGGGACAGGAGATGGAGATTGGCATGAACAGCCTTTCCATCTGGGAGCAGAACAAAGAACAGAAGCTTTCCACGAGAGTGGATTATTATATTCTGCCCGGGGAGAAGGTCGGGGCGCTTGTCAGAAAAGTAACCGTAACTAACGAGGATGACCAGGAGATTCAATTGGAAATGATAGACGGTATGCCGGCGCTGATTCCCTACGGCGTGGTGGCCGATAATATGAAAAACATGACGCAGACGGCCAAAGCCTGGATGCAGGTGGAAGATCTGGAAACAAAGGTGCCCTTTTACCGCCTGAGAGCGAGCCTGGTTGACAGCGCTTCGGTGCACGCCATCGAGGGCGGCAATTTCTCTTTCGCCTGTCTGGAGGATGGGACACTGCTGCCGCCGATTGTGGATACGGAGGTCCTGTTTGCCTATGACTGTTCTTTGCAGAGTGCGGTGCGGTTTAAAGAGGAAGGACTGGACAGCGTGTATGCGCAGAAGCAGAACACGGCGAACCTGCTTCCTTGCAGTTTCTATGGGGTGAAGAGAACGCTGCTGCCGGGAGAATCCCTTACCATCTATGAAATGATCGGACAGGTGAACAAGAAGGCATATTTGCAGCAGTTTCTGGAGACGCCAAGGACAGGGGATTATTTTGCACAGAAAAAGGAAGAGGCGGAAGCGCTTGTAGAGGAACTTTGCCGGGGCATCATGACCAGGACGGCTTCCGAGAACTTTGATATTTATTGCAGATATACCTATATGGATAACGTATTAAGAGGCGGCTATCCGCTTTCCCTTGGCAATAATAAGCTGTATTATGTGTATTCCAGAAAACACGGGGATCTGGAGCGGGATTATAATTATTTCTCCATGATGCCGGAGTTTTACTCCCAGGGGAACGGCAACTTCCGTGATGTCAACCAGAATCGCCGGTGTGATACATTCTTTGCCCCGTTTGTGGGACGGGAAAATATCCGCCAGTTCTACAGCCTGATCCAGCTGGACGGCTATAATCCGCTGGGGATAGAGAAGATTACCTACAGATTGGACAAAGAAAAGGCAATGCCCCTGTTTCAGGATATGGACAAGGAAAAGGCGGCCGAGTTGACGGCGTTTGTGAGCGAGCCGTTTACCCCGGGGGCCTTATGGTTTAAACTGGATGATACGCTGGGAGAGTGGAAGGAATCCTTGTTTTATCAGATCATTGACTTTGCGGACAGCATGGTCAACGGGAATTTCGGAGAGGGGTATTGGAGCGACCATTGGACATACAATCTTGACCTGATCGAAGATTATCTGGAGATTTATCCCGATAAAGAGCGGGAAATGCTCTTCGAAGAGGAACATACCTACTTCCTGTCACAGATCAATATCAATCACCGTGGCAGGCGGTATGTGGAGACGGCCAACGGGCTGCGGCAGTATCATGCGCTGGATGAGAAAAGCAGGCGCAGCACCGGGGAAAAACTGGTGCGGGCAGAATTTGGGAAGGGCGAGGTGGTATATGTCACGCTCATGGAGAAGCTGCTTTTGCTGTGCGCAACGAAGTTTGCGGCCCTGGACGCCTACGGGATGGGTGTGGAGATGGAAGGAGGCAAGCCCGGGTGGTATGATGCCCTGAACGGGCTGCCGGGTATGTTTGGCTCTTCCATGGCAGAGACCTATGAACTGGCAAGGATGCTCGACTATACGATCAGCGCTCTGGAACGGTATCCGGAAACCGTGGAGATTACGGAAGAACTCGGCGATTTTATGGATGAACTGCGGCTGGTGGTCCGGTTGGAAAAGGATAATCTGGCAAAGGAAGGGGAGGCGCTGTCTTTCTGGAACCGGATCAATGATGTGAAAGAACTCTACAGAGACAAGACTTTTAACGGTATTTCCGGCAGGAAAAAAAGTTACTCCGCCGGGGAACTGGCTGCATCCCTGCGGGAATGGGAGCAGATTGTTGCCAGGGGGATTGACAAGGCCTGTGCCCTTGGCGATGGGATCAGCCCCACTTATTTTGCCTATGAAGTGAAGGAATATGAGAAAAAGCAGGATGAGATTGTACCGCTGCATTTCGGTCAGCAGAGGATTCCCGATTTTCTGGAAGGACCGGTCCGGTATTTGAAGCTGAACCTTCCGCAGGAAAAAAAGAAGGCCTTGTATGAAAAGGTCAAAAACAGTGATCTGTATGATGAGAAACTGTCCATGTATAAGGTAAACGCTTCTCTTGCGGGTATGTCTTATGAACTTGGAAGGGCCTGCGCGTTTACCCCGGGCTGGCTTGAAAATGAGTCGATCTGGCTGCATATGGAGTATAAATATCTGTTGGAAGTATTAAGAAGCGGTATGTATGAAGCGTTCTTTGAGGACTTTCACAAGGCGGCGGTTCCGTTTCTGGATCCGCAGGTATACGGAAGAAGCATTTATGAGAATTCTTCCTTTATCGCCAGCAGCAAAAACCCGGATGAGAGAATCCATGGGAAGGGATTTGTGGCCAGACTTTCCGGCTCCACCATTGAATTTATCAGCATGTGGAAACTGATGATGTTCGGAAAGAACGTGTTTACCATGAAGGATAATGAACTGGTGTTTTCTCCCACACCGGCAATCCCTGCGTATTTGATTCCGGAAGAGAAGGTTATTGAGACCACGCTTCTTGGAGAGACTCTGGTGGTGTACCGGATGGAGGAAAAACAGGATTACATACCGGGAAATTATACAGTCAGACAGATGCATGTTACTTATGAGAACGGAAATGAATTAGAGGTAACGGCAGGATATGTCAGCGGGAAACCGGCAAGAGATATCCGCTCCGGCCGGGTGATGCGGATTGAGATGACGCTTGGCAGGACAACAGATTGCTGAATGAAAGAGAGCAAAGGTGGAGCGGTGATGAAAACAGTTCTGATCGTGGATGACGATAAAACGACACGTCAGGGAATACGGACCATGATACAGCGTTTTGATGTTCCGGTAGAGATGATCATGGAATGTAGCAGCGGGGAAATGGCGCTTGAAATCCTGTTTAGTCAGAGAGTGGACGTAATGTTTACGGATATCTGTATGCCCCGGATGACAGGCATTGAGTTGGTGCAAAGAACCAGGGATCTGCCAGACAGGCCGATTATTGTGGCCATCAGCGGACATGCGGATTTCTCATATGCGGTAGAAATGATGCGCATGGGCGTAAGGGATTATCTCTTAAAACCGTTGGAACGTGAGAGACTGTATGTTGTCATGAAACAGCTGGAGCAGGAAGTTGTACAGACCAAAGAGAACAGCCGGACGAGTAAGCGCCTCGGACATCAGCAGTTAAAATACCTGATGTTAAATGAAAATATCACGGAAGAAGAATTGACCATCATGCAGGCAGAGTATGAGGGCGAGTTCGCACTTCATGCCTATTATGTGTGTGCATTGCGGCCTCTGGAGATCACAGAGCCGGCAAAGGCGCAATATATTTACCTGCATAACGTTGAGGGGCATGATGTCTATCTGGTATCGGATAAGAATGTCAGACTGCTTTTAAAAAACGAACTGTCAAGGGAATCTGTGGGGATCAGCCGGCAGCACAGCGGTATCCGGGAATTGCGGGCTGCATACCGGGAGGCGGTGGCGGCGAGGCAGCAGGCGTTTTGTACGAACCGGATGATCCGGCAGGCGAAAGAGCAGGAAGAGGACGCCCCGGAGGCGGTTTATGGACAGGGAGAGAAACTGACCGGGAAAGAGGCACGGATGCAGAGGGTGCAGCTTCTTGGTACAGATAAATCGCAGGAACTTGTAAAGGCATGGAACGAGTTGTTTCATGCTGTCGGGAAGGAAAGGATCACACCGCCTGATTTTGCCAGGTGCATGGATGATTTTTGGAAAGAGGTCAGGAAAATCTACCGGAATATGGTGACAGAGGAAGAAGAGAATATGAAAAGGCTGTCAGAGTATTGCAGCTTTTCAACGCTGGCTGAGTGGCAGACAGAATTTCTGAAATGGCTGCTCGGCCTGCAAGAGCGTATCAACGGTCAATACGATATCAACAGAAATCATAAGAAGATCAAACAGGCGATAGAATATATCCGAAAGCATTACGATAAGGATTTGAATATGGCTGTTGTATCCAATTATATTTCTATGAATTATTCCCTGTTTTCCGCCCTTTTTAAGGAATATACAGGCAGTAATTTTGTCTATTACCTGAAAAGTATCAGGATGGAGGAGGCAAAGAAGCTGCTGGCCGGGACAGACCTGCGGGTCGTTGAGATCAGCGCCAGAGTCGGATATGAGAACGAAAAGCATTTTATGAAAATATTCAAAGCATCCTGCGGCGTATCACCAAGCGAATACCGCAAGAATGTGCAGATGCAGGATATCAGACTCTCTGCGCATGATGCTCCCTTTTGACCTCATACATCATTTTGTCTGCGGCTGCGAACAGATCCTGGATGTTGTCTGATGTAAAACCGGGACCGGGGAGCGTGGAGGCGTAGCCGCAGCTACAGAAAACCGGGTAGTCTTTATTGCCCAGCCTGTTATAGTTGTGTAGATAAGAGGTGATGGATTCGATACGCTCCCGGGCGCCCTTGTCCGAAAGTCCCACAGTCAGGAGATAGAATTCATCCCCTGAAAAACGGGCGCATATATCATTCTCTCTGGCGGTGCTTTCTATCGCCTGTCCTAAAATGCGGATCGCAAAATCCCCCTCATTGTGACCATAGGTGTCATTGATCTTCTTTAATCCGTCCATATCAATCAGGAAGACGGTGAGAGGAAGCTGTTGTGCTATGGCGCGGTCTAAAAGGGAGTCCACCAGATGGTTATAGCCGTGTTTGTTATAAAGCCCGGTCAATGCGTCTTTCATATAAATATCTTCCAGATGGCTCACCAGCATACCGGTACGTTTGGCTTCATAGAGCCCCTGTAACATCTGGTTGATGTTCATCTGCCATTGTACCAGCCGGAAATGATAGACAATCTGATTATCCTCATAGGCAAGGGCCATATAGCCGAATTTTTTATCCTCAAAAAACAGAGGAATATAAATATAGGCACAGTCGGAGCCGTCATAGATATAGTCCGGCAGCAGATTTGTCTTCTGATAACTGCACTCCGGCAGACGCTTGCCGTCTTTCAGGGCAAATTTTAATAAAATCGTATTGGAATCCTCTAACGTTTCCACATGGTTGGTGAGGGCGAGGATGTGGTTGGAAACAGAATCCCAGTCAGAGTAGAGACAAAGATAAAACTCCCGGCAGTGTTCTATTTTGAGGACAAACTGCTCCAGCAAATCCATGCCGCTGTCAAAATCGGTTATGTATTGCAGGGAGGAAGACATATTCATAGATTCTAAAATGGAATTTTCCAGGACGGCGATGCGCTGGGAAAGCTCCTGCATAAAGAAGGCAGAATTAATGTTTTCGGAAAATCTGCACCCGCAGGAATTATGGAATACCGGCGCGGCCGGCAGCAGGGACACAAAGGGAAGACTGCCGCCATGGATCAAGGTCAGCAGATTCTCCACCGAGGCAGCCCCCAGTTCATATATGGGAAACGTAACCGTGGTGAGCCTGGGGGAAGCGTTTTGGCCTTCCGGTGTATCATCGCAGCCGGTGATGGCGATGTCTTCCGGAATCCGGTACCCTGCGGAAAGCGCGGCGGTAAGGAACAACAGAGCCAGACGGTCGTTGTAGCACACCACCGCTTCCGGGGGATTCGTCTGACAGAAAAAGGAGAGCGCTTTGCTGACATCGCTCAGTTCGTATTTACATTGGTAGATATCATTTACGCCCGCTGTTTTGCCGGCTTTTTGTAAAGCTTCCCGATAATATTTTTCACGCATATCGGAAAAGAAAGGTTCGTCCTGACTTCCCAGATAGCACACGCGGGAAGCATGATGTACAGTGAGAAAATGCGTGGTCAGGGTGGCGGCCATGGAATTGTTTTCCAGCGATATGGCAGGAAAATGATTGTTCGATACGGCGATTTCCACGATCGGACAGTGGAGGGATTCCAGCCTGTTTAAGATGTTTTGTTTTAATTCAGAGGAAACATAGGTATCAGAAGCAAAGATGATACCATCGAAACTGTCATAATTGGGAATCTGTAGAATACTTTCCTCCCCCATCTCATAGGCGCTGAGGTTTTCACCGTCAAGAGAAGTGAAAATTTCAGCGGTATATCCATATTCCAGCGCCTTGTCAATGATCCCCTGACAAACCCCCTGTTGATAAACTCCAAATATATGGGAAATAAATACCCCTATTTTTTGTGCATGATACATAATGAGGGTACCTCCTGTGAGGAAAGATTCTTCCGAAGCACATTTCCTTTTTATTGTAATGGAAAAACCCAAATTTTGCAATGGTTGTGGCCTGTTTTGGCATAGGTTTTGCATAGGAATGGAGTTGACGGAAAATCAACGGAAAATCAAGCAAAAAAGCTGTTGACACACGCGGGAGCGTATAATATAATAAGTAACTGTGACAATGTGTGAAAATGTCAAGCCAAAGCCCCGGCGAAGACATTTTATATAAGCAAATGAAGTACAAACAGCCGTTGAAAGAGATCATAAGTGTGGCCGGACATCTGCATGGAGATTTCGGGATACGGTACAGACAGTCGAGAGACGATCAGTTACTATGGAGGTAATATCATGAAAACTTTTATGGCGAGTCCAGCTACAATCGAGAGAAAATGGTATGTAGTTGATGCGACAGATATGACACTGGGACGCTTGGCATCCGAGGTTGCCAAGGTGCTTAGAGGTAAGCATAAACCCATCTTTACCCCCCACATGGATACCGGCGATTATGTGATTATCGTCAATGCGGAAAAGGTGAAGGTTACAGGTAAGAAGTTAGACCAGAAGATTTACTATCATCACTCCGATTATGTGGGTGGCATGAAAGAAACTACCCTGAAAGAGATGTTACAGAAGCACCCCGAGAGAGTTGTAGAACATGCAGTGAAAGGCATGCTTCCCAAGGGGCCTTTAGGAAGGCAGATGTATACTAAGCTTCATGTATATGTAGGTCCTGAGCACAAACAGGCTGCACAGAAACCAGAAGTGTTAACATTTTAAGAAAGGGATAAAGAATCATGGCTAAAGCAGATAAATCAGCAAAATATTATGGAACCGGTAGAAGAAAGAAATCTATCGCCAGAGTATATTTAGTACCCGGTAAGGGCGAGATCACAATCAACAAAAGGAACATTGATGATTATTTCGGGTTAGAGACCCTGAAAGTTATCGTTCGTCAGCCTCTGGCAGCAACAGATACCGTTGACAAGTTCGATGTGCTTGTTACTGTAAAGGGCGGCGGTTATACAGGTCAGGCAGGTGCAGTGAGACATGGCATCGCAAGAGCGCTGCTTCAGGCAGATCCTGATTACAGACCGACACTGAAGAAGGCCGGTTATCTGACAAGAGATCCTCGTATGAAAGAGAGAAAGAAATACGG
>CAMNXA010000047.1 GCA_946566685.1 uncultured Lachnospiraceae bacterium
GCACTCCGGCGTTGGTTCCCGGCGCCGGATGTGGTGACTGTAAAAAAGCTGAGGAATCCTTTTAAGAACGAAGAGACAAAGGATACCACCCAGAAGATTGAGGTCATGGGCGGCACAACGTTAGAGGACGCCATCAGCTTTGAGGTGACCCTGCTAAACATAACGTTAGACCCCGTGGCGGCAGTCAACAAAAAGTACCGTCTCATGGATTACAAGTTCGCTCTGACAGCAAATATGAGCGGCGGGAAGTTCGGCGGCTATGCCGCAAAAGGCCTGAAACTCATCGTCACCAGACTGGAAGAGGTAAAGTAAAGGGGGGATAGGAAATGCACACTTTAAAGATAAGGACAGACGGTAAGATTGTAACGGCTATGAAACAGTCTTTACTGTTTATATCCCTTCTGTCTGTGATTTTCCCCGCCATTGTGAACGGGAGCGGCGTAACCGCCCCTCCCGCCATACGGCGGATTTTGCAGGGCATGTTCCTATCCGGCCTTGTCCTTCTGATGACCCTTGCCCTGTCAACATGGCTGTTGTCACGGTTTTCGCCTGTTGGATGGCTGAAAATCCGCAAGAAATTAATCCTGTTTACCCGGATGTTCCTGCGCTCGGAAGAGGACGGGTTTCTGCGCTATTACGTCTGGTGGCTGTACGGTGTGGTGAGCGGAAGGATTAAAGTTATCCTCTACCCGAACGGACTGGAAAAAGATACGGCGGACATAGCGCGCAGGCTGTCGGAATATCTGGGAGTGTCCCTGCTCAAATATGAGGAAGCGGACATGCGGGCAATTTGTATCTTCGGCTGTCCTCCCGAACGCTTTGACGGCCTGCAAAAGATGAAGGAAGGGATAACTGAATGGACGGGGCGGAGTTATGCGCCAATCCCCATCTATGGCAGTGTGGTATGGGATTTTGTCAGTGAGGCCATCCACATCCTGCTGACTGCCCCAAGCGGTGCAGGGAAGACCTGCTTTTTAGAATATCTTGGGGGCATGGTTTGGAACAGGGGACATAAGCTGTATGTGATTGACGCGAAAAACTCCGACTTCGGGATGATATTCCGGCAGATTGGTGTTCCTGTTGCCACAACGATAGGAGAAATAATACAAATGCTCACTGAACTGGTGGAGGAAATGGAAAAACTGTATTATTCCGTGTTTTATACATGTGATTCTGTGGTAACGGATTTTCGGAAGAAAAAGATGCCATTACACTGCCTTATTTTTGATGAAATCCTGTCCGTGCTGTCTTACGCTGACAAAGAAGATAAGAAAGAGATAGAACGTCTTTTGGAGCAGCTTGCATTGAAGGGCAGAGCCGCAGGGTTTGCAATTATCATTACGGCGCAGAAGTTAAATGCCACTGACCTGCCGAAAGCCATCACGGAACAGTGCCAGACACGCATTATTTTAGGCAAATTAGTCTCTGAGGAGACCTTCCATCAGGCGACCCTCGTGTATAAGAAAGATATCGGAAGCGTGTACAGGGGAGATGTGGGTAAAGGCTATGCAGTCACTCCGAAAACCGGCGGGCTGACCTATATCGAAACGCCCCTGCTCCCCCAGAACATGGAGGAATGTGCAGAGGTACTAAAAGAACTGAGGGACAGGGGGGATTCTTATGGCGAAGGACGTTAAAGCGTTCCATGTATTGGAACTGGAAAACGGGGAGACCTGTATCATCAGCACGGACAAAAGGCAGATGGCGCGGTGGTATGCTCTGGATTATCTGAAAGAAAAGCCCGTGCAGACAGAGAATGGCTACCGTGCCATCGTTTCCGGCGGCTACCGTTTCACACCCGCTTTTCGGAAGAAAGAAACATGAGCCTGCCGCTCCCCACTGCCGCCGTGTGTCCTGCGGTGGCTGTGCACCGCCCATACGGATGCCGCAGAGGGCAGGGGATGGCGGCCGAGGGGCGGCCTGCCGTCACAGGCCGCTGTATCCCTGCAAATGTGCGGCGGCAGGGAAGGGCGGGCGCGCAAGCATTGCGGGAACAGGCAGGCGGCAGACAGGGAGAAGGCAGGCGCGGCATTGCCTTACTTGACAAAAGGCAATGTTGCAACGGTGACGGCAGAAAACACAGAAACGGAGGGACAGATATGGACGCAGACGGTTTACGTTCCAATGATTATGAGGAATATAACAGGCGTACAACGGACTATGGGAACGGGAGGATAGAGATAGCGGCTTACCATTGCCCAAGACTCCGCCACACGGGAAGCGGCAGGATGCCTTCCGGCGGGAAAGCCGAAACATCCGACAAGGCACAGGAAGAGAGGACACGACAGCAGATATACGCCATTCGGAGAAGGATAAAGGGCTATGCGCTCTCCAACAGCTTCCGATGGTTCGTGACCCTCACCTTCGACCCGGAAAAGGTAAACAGTTCCGATTATGAAACGGCCAAAAGCACCCTCTTGAAATGGTGCCGGAGGATGAGGGACAGGCACGAACGGTTTGACTATCTGCTGATTCCAGAACTGCACAAGTCAGGTGCTGTCCATTTCCATGGGCTGTTGGGGAATGTCCCTGCTGACTTTGCAGAAGCGGTAAACGCAAAGACCGGGAGACCCATCGTCAGGCACAACAGGCAGGTGTACAACCTGACAGAATGGGAATACGGGTTCAGCGACTGCGAAGAGATAGAAAGCCCGGAGAGAGCCGCTTCCTATATCACGAAATATGTGACCACCGCCCTGCTGACCGATAAAGAGATGTACAACAAGAAACGGTATTTCAATTCACAGGGACTGGCAAAGCCTGTTGTGGTCTTCAGTATGGATGACAATACTGACCTTAACAGTTTTACACCCAATTTCGGGATCATTGAGACAGACACGGATGGCAGGAACGTCATAGGAACCGGCATCTACAATCTGACGGCCGACCCGGAAACGGGAACATTGTCCCAGACAGATGACAGTTACCTGATGACTGCAAAAACGGAACGCCGCAAAAGCAGGACTTTTGAAACAATGAAAAAGGTGTAAAGAGTGACATAATATTAAGGAAGAAAATAAAACAACACAACTATTGACAAAAAAGTAAAAACATCTTAAAAATCTGAAAAAATCAAAAAACAAAAAACCACGAAAATACAATTCTTTACACCACTGTAAGAGGTGGTGAAAATATGGAAAAAACAAGCAAAATATTGCAAGATGCCGTAAAATTTGGTATAATAGATATAGACAGTGTGCTTGATACGCTTATGTCGAAGAAGATAGATACTATATTAAAAATACACCCTTATGCGATTACGCCGCCGGCTACAGAAAATGGACGTTGGCAGACCTGCTATAAGGATGAAAAAGGAAAGCGCAAAAATATCAAGGCACAATCAAAAGAGGAATTATTGGATAAGCTGATTCCGATATATTTCGCTAATACGCACATTGACAAATTAACATTTCACGGACTCTATGAGGAGTGGTTGGCATATAAGGCTACTGTTACAAACAGTTCTAATACCATTAAAAGGCACAGACAGCACTACCGTAAATATTTTGAATCGTCTGTCCTGCACGATATGAAAATCAAGAAGATTGATGAACTTATATTGGAACAGGAGTGTAACCGTATTGTAAGAGAATTTAACTTGCCAAGAAAAGAATGGTGCAATATCAAGACCATTCTAAACGGGATGTACGCATACGCTGTCCGAAAAAAATATATAGCTGAAAATCCTATGGATAAGGTACAGATATATGTAAAGTATAGACAGGTTGTAAAAAAGACCGGCAAGACAGAGACCTATAATACAGAGGAATTAAAAGAACTGAACCAGTATCTTGACAAAATGTATGCGCAAACAGAAGATACCGTTTTCCTTGCTGTTAAAATCAATTTTTTGCTTGGTCTGCGTGTAGGGGAATTGGTTGCCCTTAAATGGGAGGATTGCCAAGACCTTTCACATCTCCATGTTGTCCGTGAAGAAGTCAGAAATCAGGAAACGAACCAATATGAGGTAGTAGACCATACCAAAACAAACCGTGACCGCTTTGTTATCCTTGTTCCGAAAGCTATCGCAATCTTGCAGAGAGTACCAAAGCAAGGGAAGTATATCTTTATGAGGAATGGGGAACGCATTACAGCAAGGCAGATAGCCTATGTACTGGAAAAGTTTGCAGAGAGACAGGGGGTACGCACAAAGAGTACCCATAAAATGCGCAAGACCTACGCAAGCAATCTGAACGCGAACGGTGTACCTCTGGATTGTATTAGGGAAATGTTAGGGCATAGCAACCTTTCTACAACCCTAGAATATATCTATAATCCATTGACCGAAAAGGAAACCTATGACCTCATATCAAAGGCATTGTAGTGGTACTAAGGTACTGTCTACAACTGTCTACCGATTTGTAGACACACAAAAATAACGGAAATGCCGTATTTATCAGCATTTCCGCTTCATTAAAAAGAGCGCGAGACGGGACTCGAACCCGCGACCCCGACCTTGGCAAGGTCGTGCTCCACCAACTGAGCCACTCGCGCATGTCTTGTCTAAGCTGTTCTATCGCTCGGACGAATATTAATATACCATAAGGATTATGCTTTGTCAACCAAAATTATTGGAAAAATTTCAAAAATATTTTCATAAATTTCCCAAAAACTATTTGACAAAGTTTTCAAAAGATGCTATAAGTTAGTGCGAAGAGAAAAAGAGAAGAGAATAAGGAGGAAAAGAAGATGAAAGTAATGAACATTGACGATCCTGAAAAGTTTTTTGAGGTAGTGAACAAGTGCAAAGGCACAGTTGAGTTGGTGACAAAAGAGGGGGACAGATTAAATCTGAAGTCTCAGTTAACAAAATATGTAGCGCTTACAAAGCTTTTTGCTGACAATGCGATTCCGGAGATGGAACTTGTGGCGCATGAGCCTGACGATGTAAATCTTCTGCTTGAGTATATGGTAAACTCAAAATAAATTCGATGTAGGTGCGGCAAGTAAAAGAAAGACTATTCAGGGAATCCTGCGTTTCGCAGGATTCTTTGTGTATGGGAAAGGGTAAAGAAATGTATAATGAGCTGACCAGACAGGATATCCAGAAGATGGAGGAAGAAATTGAATATCGTAAGCTGGTGGTGCGCAAGAACGCTCTGGAGGATGTGAAGGAGGCGCGCGCACAGGGGGATTTGAGTGAAAACTTTGAGTATTATGCGGCTAAGAAATTTAAGAACCAGAACGAGAGCCGGATCCGGTATCTGGAGAAGATGATTAAGACTGCCGTGGTAGTGTCCGATGAGTCTGCGGAGGACGAGGTGGGCATGAATAACACGGTGGAGGTATTTTTTGAGGAAGATGGGATCACGGAGAAATATAAGCTGGTGACCACGGTGCGGGGAAATTCCCTGGAGGGCCTGATCAGCACGGAATCGCCTCTGGGAAAGGCGCTGTTGGGGCACAAAGTCGGAGACCGGGTATTTGTGGAAATAAGCGCAGGCAATGGATATTATGTGGTGATTAAAGCGATAGAGAATACGGTGGATGATGGCAGTGATAAGATACGGAGCTTTTAGGGGACTGAAAGTTCCGTATCTTATTTTTTAAATTGAATTAATAAGTTTACATAACATGTAATATTCGTTTTGGTACAGGCATATATCTTACAAAGAAATGACAAGCCTGCTGTACAGGGGGCGGGTTCGTTTCAGGGAAAGGCAGGAGGATGTGTGCATGTATGAGAGCAAGACGGCTTCGGAGACGATCTGGAGTCTGGAAACGAACAGGGAGAATGGGCTTAGCCACAGGGAGGCTATGGAGCGCAAGGCAAGATACGGTGCCAACAGACTGAAAGAGCAGGAGAAAAAAAGTGTCTGGCAGATGATATTGGAGCAGCTGAATGATCCGCTGATCTTGATTCTGGTGGTGGCAATGGCAATCTCTTTGATGTTACATGAATTTGGCGATGCGGTCATCATTGTGGCAGTGGTGGTCTTAAATGCGGCGGTGGGCATCATTCAGGAGGGAAAAGCGGACAGGGCGGTAGAGGCTCTCAAGAAGATATCCTCACCCCAGGCGGTGGTTGTGCGGGACGGTGTGCGTGCCAGAATACCGGCGGAGGACTTAGTGCTTGGTGATATTGTATTGTTGGAAGCAGGAAATATGGTTCCGGCTGATCTTAGAATTGTTGATAATATTGGGATTTATATAGAAGAGTCTACCCTAACAGGAGAGTCTGTTCCGGTAGAGAAGGATGCAGACTATGTGGTGGATGTACCGGGAGATAACAGCTGCATGAATATGGCTTATATGTCCACCTATGTGACCAGAGGCAGAGGCAGGGGCGTGGTGGTGGCTACGGGTATGGATACACGGATTGGCCACATTGCGGACATGCTGCATGGCGGCAGGGAGAAACTGACACCCCTGCAAGTCAAGCTGGGGGAACTGGGCAGGGTGTTGAGTGTCCTGGCAGTGGGAATCTGCGTTTTCCTATTTATTGTGGCAGTCTGGCAGAAACGGGATGTGGGTGAAATGCTGATCACGTCTGTATCTCTGGCAGTGGCGGCGGTGCCGGAGGGGCTGCCGGCCATCGTGACAATCGTGCTGGCTTTGAGTGTGTCCCGCATGGTACGGGCCAAGACCATTGTCCGCAGGCTCTCTTCGGTGGAGACGCTGGGAGCCGTGGAGGTAGTGTGTTCGGACAAGACCGGCACTCTGACACAGAACAAGATGACGGTGATGGAATGTTGTCTGGATGGCAGACTGAGCGGCCGGGAGCAGACGACTGTACTCTTAAAAGGGATAGCGGACCGGCAGGATGCAGATTCCGGACACAGACATTTTCTTTTGGGAAGTATCCTGTGTAATGACGGGGTGTTGAATGATGAGGGAAACCTGGGGGATCCTACAGAAATGGCTTTTCTCTATATGGCCAGGGAATGCGGCGCTGACATTGAGCATATCAGGCAGCAGTATCCGAGGCTGGATGAGGCCGGTTTTGATTCTCAGCGCAAGATGATGACCACACTGCATGAAGAAGGGGCGGACAAAGCAGCCTATTCAAAAGGGGCGGCGGAGCGGATTCTGGAGAGATGCGACAGAATGTATCGGGGCGGCAAAATCGTAGAGTTGTCGCAGACGCAGCGGGATTCTCTTTTGAGGATACAAAAGCAGTTGATGACGGAGGGCAGGCGTGTGCTGGCGCTTGCCATGGAACCGGAGGGACGCATGACGGAACAGGATATGGTTTTTCTGGGACTGGTCAGCATGCAGGATCCGGTCAGGCCTGAGGCGGCAGCAGCTGTGAAGGATTTTAAAGGGGCCGGTGTTTCGACTGTGATGATCACGGGAGACCATCCGGATACGGCGTTTTCTATTGCCAGGGAACTGGGGATTGCCAGTCAGGCAAATGAATGTATCACGGGCAGGGAATTGGATCATTTAAAAGAGCATACCTTTCTAATGAAGCTGCCCCAGCTTAAGGTATTTGCCAGAGTGACGCCGGAGCACAAGGTCAGGATTGTGGAGGGATTCCGTTCCTTAAATAAGACAGTGGCCATGACGGGGGACGGGGTCAATGATGCGCCCTCCCTGCAGGCGGCAGATATCGGGATTGCCATGGGGTTAAACGGCACGGATGTGGCCAGGGGTGCGGCAGATTTTGTGTTGATGGATGATAATTTTGCCACCATACATACGGCGATCAAGGAAGGCCGGGGGATTTATGAGAATATCCGCAAGTCAGTGCTTTTCCTGCTCTCCTCCAATCTGGGGGAGATCATCACCATGCTGGTGACGATTGTGGCAGGGCTGCCCACCCCCTTAAAGGCGAGTTTTATTCTGTGGATTAATCTGATCACGGATTCTCTGCCGGCATTGGCGTTGGGAGTGGATGATAATGAGACGGAGAGGCTGATGCAGGAACCGCCGAGAAAGAAGGAGGATTCTCTGTTTGCCAAGGGCGGTCTTATGTGTGTGATCTGTTATGGACTGGTGATCGGCGGTGTGAGTCTGGCGGCTTTTTTGAAGGTGCCTTATGACCGGATCGTAATGGAAGGTTTGCCAATTAGTTTACATAATATATTAGAAGGACTGAAGATATCGACTGTACTGGCCGAGGCGCAGACACATGCCTTTACAGTACTGGGCATCAGTCAGCTGTTTCACGCGATTGGTATGCGGGATGTGAATCGCTCCGTATTTAAGATGAATCACAGGAATAATCCATATATGCTGTTGGCATTTGTTGTTGGCATCCTGTTGCAGATGGCAGTGACGGAGATTACGCCGCTTATTTATCTGTTTGGCACGGTACGGCTGAGTATGATGGAATGGGCACAACTGATCGCGCTCTCTGCCACGCCGCTTATCGTGCATGAACTTCTGGTTGCGATTGGAAGGGCGGAATCAGGAAAGCGCGTGTACGGCAAGCAGGAGGAGAAAGAGCCCGCTCAGCCATGACAGGTCAATGTGCAGCATATGACAGAGCAGTCGCCCCAGAAGATAGCCGGCAGCGAACAGGAGCAGATTAAAGAACATGGCAAGAAAGAGGAACAGCGGCCAGGAGACGGGCACGGCGGTAAAGGCCATACCGACAAGGATACTGTCTAAGGAAAGAGCAAGGCTTAAGAGCAGGGCTTCTTTGGCGCTTAGGATTTGCAGATCTTCTTTGTTGGCATCTTCGGGAGAGAGATAGATGGTGAAGATTATATTCAGCTGTTTGATGCGGCAACCCCAGTTTCTGGCGAGACTGGGGTATTTTTTGGACAGATACCGCAGCAGGCTCTCAAACAGTTTACTGCATCCCAGGAGAAGCAGAAGGAAGAAAGAGAGGAAGGGGAGGACATCCGGGGGGATAAAGTAAAGGAGCAGGTGGGAGAGCCGGTTGGCGGCGGTGATAAATACTGCCGGTACGCAGACTAAGAAGACAAAGGACAACGCCTTGATATGGACTTTCTGGGTGCCGTAGGAGAACCCGGCGGTCATGGAATCCAGGGAGACCGCGAGGAGGAAGAGTATCAGGGCGGGCATGTAGTGAAACATGGATATTCACCTTATTGTGCTTTTTACTTTATTGTATGGGAAAGCCGGATACCTGTGCCCAAATCTTTATTCGTCTTCATTCGCCGTGCTCGTGTGTCTTTATCCTTGACCTTCGTGAGACTTGTATTCAGATATAAAAAACGGTATAATAAAAGAACATTTTTGAAAGATAGTAAGCAGAATCAGCAGATGGATACGGGAACAGGAAGACAGCATGTTATATAGGATTAAAAAACGCGAAATACTTGTAATTGTGCTTATCATATTGGCAGTTCTGACAGTTGCTATGGAAAGGATCAGGTATGACAGGGCCTGGCAGGAAGGCGACTGTATGGAGAGCCTCTGTTTTACGATTGAGAATAGTATGTCGGAACAGGTGATACGTTGTTTTCAGGATGAGGCGAGGGAGATTTGTTATCTGTTTTTGCCCTCTTATGCGAATGCAGGTGATGTACATATCTCTTTTATCGGTGCATATGAGGCGGTCCTTAGCAATGAGGAAGAGGAGTGGATCTTGAAGAGTGGGGAGGATATACGGTCTCTTTCGTATGACCGGCTGTATGAGATGCGGTTTGTGGATCGTGAAGGGATAGAGATTGCAGGACAGAAACTGGTCGTCATGCACTCTGCCAACCTGCCGGCGCTGTTTTTGGAGACAGACAGCGGCTCCATGGAAATGTTGGATGCAGATAAGGACTATGAGGAAAAAGGCAGGATTGTTTTGCTTGATGCGGGTGGAAGCCTTGTGTGTGCGGATCGTCTGAGCCGTATTTCGGGAAGAGGTAATTCCACCTGGTCTTATGCCAAGAAATCCTATGGCATTAGTCTGAAAAATCAGGCAGATTTATTTGGGATGGGGAGTGCCAGGAACTGGATTTTGTTGAGCAATGTGGAGGATAGGAGTTATCTGCGCAATAAGATTACTTACGAGATGGCGATCGCAGCAGGTATGGAAGGTTCACCGGAGTCCCAGTATATCGATCTGTATGTGAACAACAGGTATCATGGAATGTATCAGCTTTGTGAGAAGGTGGAGATTGATACGGAGAGGATACCCATCGCAAATCTGGGAGAAATGAACAGGCGATTCAATAAGGACTTGTCGGCATATGAGAGTTTTTATGAGCAGATTGGCACGGGAGAGAAAAAGGGAACGATTCTTTCCAACGAGCCGGCCGATATTTCGGGTGGATATCTGCTGGAACGGGATGTGCCGGAAAAGTATGAACATGAGACCAGCGGTTTTTGTACGCAGATTCTGAACGACCAGTATACGATTAAGAGTCCCAAATATGCATCTGTCAGGCAGGTGGACTATATCAGCGGCCTGGTGGAGGAGATGGAAAAGGCTGTGACGGCTGCGGATGGGATTAACCCAGATACAGGGAAAAGCTATTTGGACTATATTGATCTGGAATCCTATGCCATGAAGTATATTGTAGAAGAACTGAGTAAGAACAAGGGCGGCGGCGCTACCAGTTCATTTTTTTATAAACCGGAGGATGCTGTCAGTACAAAGCTTTTGGCAGGCCCGGTCTGGGATTATGATAAGGCTTACGCGAGATTAAATGGGATGGATGGCACTGCGAGGGATTTATGTTATCTGACACAGCGAGGCGGCAGTACTACTCTGTTCTGGCATCTGTATTCCCATCCGGAATTTCAGCAGATGGTTTCGGCATGTTATGAAGCATTCTTTTCAGACTATATTGTGGAGATCAATGAGGTGAAGATTGAGGAGTATGTAACACAGATGTGTGCATCGGCTGAGATGGACCGTATCAGATGGCAGGAAATTTATGGGGGGGGGGCTGCACCGATTGACTGGGGGCAGGAAGCACAACCTATTCGTTCTTTTTTGACAGAGCGCAAAGCTTTTCTGGATGAAATCTGGATAGAGGGAAGAGAACTGTGTACCGTGCATTTTATTGCAGAAGAATATGAGAGAGATAATTATATGAGTGTGATTAAGGGAGAATGTCTACAGAGTGTGCCGGTCGGAGAAGTGGGAAATGTAACTTTGAATCTGGTATTTGACGGGTGGTATACAGCGGACGGCGAGTTGTTTGACGCTTCGCAGCCCATCTGGGAAGATATCACTGTCTATAGCAGAAGTCACATTGCAACAGGGGAGGAACCTTGAGCAGTCACACAGAAAGATTCTGGGTAAAGAAATTGCCGAAAAGATTTACGCCATCTGTAAAAAATGGTATGATATATAATAATATGCAACAAGTATAAGAATTTACCGGGAGGGTAAGGAAATCTTATGGAATTAATGTTCATTGGGGCCGATCATGAGGTGACAGGCAGCTGTCATTATCTGCGGGTAGGAGAAAAGAATATTCTGGTAGACTACGGTATGGAGCAGGGTATCAAGGTGTTTGAGAACTGTGAACTGCCGGTGGAGGCGGCACTGATAGATTATGTGTTTCTGACGCATGCCCATATCGATCACTCCGGGCTGTTACCGCTTCTGTACGCCAGAGGATTCCGGGGCAGTATCTATGCTACGGAGGCGACCTGCGATCTGTGCAGCATCATGCTGCGTGACTGTGCGCATATTCATATGCAGGAGGCAGAGTGGAAGAACCGCAAGGCCAGGAGAAGTGCGGAAAATGAACTGGTGGAGCCGCTCTTTACGATGGAGGATGCGGATGGGGCGATTAAGTGTCTGATTCCCTGTGATTATGAGAGGGATGTGAATGTCTGTGAAGGCATCAGGATACGGTTTACGGATATCGGACATCTGTTGGGGTCTTCCAGTATCGAGGTGTGGGCCACAGAGAATGATGTGACCAGAAAGCTTGTGTTTTCCGGCGATATCGGCAACAGCGATCATCCGCTGATCAAGGAGCCGAAGAATACGGACACGGCGGATTATGTGATCATGGAATCTACTTACGGCGACAGACTCCATGCGGAGGAGAGGGTAGATTACATAGGAGAACTGACAAGGATATTGCAGACCACGTTTGACAGGGGCGGCAATGTGGTGATTCCTTCCTTTGCCGTGGGCAGGACGCAGGAACTTTTATATTTCTTAAGACAGATCAAGGCCGGCAGGCTGGTGAAGGGACATGAAGGGTTCCCGGTCTATGTGGACAGTCCGTTGGCGGTGGAGGCTACCGGAATCTTCCAGAAGAACGAGGAGGATTGTTTTGATGAGGAGGCCATGGCGTTAGTCAGGCAGGGAATCAATCCGATCGCGTTTCCGGGACTGCGGCTTGCAATCACCAGCGATGAGTCTAAGGCGATCAACTTTGAAAACACTCCGAAAGTCATCATATCGGCTTCCGGTATGTGTGAGGCGGGGCGTATCAGGCATCATTTAAAACACAATCTGTGGCGGCCGGAGTGTACCATCCTCTTCGTGGGGTATCAGGCCGTGGGAACCCTCGGCAGGGCCATCGTTGAGGGTGTCAGGGAAGTGAAACTTTTTGGTGAGCAGATTGAGATCAGGGCGGAAATAAAGAAACTGGTAGGCATGAGCGGCCATGCGGATAAGAATGGACTTTTGCGCTGGATCAAAGGCTTTCAGGAGATGCCGAAAAAGGTGTTTGTGGTACACGGTGAGGACAGTGTATCAACACTCTTTACGGAATGTCTGAAGGTAGAGCATAAGATGGACGCCTATGCGCCCTACAGCGGCACCAGGTTTGATCTGATAAGCGGTGAGTTTATCTATGAGGCAGAGCCTGTGGCGGTGAAGAAGAAAGCCCATGGTATTTCCACTGTCTTTGCAAGACTTCTTGCCAGCGGACAGCGTCTTATGGCGATCATCCATAAGAATGAGGGCGGTGCGAATAAGGATCTGGCGCGGTTTGCGGATCAGATTAATTCGTTATGTGATAAGTGGGATATTTGATCATAAAGGATTATGGGATAACGGAATGGAGGGAACATGAGCGCGGCAGATCAGATTTTTATTGATATGTGCAGGAATATTCTGGAGAATGGCACCAGTACGGAAGGTGAGAAAGTAAGGCCTCACTGGCCGGACGGAGAGAGTGCTTATACGGTAAAACTTTTCGGGGTAGTGAACCGGTATGATCTGTCGAAAGAGTTTCCGATCATGACGCTTCGCAAGACAGCGCTTAAGAGCGCTACGGATGAGATGCTCTGGATATGGCAGCAAAAATCCAACAATATCCATGATCTTCACAGCCATATCTGGGATGCCTGGGCGGATGAGGATGGTTCCATCGGCAAGGCATACGGCTATCAGATGGGTGTGAAACATCAATACAAAGAGGGCATGATGGATCAGGTGGACCGGGTGATCTATGATCTGAAGAATAACCCGTTCAGCCGCCGGATCATGACCAATATCTATGTGCACCAGGATCTTCATGAGATGAATCTGTATCCCTGTGCCTACAGCATGACTTTTAATGTGACACAGAAGAAGGGACATGAGAGGCTGACACTGAATGGGATATTGAATCAGCGTTCCCAGGACGTGCTGACGGCCAATAACTGGAATGTGGTACAGTATGCGGTGCTTTTACATATGCTGGCACAGGTCTGTGATATGGAAGTGGGGGAACTTGTGCATGTGATCGCGGATGCCCATATTTATGACAGGCATATTCCCATTATCAGGGAGATGATAGGGCGGCCGGTTTATGAGGCGCCTTCTTTCTGGCTGAATCCGGAGATCAGGGATTTTTATCAATTCACCAGAAATGATGTGAAAGTAGAGAATTATATAGCCGGGCCGCAGATTGAAAATATTCCGGTGGCTATTTAGGACGGCAAGGAGAAAAGGTTGAAAAATCACACTGATGTGCTGATTTTTCAACCGCAAAAAGAGCTTCGGCATGGAGGAAGATATGAACGGAATTGTAGCGGTGGATAATAACTGGGCGATTGGATGCAGGAATAGCCTGCTGGTGAGTATTCCGGCGGATCATAAGAATTTCAGGCGGGAGACCACGGGTAAGGTGGTGGTGCTTGGCAGAAAGACCCTGGAGACGTTCCCGCAGGGGATGCCGCTTGCAAACCGGACGAATATTATTTTGTCCACGAATCCGGATTATAAAGTAAAGGGCGCTGTTATCGTACACAGCAAGGAGGAACTTTTACAGGAACTGGAAAAGTATCCCACGGAAGATATTTATATCATTGGGGGAGAGAGTGTCTATCGCATGATGCTTCCCTATTGTGATGTAGTTCATGTGACTAAGATTGACCATGCATATGAGGCGGATGCGTATTTCCCGGATCTGGATGCGGATGAGGAGTGGGAGATTACAGCGGATAGCGAGGAACAGACTTATTTTGATATTCCCTATCAATTTTTGAAATATGAGCGCAGGAAGTAAGGGGTAAGATTTATATAAGGAAGGTATAGGGGTATGGGGCAGGAAACAAAGAAAACGGCGGTGAAAAAGGAAAAAGTTTCTTCGCTGTCTCAGGCGAAGGAGCAGTTGCAGCAGAAGAACGAGGCGCTTGTGGCGGCCATGAATGCGGCGGAGAAGGCGGAGGGCGCCAGGGACATTTTCCTGGCAAATATGTCGCACGAATTGCGGACACCGATCAATACGATCCTGGGGTTGAATGAGTTGATCCTGCGGGAGAGCCAGGAGGAAACGATCAAAGAATATGCCCGTGATATCAGGCAGGCAGGCAATGTGCTGCTCACGCTGGTCAGTGACATTTTGGACTTTTCCAAACTGGAAGCGGATAGGCTGGATTTGAACGAGGGAATCTATGATGTCAGTTCCCTGTTAAACGATCTGATCAACAGTATTTCCGTACAGCTTCGCAGGAAGAGACTGGATTTAAAACTGGAGATCGCACAGGATATTCCTTATAAACTGCAGGGAGATGAGATTCATATCCGTCAGATCATCAGTAATCTTTTGTCCAATGCCGTGAAGTTTACGGAGAAGGGCAGGGTGACACTGTATTTTAACTGGAAGAAAGTATCAGAGGAAGAGATAGAACTGGACGTGATCGTGAAGGATACGGGAATCGGTATCAAAGAGGAAGATATTCCCAAGCTTTTCAGGGCCTTTCAGCGTATGGATTCCACCGTCAGGAGTAAGGATGACAGGACAGGACTGGGGCTTGCCATCACCAAGCGTCTGGTGGAAATGATGGGCGGAGAACTTACCGTACAGAGTGTCTATGGCAAGGGGACGGCCTTTTCCTTCCAAATCAGGCAGAAAGTGGTGGATTTTGCGCCGCTGGGTGATTTTGAGAAGCAGTATCGGGAGAGTCTTCGCAGCATTGAGGATTATCATGAGAAATTTATAGCACCCATGGGCAGGGTGCTGATCGTGGATGATAATGCCATGAATCTGGCAGTTGCCCAGGGGCTTTTGAAAGGAACCAGGTTGCAGGTGGATGTGGCGGCCAGCGGGGAAGAGTGTCTGGAACTGATCAAGCGCAAAACCTATCACGTGATCTGTATGGATCATATGATGCCGGTGATGGACGGTGTGCAGACGCTCCATGCGATCCGGGCGCTGGAAGGGAATCCCTCAAGGGATATTCCGGTGATCGCATTGACGGCCAATGCGGTGGCCGGGGCCAGGGATCTTTATTTAAAGGAAGGCTTCCAGGATTATCTGACCAAGCCCATTGATGCAGATAAGTTTGAGAATATGCTGATCGAATATCTGCCGGACAACGTGGTGTATATGACCCATAATATGGATATCAATGATGCCTATGAAGAGGAGGAGGCGGGCAATGAACTGAGTATCAGGGAGAGTCAGCTTTACCTGATGGGATTCAATCTTCGCAATGGCCTGAAATATATGGGCGGTGATAAAGCGCTTTACGGCAAGGTGCTTCATGATTTTCACTCTATCTTACAGGAGAAGGAAGAGGCGCTGAAGGATTTTCTGAAAAAGGGAGATATGCCGGGGTATATGATCATCGTACATTCCCTGAAAGGAAATGCCAGGAATGTAGGCGCTGATGATCTGGCGGACGAGGCTTTTGAATTGGAGAAGATGGCCAAAGCGGGACAGGTCGAAGATGTAACGGTGCGTTCTCCGATCCTGTTCAGTCTGATGAGTACCATGAGAAACAGTCTGAAAGTGTATCTGGATAATGAAGAGAAACTGGAGATCAAGCAGGAAGAAGGAGAAACACAGGAAGTCGAGAATATCACGGAAGACGACTGGAGAAAGGCGCTTCAGGAGTTGGCTGACCGGCTGGATGATTTCGATGGGGATACGGCGCTTGCCAGGATTCGGGAATTGAAGCATTATGACAGGCCGGAGTCGGATAAGAAGATGCTGAGGCTCTGCGAGAAAGCGGTCAAGGATTTTGCTTATGATGTTGCCCTTGAGGTAGTCAATGCAGTGCTGTGATAAATACGACAGGATGTAAGACTTGACTTTTAGGGATAAAGGTTTAATATAGAATAAAAAATAAATTTCTTCGGAAGTAACCTTGCGGGTTTCGCTTTGCGGACTCGACATACACCTGAGAGGAGAGGGGAATTATGGAAAAAAAGAATCTGGACTGGGCAAATATTGGTTTTGGTTATCATGAGACCGATAAGAGATTTGTGGCCAATTATAAGAATGGCGCATGGGATCAGGGAGAACTCACATCGGAGGCAAATATTGTCATGAATGAGTGTGCCGGTGTGTTACAGTATGCGCAGACCTGTTTTGAGGGCTTAAAGGCATATACTACAGAGGATGGCCGCATTGTGACCTTCCGTCCGGATCTGAACGCGCAGCGTATGGAGGATTCCTGCAAGAGGCTGGAGATGCCGGTATTCCCGAGAGAGCGCTTTGTGCAGGCTGTGACAGAGGTGGTAGCAGCCAATGAGGCATATGTGCCGCCCTATGGTTCCGGAGCGACTCTCTATATCAGACCCTATATGTTTGGTATCTCTCCCGTAATTGGTGTAAAGCCTGCGGAGGAGTATCAGTTCAGGATTTTTACGACACCGGTGGGTCCTTACTTTAAGGGTGGTGCGAAGCCGCTGACCATCAAGGTGAGTGATTTTGACAGGGCAGCTCCCCATGGGACAGGACATGTGAAAGCGGGACTTAACTATGCTATGAGCCTGCATGCGATCATCACGGCGCATGAAGAGGGTTATGATGAAAATATGTATCTGGATCCCGGCACCAGAACCAAGGTGGAGGAGACCGGCGGCGCTAATTTCCTGTTTGTGACCAGGGACAATAAGGTCGTGACACCCAAGTCTGACAGTATCCTGCCTTCCATCACGAGACGTTCCCTGATGACAGTAGCCAAAGATTATCTGGGTCTGGAAGCGGAAGAGAGAGAAGTGGAACTTGCAGAGGTCAAAGACTTTGCAGAATGTGGACTCTGCGGTACGGCTGCGGTCATTTCACCGGTAGGCAAGGTGGTGGATCACGGCAAGGAGATTGTCTTTGCCAGCGGCATGAATGAGATGGGACCGATCACGAAGAAACTGTATGACACATTGACAGGTATCCAGATGGGGCGGATTGAGGCACCGGAAGGCTGGATTCATGTGATCAAATGATCAAATAGGAAACTGCGCGGATTGTCTGTGTTTGAAAGAAAAGCGGATGAGAGGGATTAGGTTGGCGCCTGCGGGCATGCAATTTAATCCCTTTTTAACAGATAAATCCGAGGATGCGGAGCAAATTTACTTTTAGGGGTATAGGAAAGTTCTCCGCTTATTCGAGGCCGCGAAGCGGATCTCGCAAAGTTAATTTGCGAAGCAAATTTACTTTTAGGATGGGAAAAGTGTATGAATAAAAGGATTCAGGAAGAATATCCTTATTTATATGAGACACATCTGCATACTTCACAGGCCAGCGCCTGTGCCAGAAACAACGGTGCTGAGATGGCGCGTGCCTGTAAAGAATATGGCTATACCGGCATTTTTGTGACGGATCATAACTGGGGCGGGAATACGATCATAAATCCGGGACTTGCATGGAATGACTGGGTGGATCAGTTCTGTCTGGGATATGAATCCGCCAGGGAAGAGGGAGACCGGATTGGGCTGGATGTGTTTTTTGGCTATGAGGCCGGTTATGATGGTACGGAATTTTTGATGTACGGGATTGACAAGGCATGGATGAAAGCGCATCCAGAGCTGCGCTTTGCCACAGTGGAGGAACACTATGAACTGATCCATGAGGCAGGCGGGCTGGTGATGCATGCCCATCCTTTCCGAGAGGAAAACTATATTCCCCGTGTACGCCTTTTTCCGGAATGGGTAGATGGCGTGGAGGGAATCAACGCGGCGCATCATCAGTATGTGGGGGTCGGGCGTGATAAACGTGGGTTTGACAAAAGTGCCATGGCATATGCGCATGAACATGGGTTTCCCATGAGCGCCGGCTCGGATATCCATACTACGGCTTTGTTTGGCGGCGGGGTGGCCTTTCGCAGGAAACTGACATCGGCGAAGGATTATGTACAGGCAATCCTGCGGGATGAAGACCGCGTGCTGACAGATGGCAAGGTGTGGTATGATAAAGAGGGAAATGTAATAGGATAATGATAGGATAATAATAGAATAATTATAGAATCATAATAAAATCATAGGGTAACAGAAAGAAAATAAGGGTAAGTTGAATGAGAATAAAACAGTATTGCAGGATGACGGCGCTTCTTCTGGCTGCCGTTCTGGCGGCCGTATCGCTCACGGGCTGTGGGATCGGTGACGGCAACGGAACGAAGGTGGTTCTTACCACAGGATTTAATAAAGATGAGATATTTCGGATAGAGACCAGCACCTGCACCCTGCCGGAACTGATGGTGTATCTGACCACAATCCAGAACCGCTATGAGAGCGTTTATGGTGCGGAGATCTGGAATACCAAGGCGGATGGAGTGACGCTGGAAGAGAATGTTAAAAATATTGCGCTGGCGCAGATTGCACAGATTAAGACGATGAATCTGATGGCCAAACGATATGAAGTGAGTTTGGAGGATGAGGAGAAGGCGCAGGCGGAAAATGCGGCAAAGACATATTACGGGTCTTTGAATGACAGGGAAATCGAACTGATGGGGGTGTCTGAGAACTTGATCGAAGACCTCTACACGGAACTTGCGCTGGCAGAGAAGATGTATCAGTATACCATCAAGGACATCAATCCGGAGATCAGCGATGATGAGGCCAGAACCATCACAGTACAGCATATTTTGATCAAGACCTATGCATTGGACGGAACCGGCAAGAAGATTGAATACACGGAACATGCCAGACAGAATGCTTACGAAGAAGCCTGTGAGGCGCTGAAGGAGGCCAGAGAGGAGGATGCGGATTTTGACGAACTGATCCGCAGGTACAGCGAAGATGATAAGGCTACGTACTCTTTTGGCAAAGGAGAGATGGATCCTGCTTTTGAAGAAGCGGCCTTCAATCTGGGCACGGGAGAGATCAGCGATATTGTGGAGACGGAATACGGCTATCATATCATCAAATGTATCAGTACCTTTGATCGGGAAGAGACGGATGCCAATAAGATCAAGATCGTGGAACAGCGGCGCGAGGAGGCTTTTGGGAGGGAGTATGACGCTTATGTGGACACCCTTACCAGAAATTTGAATGAAGAATTGTGGAACACGGTGAACTTTATTCATGATGAGAATGTGACCACACAGAATTTCTTTGAGGTGTATTCCCAGTATTTTGGTACGTAAAGTGCATAAAAAAGGAAAAATGTGATAAAGAGGGGAAAATTAGTGGGGAAAATGTGATTTTTGAGGGGGGGGGGGGGGAATGGCAGGAAAAATGTGATAAATGACATTGAAATGGCAGGAAAAATGTGATATTCTTAAGACGGGCAAAGGAAGAGAGGAGATAAAGCTTGGGATTGCTGAAAAGAAAGATAGATCAGGAATTGCTGCGATGGAAGAATACACAGGAGCACCTGCCATTGATCGTAAAAGGCGCAAGACAGATTGGCAAGACAGAATCTATCAGACAATTTGGAAAACAAAATTACAAAAATATGATAGAGATTAACTTTGTATTGCAGAAGCAGTTCAAAGTCATTTTTGATGATGGATTTGATGTGGATATTATCATTAAGAACATTTCGTTGCTGAATCCTGAGCTTGAATTTATCCCGGGAGAGACTTTGCTTTTCTTTGATGAGATTCAGGACTGTATTAATTGTGCAACGAGCCTGAAGGCGTTTAAACTTGACGGGAGATTTGATGTAATCTGTTCAGGATTATTGATGGGAATAAATTATCATGAAATAGAATCCAACAGTGTGGGATACAAAGAAGACTATGATATGTATTCCATGGATTTCGAGGAATTTCTCTGGGCAAAAGGATACAGACAGGAACAGATAGAGGATATGTATCAGCATATGCGACAGGTTCAGCCGTTTTCCGATACGGAATGGAATGTATTTTCCGCGATTTTTAAGGAATATATGGTGATAGGCGGTATGCCTGCGATTGTCGACAGATTTGTAAAGAACAATAATTATAGCGGTACATTAAAGATGCAGAGGCAGATACTGCTGGACTATGAAGAGGATATCACGAAGTATGCCGGCGGGCTGGATAAAGGCAAGATTTTGAATGTGTACCGGAAAATACCAGTCTTTCTTGGAAGAGACAATAAGAAGTTCCAGATATCCAAGGTTGCTCATGCGGCCAGGAACCGGGAATATGTGGGTGTAGTCGAGTGGCTGGACAGTGCGGGTATGATCAATGTGTCATATTGTATGGAGCAGCCGGAACTGCCTCTGAGGGGAAATTACAATCCGGATTATTATAAAATATATTTCCGGGATACAGGACTTTTGATTGCATCCCTGGATGAAGAGGCCCAGGAAGATTTGAGAAACAATAAGAATTTTAATGTATATAAAGGAGCCGTCTATGAAAATATTGTGGCGGATATGCTGGTAAAACAGGGGTATCAACTTTATTTTTATAAGAATGAAAAGGGAACTCTGGAGATGGACTTTTTTGTCAGGGACAGCAGGACATTGATCCCTGTTGAAGTAAAGGCGAATGACGGGGCTACCATATCGTTGAATCATCTGATTGAAAAGCAAAAATATAAAGATATCCGTTACGGCATTAAGCTTGCAAACAAAAATATAGGATTTAACGGGAGTTTTTTTACATTTCCATATTTCCTTACTTTTATGCTAAAGCGATTTTTAAAGGAAGAAAACCGACTTTAGAAAAAGTTTATAATTCCGCAACCCTGCATAAAATCTGGATAAAACGCGAATTACTAGCACTCGTCTTAAACGAGTGCTAATTTTGTCTTGACTTCTATTTTGCAGGGTATTAAACTATTTCACAGGAAGAAAACAGGACAGGGGCCGGTCGATACGGCCTGACGGATATGGAAAGGAACGTGAGGAAAATTATGGAAGCAAAACATGGTAATCTATCAATCAACAGCGATAACATATTCCCGATCATCAAAAAGTGGCTGTACTCAGACCATGATATTTTTTTCAGGGAACTGATCTCCAATGGCTGTGATGCTATCACGAAATTAAAGAAACTGGACATGATGGGCGAATATGCCCTGGCTGACGATTATAAGGCGAAGATACAGGTTATCGTGAACCCTGAGGAGAAGACGCTCAAGTTCATCGATAATGGTATCGGTATGACGGCACAGGAAGTGGAGGAGTACATTAATCAGATCGCTTTCTCCGGCGCCGCAGATTTCATAGAGAAATATAAGGATAAGGCAAATGACGATCAGATTATCGGCCATTTTGGACTGGGATTCTATTCTGCTTTTATGGTGGCGGACGAGGTGCATATAGATACCCTGTCTTATCAGGAAGGGGCACAGGCCGTACACTGGGAATGTGACGGCGGCACAGAGTTTGATATGACAGAAGGAAGCCGCAGTGAGGTGGGCACGGAGATTACCCTGTTCATCAACGAGGACTGCCTGGAGTTCTGCAACGAATATAAGGCCAGGGAAGTCATTAAGAAATACTGTTCTTTCATGCCTACGGAGATCTATCTCTCCAAGGCAAACAGCACGGAGACACAGATCATCAAGGCGGATGAGAAGTTAGACACCGATGAGGTGGTGGAGGAGATTGCCAAAGAGAAGGAAGAGGACGAGCAGAAGCTGAAGATTAAGAAGCGTCCGGAACTTCTCAATGAGATACATCCTCTGTGGGCGAAGCACCCCAATGAGTGTACCAAGGAGGAGTATCTGGAGTTTTACAGGAAGGTATTCCAGGATTACAAGGAGCCGTTGTTCTGGATTCATCTGAACATGGATTATCCTTTCAATATGAAGGGTATCCTGTATTTCCCGAAGATTAACATGGAGTATGAGTCTATCGAGGGAACCATTAAACTTTATAACAATCAGGTGTTTATCGCCGACAATATCAAAGAAGTCATTCCGGAGTTCTTGCTGCTGTTAAAGGGCGTGATCGACTGTCCGGATCTGCCACTCAACGTATCCAGGAGCGCGCTGCAAAACGATGGCTTTGTCAAGAAGATCAGTGAGTATATCACTAAAAAGGTGGCGGACAAACTTTCCGGCATGTGCAAGACCGAGAAGGAAGAGTATGAGAAATACTGGGATGACATCAGCCCGTTTATTAAGTTCGGTTGCCTGAAGGATGACAAGTTCTGTGAGAAGATGACAGATTACATCCTCTTTAAGAATCTGGATGGTAATTATATGACCCTGCCGGAGTGTCTGGAAGTCAATAAGACGGATCCTGACGAGGTGGATGAGGCGGCGAAAGAGAATGCTGTGGATGAGAACGGTGAGAAGGTGGAAGCTGAGGTCGTGGACGAGAACGCAGAGGCCGGAGCCGTGGATGAGAATGGCGAGAAGGTAGAGGCCGAGGTAGTCGATGCAGACGGAGAGCCTCTGGAGGATGCCGAGGAAGAGGAGAAGAAAGAGAAGGTCATCTACTATGTGACGGATGAGAAACAGCAGAGCCAGTACATCAACATGTTCAAGGCGGCTAAGATGGATGCGGTGATCCTCACCCACAATATCGACCAGCCTTTTGTCTCCCAGCTGGAGGCAAAGAATGAGGGCATTAAGTTCCAGCGTATAGACGCGGACCTGACGGATACCTTCAAGGCGAAGACCTCCAAGAAGGCCGAGAAGGAGATGGAAGAGCAGGCGGAGGCTGTGGCCAAGTTGATGAAGAAGGTGCTCAAGAAAGACGCCATCAAGGTGAAGATTGAGAAACTCAAGAATAAGAAGATATCTTCCATGATCACGCTCTCCGAGGAGACCCGCCGGATGCAGGATATGATGAAGATGTACTCCATGCAGGGCATGGGCGGTATGGATATGTTTGGCAAGGAGGGCGAGACACTGATCCTCAATGCGAACCATCCGCTGGTACAGTATGTGATCGAGCATCAGGAGGGCGACAATGTGAAGATGATCTGCGAACAGCTCTATGATCTGGCACTCTTGCAGCAGGCGCCTTTGGAGCCTGAAGCTATGACCAAGTTTATAGCCAGGAGTAATGATATTATGATGCTTTTGACTAAGTAAGTTATGCAGATGGGTGGGATTATGTAAACCGTTATATAAAACACAGACATAAGGATGCCAGGTCGTGTCGAGCATCCTTATGTCAAACAGGAATGACCGGTTACAACGCCAAAGGCGGCGGAGGAACCGGTTGTTTTTGTTGGAAATTTTATTTTAGCCCGGTTCTGCGATTCTGCTGACGCCCACATAGATTTCCGAAATCTTATACCATGTGGGATAGTCCACAATCCCGGACTGGGGCAGATTGAAGATACGTTGGAATGTCCTCACGGCATTAGCGGTATTGGCGCCATAGATACCATCGGCGGCAATCCGTGGAATGGCCGGGTAATTCTGGGAGATACGGTTGAGCTGCTGCTGGATTTGCAGGACTTTGTCGCCGGAAGCGCCTACATTCAGGTTATAGCCGGGCCAGGAGGAAGGAACACCGGAAACGGCTACGGCGCTGTTGATATACATATCGCTGCCGTAATAATAGCGGATGATCTCAATGGGAGAGTAGCCTTCGTCCCCCAGGTATTTGGAACCCCATTGGCTTAAGCCGTTGCAGGTTACGTTGCGGCCGTCACAGTAGGAGGTAAAGATGGGCTGGCGCACACCGGGGCGGGAGAGGTAGTTGGCGAAGATGCTGTCTACCAGTCTGTCGATGTTTTTGTAGATGTTGCGTCCGCGGATCCATTTTTGGTCATAGGCGGTGGAGGATGTGATGGTGAAATTAAATCCTTTATTTCTATACAGAGAAACCTATGGTTTTAAGTAAGGGGGAACAGGGAAGGAAAAAGAGGTATCTGTATAGGGAACTGGTGATAAAACTGGAGCCACGAAAATATAAGACCATTGGGCAGCCATATGAGATATTAGGCTTATAGATGACCAAAATATTGTAATATAAGGCACATAATAAAAATCGTTGCCATTATGACGATTCAGCGTTACCCTCACACCCTGTTAGAAACAGGGATAGGTGAGGGTATTTTATGTAACCAGTCAAATTAGATTATAATACATTCTCTACGGGATAATTGGGAAATGGGAAAAATCAATAAAGGCAATATTGTCTTATGGGCAAGCGTGTCAAGGGCATGGTTTCAGTCTGATATCATAAGATACCTAAGTATTTCACAATTATAATTCATCGGTGGCAGGAGTTATGCGCCGGTCACGTCAATTCGGCATAGGGAAGGAGGGTGGTCTTTCCACCTACCCCGTTTTATCAAATTTTTACATGGAGGACAAATTATAGTGAGCATTGAGTTATCGGAAGTGCAATGGGAAAAGATTCTGAAAAGCATGGAGGAAGTGATTGCCGTTTCCGTGTTATTGGAGAATGACTTAGGGACACAGAAAGATTTCCTGTCGGCTGATGCGGTGTGCGTGATAAAGGAGATAAGCTGCGATATACGGGATATGTTTATACATATGGAAAAATCCGCCAACAGCCGCGCCCGCGTGATTGGCAGAAACGGGGCAGGGAAAGGGTTATTATTTCACCGCGGGAGAAAAGGGAAACACATGAAAAGAAAAAGATAGATTGAAAGCAAGCCAGCCGTCACTTCGTACAACATTGCGCGTAAACTCTGGCTATTCCCACTACAGACACCACATTTTTTCAGCGTTAGAATTTAGTTGTAGTTAAGAAATGAAACAAAAAAACGTAGAAAACGGAGGAAAAGAGTATGTGCATGACAAAGGTAGCGGTATTGCGGACAATGTTGGGAAACAGGGAAATCGGGTTTGAACTCTGGAACAAGGACAAAGGCGAGGTCGTTGAGATGACAGCCAAGGAGATCAAGGCGGCACTGTTAAAAGGCGATCCGATTCATGGTTTAGTGGTTGGAGACGATGAGGAACTGGCACTGGACAAAAATTTCTTTATGAGAAATCTGATGGAACACCGCCATGTAAACAATTACACACCCATGCTTGAAGACGAAAACTGTGTGGCGAACGTGGCTTACATCGTGACCGGCAAGGCGGACAGCGGTTATGAGATTATCTCTACCAAGTGGGAACGTAAGGTCGTGACAGAAGATATGTTGAAAATGTTCCTGTCGATGGGTCTGGTATTCGGCGGCGCAAAACTGGAAGGTGATAAAGTGGTACTTCCTGTTTTGGAGGGCAGGACAGCAAAGCCGGAGAAGAAAGCAGAGTCAAAGAAAACAGAACAGAAACAGTAAAGACAGG
>CAMNXA010000048.1 GCA_946566685.1 uncultured Lachnospiraceae bacterium
AGTATGCGGAATTATCGGCAGAGGTGGAAGAGAATATCCGGCAGGGGATGAGACGAGAGGAAGCGGTGCATACAGCCATCGACATTTGTATCGAGAGAGGGATCCTCAGGGACATCTTACTGGCGGAGAAAGGGATGGTACAGCATATGCTCTTAACGGAATATGATGAAAAGAAACATTTGAGACATACCTTTGAGGAGGGACGGCAGGAAGGACGTAAGGAAGGATTGGAAGAAGGCGTAGAAAAAGGCCGCGATGCGATGCTTCGGGAGTTGGTGCAGAAGAAACTTTCCAAAGGAAAGACCATTTCGGAAATTGCGCAGGAACTTGAGGAAGAGGTTCCTGTGATTGAAAAGATTGTTTCGAGATGAAAAATGGTGCAATTTTCTTTTTCTTTTTTTGCAAAATTTCTTTTCGTAATTCGTCAGATGTGATATAGTATAAGAGAATATGGAATAAGGAGTCGATGGAGATGGCAGAAATCGATGCTGAACAGGAAGCGAGGCTTAAGCGTTTCCGGTTGATGAAGAGGCTGCTCGTCATCGTTCCGCTTTCCACGATACTGATTCTGTTTTGCCTTTGCATATTTCTGGGAATCAGATTACATTTTGTGAAGAAAGAATTGCATAAGTTACAGGCACGGGTTGAGACAATGGCGTCTGTCAGTGAGTCCGCTGATACGGCGGCAGCACAGACCACAGGAAGTACAGAAGCGTACACATCTTCCGGGGTAGATGAATCCAGGCGTACAGAGATTGATGCGCAGGAGGATGCCGGGGAGGAAGAGGGGATCAGAAAGGTATATCTGACTTTTGATGACGGCCCCAGCAGCAATACGGGCAGGATTCTGGATATTCTGGCCGAGTATGATGTGAAAGCAACTTTCTTTGTAGTAGGGAAAGAGGAAGAACTATATCAACCATTATATAATCGGATTGTGGAGGAAGGGCATACACTCGCGATGCATTCCTACAGTCATAAGTATCAGGAGATTTATCAATCAAAGGAAAGCTATGTGGAAGATTTGACGAGACTGCAAGAGTTCCTTTACGATACAACAGGTGTATGGTGCCGGTATTGCAGATTTCCAGGCGGGAGCAGCAATACAGTCAGTAAAGTGGACATGCATGAACTGATTGAGTATCTGGATGAGCAGGACATGACTTACTTTGACTGGAATATTGTCTCGGGGGATGCGACCAGTGATTATATCAGTTCGGGAGATATCATTAGAAACTGTACGCGTAAACTCGGAGAGTTTGACGAGGCAATTATATTGATGCATGATGCGGCGGAGAAGGATTCGACAGTAAAGGCATTACCGGGGCTGATCGAGCAGATCCAGGCAATGGAGAATACAAAGATCGTCCCGATTACTGACGATACGGAGCCGATTCATCATATAAGCAATGACTAAAGAATGGAGGAGTAGAGAATGGGTTTTTTCTCAGATTTGAAGGATGACTTATCTCAGGCCGTGAATGAGCTGATGCCGGAAGAGGAGCTGGAAGCAGCGCTGGCAGCACAGGATGGAACGGCGGATATATCATCCAATGAAAATGTGGTACAGGATGAGACGCTTATGGCGGGAGATACCCTGGAATCTGTGGACTTAAGCAGTATGCTGGATAAATTGAATGAGGCGGAGCCGGTGCAGGAAGCTGCGGCAGAACCGGAGCCAGTAGTGGAACTGGAACCTGTAGTGGAACCGGAAGCGGCAGTGGAGCCAGCAGAGTCACCTGTAATGGCAGAAGAACCGGTGCCGGAACCTGTCGCAGAGGAAGTTATGGAGGCAGTACCGGAACCAGTAGTCACAGAAGAGTTACCAGAGGAATCTATAGCAGAAGAGGAAACGGCAGTGCAGCCTGAGGCAGAGGTTATGCCGGAAGAAGATAATCAGACAATCCAGAATAGCGGAGGAGAAAAGAAGAAGATGGAAGTGCAGACAAATCGCGTAGCGGTAGACGAAACAGCAGTTGTAACAGAGGGTATGACAATCACAGGTGATATCATGTCAGAAGGTTCCATGGAACTGATCGGTACGGTCAATGGTAACCTTGATATCTTAGGCAAATTGAATATCACAGGTACGATTCAGGGTAATTCCAGGGCGGCTGAAATTTACGCAGAGGGTGCCAAGATTACCGGTGAGGTAAACAGCCAGGGCAGTGTCAAGATCGGGCAGAGTTCTGTTGTGATCGGTAATATCACAGCCACCAGTGCGGTGGTTGCCGGTGCAGTAAAAGGTGATATTGATGTGCAGGGACCGGTTATCCTGGATACCACAGCCATTGTGATGGGCAACATCAAATCCAAATCCGTGCAGATCAACAATGGTGCGGTGATCGAAGGTATGTGCTCGCAGTGCTACGCGGATGTGAATCCGACATCCTTCTTCGAGGAATTCAAAAAGAAAAAATAAGTGTAAGCAGACAGAAAGTCAGCGGATTCCAGAAAGGGTACGGGTATTAATATGAAGCGGATACTCTTAAAGCTGAGCGGGGAGGCCCTTGCGGGCGAAAAGAAAACCGGTTTTGATGAAGAGACAGTACGTGATGTGGCCGTGCAGGTCAAGCAGCTTGTAGATGACGGTATTCAGGTCGGGATTGTGATTGGCGGTGGAAATTTCTGGCGCGGGCGTTCCAGTGAGAATATTGACAGGACGAAGGCGGATCAGATTGGGATGCTTGCCACAGTCATGAATTGTATTTATGTATCAGAGATTTTTCGCTCGGTAGGTATGATGACAGCGATTCTGACACCTTTTGAGTGCGGATCCTTTACGAAACTCTTTTCCAAAGACAGGGCGAATAAATACTTTGGTAAAAATATGGTAGTTTTTTTTGCCGGCGGTACAGGACATCCCTATTTTTCCACGGATACAGGAGTGGTGCTTCGTGCCGTTGAGGTGGATGCGGATGTGATTCTGTTGGCCAAAGCGGTGGATGGTGTCTATGATGACGACCCCAGAAGGAATCCTGATGCAAAGAAATATGATGAAGTACCAATCGATGAGGTGATCGAGAAGAATCTTCTGGTGGTGGACATGACAGCTTCCATTCTGGCACGGGATAATAAGATGCCGATGTGGGTGTTCGGGCTGAATGAGGAAAACAGTATTGTCAACACCGTCAAGGGTAATTTTAACGGTACAAAGGTAACCGTATAACGAAAGCAGCTGGAGGGTAACAGTATGGATGCAAGAGTAAAACCTTATGAGGAGAAAATGCAGAAATCCTATGATTTTCTGGTGACAGATCTGGGTACGATCCGTGCCGGCCGTGCGAATCCGCATGTCCTCGACAGGATTAAAGTAGATTATTATGGAACACCTACGCCCATTCAGCAGGTGGGTAATATTACGGTACCGGAGCCGCGCGTTCTCCAGATAGCACCGTGGGAGAAGAGTCTGATCAAGGATATCGAGAAAGCGATCATGATGTCCGATGTGGGGATTAATCCTTCTAATGATGGGTCTCTGATTCGTCTGGTATTTCCGGAACTTACGGAGGAACGCCGTAAAGAACTGGTGAAGGATATCAAGAAGCGCGGCGAAGAGAGTAAGGTTGCAATCCGCAATACGAGACGGGATGGCAATGATGCTTTCAAGAAGCTGGCAAAGACAGAAGTGTCAGAGGATGAGATTAAGGAATTGGGGGATGACCTACAGAAGCTGACCGATAAATTTATCAAGGAGATCGATAAGCTGGTGGAGGAGAAATCCAAGGAAATACTTACCGTATAATTTTATGAAAAGGCAGTATAGTTTCAGAAAACATATCAGAGAGGGGCTTACAGAATAGGGATTCTGTTGCCCCCTTTCCTGTTGGCATAGGGATACTGCCTAGGGGGAGGAAAGTATGGAAAAGGACATCAAAATACCAAATCATGTGGCAATTATTCTGGATGGAAACGGCAGATGGGCCAAGAGCAAGGGGATGCCGCGCAATTATGGGCATGTACAGGGAGCAAAGACAGTGGAAGTGATCTGTGAGGAAGCCTATCGCATGGGCATACAATATCTGACCGTATATGCTTTCAGCACGGAAAACTGGAATCGGCCCAAGGACGAGGTGGATGCCCTGATGGGGCTTTTGCGCAATTATATGAAGACCTGTTTGAAAACAGCGGCCAAAAATAACATGTGCGTGAGGATTATTGGAGAAAAATCCAGACTGGATGAGGATATCCGTAACCGGATCGCGCAGCTGGAGGAAGCAACCAGAAATAATACAGGCCTGCATTTTCAGATCGGTATCAATTATGGCGGACGGGATGAGATTGTCCGGGCAGTGCGCAGGATTGCGCTTCAAACAGCAAAGGAGGGCCTGGATGCCGAGCAGATTACAGAGGAGACCATCAGTAAGATGTTGGATACCGGGGGAATCCCGGATCCGGATCTGTTGATCCGCACCTGTAATGAGCAGAGAATTTCCAATTTTCTGTTGTGGCAGCTAGCCTATACGGAGTTCTATTTTACACCGGTGGCCTGGCCTGATTTTACCAAAGAAGAATTAGAAAAAGCCGTGGAGGCATATAATAAGAGAGACAGACGATATGGTCTGGTCAAAGAATAGGAAGGTGCCGGTATGTTTCGTACAAGATTGATAAGTGGTATCCTGCTGGTGATAGCAGCACTGGCGGTCGTTATGACGGGCGGTATCTTTCTGGCGGCTGTACTGTGTATGATCTCGGTGATCGCTTATAGGGAACTGACGAAAGCCTGCGGCCTGCATCCCGATGGGGAAGGTTTCTGTAGTCTGGAACTTGCAGGATGCATTATGATACTTGTGTATTATGCAACATTGGTGGTAACTATGCGGCGAGGGCTTACGGTCGTTTATCCGGCGGCAATGATTGTAGTGGTGACGGTTTTGCTGGTACATTTGTTTGTCTATGTGTTTACGTTTCCGAAGTATCATGCCGGACAGGTGATGGCGTCCATGTTTTCTTTTCTCTATGCGCCGATGATGCTGTCTTTCATTTATCTGCTGCGGGACGGATTTATACAGGGCAGGTATTTGGTCTGGTTTGTATTTTTAAGTTCCTGGGGGAGCGATACTTGTGCCTATGCAGTCGGCGTATTGATTGGCAAGCATAAGATGACACCGAAGTTAAGTCCCAAGAAATCAGTGGAAGGTGCGGTCGGCGGCGTGGTCGGAGCAGCGCTCCTGTTCATGCTCTATACGCATCTGGTGATCAACACATATACGGATGTGGCTTTGCCGCTTGCCATGGCGGCAGCGCTTGGCGCTGTGGGCGCGCTGGTGTCCATGGTGGGAGATTTGGCAGCTTCTGCCATAAAAAGGGATCATAATATTAAGGATTATGGCAAACTGATACCGGGACATGGCGGGATTATGGATCGGTTTGACAGTGTGATCGTGACCACACCGATTATTTTTATTGGGATAGTACTGTTGTTCAGTATGCAGGTTCGATGTTAACGTATAATGGAGGAGAAGGTTGAAAAAGATAGGAATACTGGGATCTACCGGGTCGATTGGAACTCAGACACTGGAGATCGTAAGAAAAGAAGAGGATTTACAGGTAGTATCGCTGGCAGCAGGCAGCAATGTGGAATTGATGGAAAAACAGATTCGGGAATTCAGACCTGCGGTGGCGGCCATGTGGTCTGAGGAAGCAGCTGAAGATTTGCGGGAAAGAGTCAGGGATCTGTCGGTGAATGTGGTGAGCGGCATGGAAGGGCTTCTGGAAGTATCCACGGCGGAGCAGATGGAAGTGCTGGTCACGGGCATTGTGGGAATGATCGGGATAAGGCCCACCATTGCGGCGATAGAGGCCGGGAAGGACATAGCCCTGGCCAATAAGGAGACACTGGTGACCGCGGGGCATATCATTATGCCGTTAGCAGCTCGCAAAGGTGTCAAAATTTTACCGGTAGACAGTGAACATAGTGCCATTTTCCAGTCCATGCATGGAGAGAACAGGTCTCGGGTTAGCCGGATTCTGTTAACGGCCTCAGGGGGGCCTTTCCGGGGGAAAAAGAGAGACGAACTGGCTGATATGACGGTGGAGGATGCCTTAAAACATCCCAACTGGTCTATGGGGAAAAAGGTTACCATTGACTCAGCATCTCTTTGCAATAAGGGGCTTGAGGTAATGGAAGCGAAGTGGCTGTTTGATGTGGAATTGGAGCAGATTCAGGTGGTGGTGCATCCCCAGAGCATCCTGCACTCCGCGGTGGAATATGTGGATGGTGGGATCATGGGACAGATGGGTGTGCCGGATATGAAGCTGCCCATACAATATGCGCTGTTTTATCCGGACAGAAGACCGATGGATACTGGCAGGGTAGACTTATGTAAACTAGGACAGTTAACTTTTGAGGAACCTGATACGGATACATTCCGGGGACTGGCGCTGGCCTATCAGGCGGCGCGGCGCGGTGGTTCGCTTCCCACAGTGTTCAATGCGGCCAATGAGCGGGCGGTAGCGCTCTTTTTACAGAAGAAAATACGGTTTTTACAGATACCGGAACTAATCGAGGCGTCTATGGAGGCACACCGTGTGGCAGATGAGCCTACGGTGGAGCAGATCCTGGCGGCGGAAGCGGAAACTTACGAGTTTATCAGGCAGAAATATGAGTGATAACATGGAGGCACAGTTTGATCAAAACAATTATTTTATTTCTTATTGTCATGGGCGTGGTGGTGATTTCCCATGAATTCGGACATTTTATCATCGGAAGAAAGAATGGTATCCGGGTCATAGAGTTTGCGGTGGGGATGGGGCCCACGCTTTTTTCCTATGAGAAGGGCGGCACAAAATATTCCCTGAAACTTCTGCCGCTTGGCGGCGCCTGTATGTTTGACGGGGAAGACGGTGTTATGGAAAAAGAAGCGGACGGACCCGGGTCGGATGTCATACCGGAAACCGGAGGGATACCAGGGGCAGGAGACAGATCAGGAGCAGAAGGCATGGCGTTTACGGAGGCCGGTGTATGGGCTCGTATCGCAACGATATTTGCCGGGCCTTTTTTCAACTTTATTCTGGCTTTTGCTATGGCCGTAATCCTCAGTGCTTTCAGTGGTGCAGATCTGCCGGTGGTGGGTGAGGTCACGGATGGTTCGGCGGCGCAGGAAGCCGGCCTTGCAAAGGGAGATGTGATCACGAAGATTGGCAGGGAACCGATTCATTTTTACAGAGAAGTCATGTTGATTTCATCCCTCAACCAGGGAGAGGCGATGGAGATACAGTTTGAGCGGGACGGTGAAAAGAAAACGGCGACACTGCAACCCAAATTTGATGAAAATGACAAGCGTTATTATATGGGCATTGTGAATGGCGGAGAGTATCTGGAATGTGGTCCGCTGCAGGTGTTCCAATATGGATTCTATGAGGTGGAATACTGGGTAAAAATTACGTATAAGAGTCTGCGGATGTTATTACAGGGACAGGCGACCAAGGACGATGTGGCCGGCCCGGTGGGCATTGCCCAGCTTGTGGGGGACAGTTACAACCAGGCGGAGGCAAACTATGGGACGCCCTATGCGATCCTGACCATGTTTGAGATCGTGGTTCTTCTGTCGGTCAATCTGGGTATCATGAATCTGTTGCCGATACCGGCGCTGGACGGCGGGCGGCTGGTCTTTTTGCTGGTGGAATTGATACGGGGCAAGCCGGTGCCGCCGGAGAAAGAGGGCATGGTGCACTTTGCCGGGTTGGTAGTGCTGATGATTCTGATGGTGTTCATTATGTATAATGATATTATGAGGCTGGTGCGTTGAGCGCCGGCCTTTTCCATCTGTTCAGGCGTCACTTCTGGCCAGCGTGTGAAACAATGTCAGTTAGTTAAGAACTTAGAAAGGTAACTAATTTGAAATAAATTTAGAAGCAAAGCATTATTTGTTGAAATGGAAAGATATATGTAGTATAATGTTCACATCGGGTTTATTCATGAACCCAAAAGCAGATTTGGCGGGAGTCCCGCACATTTCCAGAGACGGAAATTTGCATTTTATAGTATAAGGAGGCGCGTATTCAGGAATGCGATATTTGACAGGTGTATATTGGTGCCGTGGGCGTTTGGCCAGGGATAATCAGGATTCCGTTGTGCTGTTGCAGGGCCTGACGGCCCGCGGACGGGTGCTTATGGCGGCGGTTTGTGATGGGATGAGCGGCCTTGCGCAGGGGGAAGCGGCCAGCGGATATGTAACGGAGCGTCTGCAAGAGTGGTTTTATGAAAGTCTGCTCTATGCTGTGCGCAAGAAGAAGCCATATTGGGTGATCAGAAGATCTCTGGACCGGCTTACCTTTGCTATGCAGCAAGAGATGCAGCAATATGCCGTGCGGGAAGAGATTGCGCTTGGCACTACGATGACTGTATTGGTGGTGTGGGAGAAAACGTACCTGGTCTGGCATCTGGGCGACAGCAGGCTGTACCGGTTGCGGGGCAGACATATGGAACAGGTGACAAGAGATCATATCAGACAGCGGGAACAGTTGACGAAATGTGTGGGAAGTTTTGGCTATTTTGTGCCGGAGCATCATATGGGTGTGCTGCGGCAGGGGGAGGGGATGCTCCTATGCAGTGATGGGTTCAGGAATTGTGTTGCCGGGGAGGAGTTGCAGGAAGTGCTTCAGCCGGGGCAGATCCGGGAGGAAGCGCAGATGGAAAGACGGCTTGCCGAGATTGGGGAGGCCTGCATGAAAAGAGGGGAGCGGGACAATCTGTCGGCGGTGTATGTTAAGGTGGAGCGGTGAAGGAGGATATTGGGAAGGGGATGGAAGTAAATGTTAGAGACAGGACAGATGGTAGGAAAATATGAAATAATCAGGCCACTGGGAGCGGGCGGGGAGGGCAGCGTGTATCTGGCCAGGGATATTGCGCTTTCCAGGCTGGCGGCTGTAAAGCAGATGGAAGCAGGAACAGATATTTTGCAGGAAGCTGTTTTCCTGCGAGATCTGCGCCATCCCATGCTGCCGGTGGTGTATGATCTTCTGTATGAGGATGTCTGCTATCTGGTGATGGAATATATGGAAGGGATTAGTTTACATAACTATATAGAAAAAAGAGGAAGTGTAGGAGAGGAACAGGGACGTATCTGGGCGGAGGCACTGCTTTCTCTTTTAGTGTATCTGCACAATAGAAAACCACCTGTTATCTATAGGGATCTGAAACCGGATAATATTATCGTATGTCCGGACAAGCGTCTGCGGCTGGTGGATCTGGGTGCGGCTTGCCTGAAAAATTATGGAGAGGGAGCAGGGACAAGAATGGCGCTGACGCCGGGATATGGGGCGCCGGAACAGCAGGCCGCGGCAGGCAGGACAGCCTATGCAGATGAGCGGAGTGATATTTATGCGTTTGGGAAGGTATTGTACTATATGCTGACAGGGGCAGATCCGGGCAGACCGCCTTATGGGAGTCTGCCGGTCAGCGTCTATGACCCTCTGGCAGGGGATGATCTGGAACGGGTGATTCAGAAGTGTACCCGGGAAAATCCGGATGAGCGTTATCAGATTGCAGAAGAGATCCGGCGGGATTTATCCGGCCGAAAGCAGGGAAAGAGAGGATACAGGCGCAAAAACTTTTTGCGGCATATGGAAAAGAGGGTATGGCTCACGGAAAAACAGACAGTGGGACTTTTGTAAAAGGAGATTATTATATTTGAAAATATGGTTTTTTAAAGTATAATAAGATAGAAACTGACAGACATACAGTGGAAGCGGAGGATGATTATGTATCGTGATAAGACAAGGACAGTGCAGATAGGAGATAAAGTGATCGGCGGCGGCAATCCCGTATTGATTCAGTCCATGACCAACACCGCCACAGAGGATGTGGAGGCTACTGTGGCTCAGATACTGCGGCTGGAGCGGGCAGGCTGTGAGATCATCCGCTGTACGGTGCCTACCATGGAGGCTGCGCAGGCACTTTCAAAGATTAAGGAGCAGATACATATTCCGCTGGTGGCGGATATACATTTTGATTATAAGATGGCGATTGCGGCGATCGAGAACGGCGCCGATAAGATTCGTATCAATCCGGGCAATATCGGCAGTCGGGAGAAGGTGGCGGCTGTGGTCGCGGCGGCCAGGGAGAAGAATATTCCCATCCGCGTAGGCGTCAACAGCGGCTCCCTGGAACGGGAACTGGTGGAAAAGTATCAGGGCGTGACGGCGCAGGGGATTGTGGAGAGCGCTCTGAATAAAGTGCATATTATAGAAGAACTGGGCTATGACAATCTGGTCATCAGTATCAAATCCTCGGACGTGATGATGTGTGTCAGGGCGCATGAACTGCTGGCGGAGCAGACCGACTATCCTCTGCATGTGGGTATCACAGAATCGGGAACAGTGGCGAGTGGGAATATCAAGTCGGCAGTGGGGCTTGGCATCATTTTGCATCAGGGAATCGGTGATACCATCCGGGTGTCCCTGACAGGCGATCCGGTGGAGGAGATTAAGTCGGCGAGACTGATCCTGCGTACCCTGGGACTTCGTAAGGGCGGGATTGAGGTGGTGTCCTGTCCTACCTGCGGCAGAACGAAGATTGATCTGATCGGATTGGCGAACCGGGTGGAGGAGATGGTGGCGGACATTCCCCTGGATATCAAGGTGGCGGTCATGGGTTGTGCGGTGAACGGCCCCGGTGAAGCCAAGGAAGCGGATATCGGAATCGCAGGCGGTATCGGAGAGGGGCTTCTGATCAAGAAGGGTGAGATCATAAAAAAAGTACCGGAGGCGGAACTTCTGGATACACTGCGGGAGGAACTCCTGCACTGGCAGGAATAAGAAACTGTTACAGCGGGATATAGGACGGCAGAAAAGAGGACTGGTATGAGCAAGGCTTTTTTTGAGGTGTTTCCATCTCTAAAACTGGATACGGGATTGCAGGATCTGTTTGAGCAGGTCACCGTGGATAAGGTGACGAGTACCAAGCGTAAGGATTTTCTGCGCGTGTATATCGCTTCGGAACGCCTGATCCAGAAGGAGGATATCTTCCGGGTAGAGAAGGAGATCAAGAAGCAGTTTTTCCCGAATATGCCTATTGTCGTCAAATTTTATGAGCATTTTCATCTGTCAGCCCAGTATGATCCACAGAAATTGATGGATGCCTACGGGGACAGTATTCTCACGGAACTGCGGGAGTATTCCCCGGTAGAGTATAACCTGTTTAAGCGGGCGGATATAGGATTTGAGAACGATCAGATGCAGCTGACCGTGGAGGACACGGTGCTGGGACAGGGAAAGGCAGAGGAACTTTCCAGGATTCTGGAGAAAATATATAACGAGCGTTGTGGAATTCCGGTGCAGGTAAATATTTCCTATAAGGAACGTGCCGCTGGTAAATATAAGGAAGAAGATGAGAAGCGGCTGGCCATGCAGGTGGCGGAGATAGCGGCCAGGGCGGGTTACGCTGTAAATGCGAAGGCTTCCCGTGTGTTTGGCTGGGAGCAGACGGACGGCGCAGAGATGGCGGGTGGCAGTTGGTCGGGCAATGGCGGCCAGATGGAGGACGGTGCCTGGGCAGGAAATGGTAGTCAGCCGGCAGATGGTGCCTGGTCGGGAAATGGTATGCAGATGGCAGACGGTACCTGGGCAGGAAACGGTGGTCCCGGGGCAGGTTATGCAGGAGCGGCAGATGGCGCACAGCCGGCAGCCGGCGTCTGGGCAGAAAATAGCGTCCAGCCAGCGGGCACAGGGGATTCATTCCAGGCAGGCAAAGCAGGAAGCGTAACTCCGGCATCCGGAAGTGTTGCATCAGAGGGAATGCCATCAGGCGGCAGACAAGGAAGTTTACATAATAGTAAATTCACCTCCCCCACACCGGGCAAAAAGGGAGAGTGGGGCAGGAAGAACGACAGGGCAGATGGCCGGCGTGCCGTGAAGCGTTCCGACAATCCCGATGTACTCTACGGCAGGGATTTTGATGAGGAAGCAATGCCGATCGAAGATATTATCGGTGAGATGGGAGAAGTGGTCATCCGCGGACAGATCCTGAAGATGGATAAGCGGGAGATCAAGAACGAGCGCACCATCCTGATTTATGACGTTACGGATTATACGGATACCATGACGATCAAACTGTTTGCCCACAATGACCAGGTGAGTGAAATAACAGATGGTATGAAACCGGGAGCCTTTGTGAAACTTAAGGGAATGACAACCATTGATAAGTTTGATCATGAGCTGACGATAGGTTCCCTGGCGGGTGTCAAAAAGATACCGGACTTTACGACTTCGCGGGTGGACAGGAGTGTGCGCAAGCGCGTGGAACTGCACTGCCATACGAAGATGAGCGATATGGACGGGGTATCTGAGGCCAAGGATATCGTGAAACGGGCTTACAAGTGGGGACATCCGGCAATCGCCATTACCGACCATGGTGTGGTGCAGTCTTTTCCGGATGCCAATCATGTGTGGGAGGATTTGTGGAAGGCGGAGAAGAATCGTTGTAAGGAAGCGGGTGAGGCGGAACCGGACAAGCAAAACTTTTTTAAGGTGATTTATGGCGTGGAGGCCTATCTGGTGGATGATCTGCATGAAATCGCCACCAATGAGAAGGGGCAGGATTTTCAGGCAGATTTTGTGGTGTTTGATATCGAGACCACAGGCTTTTCCCCGGTGGAAAACCGGATTATTGAGATTGGCGCAGTAAAAGTCTGCGGCGGTAAGATCGTGGATCGTTTTTCCAGCTTTGTGAACCCGGAAGTGCCGATTCCTTTTGAGATAGAGAAGCTGACCGGCATTTCGGATGATATGGTGATGGGATCTGGAAAGATTGAGGCAGTATTGCCGGAATTCCTGACCTTCTGTGAGGGCTGTATGCTGGTAGCTCACAATGCATCTTTTGATATGAGTTTCATCATGGAAAACTGTAACCGGCAGGGTATAGCCCATGACTTTACCTATATCGATACGGTGGGGATTGCCAGGGTGATGCTGCCTGGGTTGAAAAAGCATACCCTGGATTCCGTGGCGAAAGCCTTAATGGTATCCCTGGAAAATCATCACCGGGCGGTGGATGATGCGGAGGCTACGGCAGAGATTTTTGTGAAACTGATTCCCATGATGGAAAAAGAGGGGATTACTACACTTGCACAGATCAATGTGAGAGGAGAGTCCAATCCGGATATTATCAAGAAACTTCCCACCTATCATGCCATCATTCTGGCAAAAAATAATGTGGGACGCATGAATCTATATCGTCTGGTGTCGGATTCCCATTTGACATATTTTTCCAGGAGACCCAGGATTCCCAAGAGGCTGTTAAATCAGTATCGGGAAGGTCTGATTCTGGGAAGCGCCTGTGAGGCGGGGGAATTATATCATGCGTTATTGGAGCATAAGCCGGATGCTGAGATTGCCAGGCTGGTGGAATTTTATGATTATCTGGAGATTCAGCCCCTGGGGAATAACCAGTTTATGATAGAATCCGAGAGGACGCCGGAGATCAACTCCATGGAAGATATCATGGAGATCAATCGCAGGATTGTGCATCTGGGGGAGCAGTTTCACAAGCCAGTGGCAGCTACCTGTGACGTACATTTTTTAAATCCGGAGGATGAGATTTACCGCCGTATTATTATGGCGGGGCAGGGGTTTCCCGATGCGGATAACCAGGCACCACTTTATTTCCGCACCACCGAGGAGATGCTGGAGGAGTTTGCCTACCTGGGCAGTGATAAGGCGGAGGAAGTGGTCATTACCAATACCAACCTGATCGCGGATATGATCGATACCATGTCCCCGGTGCGTCCGGACAAGTGCCCGCCGGTCATTGAGGACAGTGACAGACAGCTGACGGAGATCTGTTATAATAAGGCTCATGAACTCTATGGGGAAACGCTGCCGCAGATTGTGGAGGACAGACTGCAAAAAGAATTAAATTCCATCATTTCCAATGGATTTGCAGTGATGTATATCATTGCCCAGAAACTGGTGTGGAAATCGGTGGAGGATGGATATCTGGTGGGGTCCAGGGGCTCTGTGGGCAGTTCCTTTGTGGCCAATATGGCGGGGATTACGGAGGTTAACTCTTTAAGCCCCCATTACCTGTGCCCGGAATGCCACTATTATGATTTTGATTCCGAGGAAGTGCGGGCTTACGGTGGCGGCGCCGGATGCGATATGCCGGATAAGGACTGTCCGGTCTGCGGCACACCTTTGCGGAAAGAAGGGTTTGATATTCCTTTCGAGACCTTCTTGGGATTTAAAGGGGATAAGGAGCCGGATATCGATCTGAATTTCTCCGGAGAATACCAGAGTAAGGCGCATAAATATACAGAAGTTATCTTTGGTTTCGGGCAGACCTTCCGGGCGGGTACTATCGGTACTTTGGCGGATAAGACGGCTTATGGCTATGTGAAGAATTATTATGAGGAGCGGGGCAAACATAAACGGGTCTGTGAGATCAACCGGATCGTTACAGGCTGTACGGGCATCCGCAGGAGCACCGGGCAGCATCCCGGCGGTATTGTGGTTTTGCCGGTGGGAGAGGATATCAACTCTTTTACGCCGGTACAGCACCCGGCCAATGATATGACAACAGATATCGTCACCACGCATTTTGATTATCACTCTATCGATCACAACTTGCTGAAACTGGATATCCTGGGGCATGATGATCCTACCATGATCCGTATGTTGCAGGACATGACAGGAATCGATCCGGTAAAGATTCCTCTGGATGACAAGCAGGTGATGAGTCTTTTTCAGAATACGGAGGCGCTGGGGATCACCCCGGACCAGATTGGAGGTTGTAAGCTGGGCTGCCTGGGGATACCGGAGTTCGGTACGGACTTTGTTATCCAGATGGTCATAGACGCCAAACCTAAGTGCTTTACGGATCTGGTGCGGATATCGGGACTTTCCCACGGCACGGACGTGTGGCTTGGCAATGCGCAGACATTGATTGAGGAGGGTAAGGCCACGATTTCCACGGCAATCTGCTGTCGGGATGATATCATGATCTATCTGATTCAGCAGGGCGTGGATCCGTCCCTGTCCTTTACCATCATGGAGAGTGTGCGTAAGGGCAAGGGGTTAAAGGATGAATGGATCAAGGCCATGACAGATCAGGGCGTGCCTGACTGGTATATTGGTTCCTGTAAAAAGATTAAATATATGTTCCCCAAGGCCCATGCGGCGGCTTATGTCATGATGGCCTGGCGTATCGCTTACTGCAAGGTGAACTATCCCCTGGCTTATTATGCGGCCTATTTCAGTATCCGGGCATCGGCCTTTTCCTATGAACTGATGTGTCAGGGTAAAGCCCATCTGGAACAGGTTATGGCGGATTATAGGAAGCGCAGCGATGAACTTTCCAAGAAGGAGCAGGATTCCTATAAAGATATGAAAATCGTGCAGGAGATGTATGCGAGAGGTTTTGATTTTGTGCCCATTGATATTTTTACGGCTCAGTCCAGATTGTTTCAGATTGTGGACGGTAAGCTGATGCCTTCTTTAAACAGTATTGACGGACTGGGAGAACGTGTGGCGGATGCTATCGTGGAGGCGGTGAAAGACGGCCCCTTCCTAAGCAAGGATGATTTCCGCGAGCGGACGAAGGCGCCCAAGTCCGTCATAGATCTGATGAGTGAACTGGGACTGTTGGGGAACCTGCCCGAGTCCAATCAGATCAGTTTGTTTGATTTTGTGAGTTAGATTATGATTTCCTGCCCAAAATAGAAAATACACAAAAATTTAAGAAATTTGAAAAAACCCCTTGCATTATTGGAGGAAATATAATAGAATAAGCAAGTGTCAAACAGATGGCTCGTTGGTCAAGCGGTTAAGACGCCGCCCTCTCACGGCGGAAACAGGGGTTCGATTCCCCTACGAGCTGTTGACTGTGAAAACAGCCCAACCCTAAAGGATGCTGGAAACCTTCCATAAATAAGGTTTGTGGCATTTTTTATTTGCTGAAAAAGGGAAGGAAATGTATTAAACAAACATTCTTTTGTTGTAATTGATGATGAAAAAGGTAAGATAGAGGGCATACCATATGACTTTTCCCTATAGTATTTGGCGATAGGGCGGTAAAGGATGATAATGGCCGAGAAAATGTTTAAAGCAGATAAGGCCTGGGATTTACCTCATTATCCTTTATGGAGCAAACATAGCAAGCTGCATCACAAATCTTACAGGCAGTGCAGGATATTTCATCTGATTAAAATCTCCCACAAAAAACAACTCTTTGTCAGGATAATAAAATGCATAGGAACCGGTTGATCCGCTATGGCCTATCAGGTCACCCTGCCCCATAAAGGAGGTGGAAAGTCCGCCCATTTTGATTCTCATATAGCCGCTTCCATAATAGATAGGAAACATCGATAGCTGCAATTTCCGATACCGTCTTGGATCAAGGATCTTTTGGTCAAAAAGTTCTCCATGAAAAAACGCCTGTATAAATATCATCAGATCTCTTGCAGAGGTAATACAGCCGCCGCTGGCTTTACTGCTCATTATGAATTGTGGTCTGTATAACTGCTTCTCCCCATAGTAGACCATGGGTATATATTCTTTTTCCGAAACAGGCAGATAAGTTTCAGCCATATTTATTTTTGAAAAGATGAATTTTGCAAACACCTTTTCCAAGGAGCATTTTGTGACTTTTTCAATGATATCGCCCAGTATGTTATAGTTAATATCTGCATAGTAGGACTTGTTTTTATAATTGGGCGGGAAATGTGCTTCTTTTTCTTTCGTCAAAGCAATATTTTTGTCAAAGGTTATAAATGCATCTGAGATGACAGCCTGATTTTTGATGCTGTTTTTCCCCTCCTCATAGATATCTGCCAATCCGCTTGTCTGGCAAAGAAGATCTGCTATTTTCAGATCATAAGAATACTCTTTGCCTTTATAAGAATGCAGGCCGTTTAGATAAGCAGGTTCATAAAAATTCAGCAGATTATCATGCAGGGTTATAGAACCCTGCTGAACGAGAATAAAAATACATGCAGCAGTAAACATCTTTGTTATGCTCGCCGCTATGATCGGGCTGTCTATATCTTTTCCCCCATAAGCCTTTAAGAATATAGTTTCCCCGGTTCCTTTTCCAATCAGGACTACGCTTTCATAGATTCCCTTTTCCTGCATATATTTATCAAATAGAGCATCATAACTTTTTATTTTCATAACATCACCATCTGATCTGTTTTCTTTTACCTTTCCGAAATATCTTCCATCGTTACGCTCTCAAAGATTAAATGCGTTATGTTATTTGCTGCGATTAACTATCATGTCCATAAGCCAGTCTATCTCAGGTAATGGTGTGTCGGAGATTCTGACTTTTTCCTGTGCGATCCCCTGTATGGCGCCTAAAACAGCGACACATAATGCATGTGGATCACCGGCTCGAAACTCGCCGCGCTGCTGCCCTTCTAAAATGACAGGGATCCACTGCCTGCAAATATCCATGGATCTCAAAAGCACTTCTATTTCCTGGTCATGAACTGCTGTATATTGCACATTATCCATAAACACAAACATCTTCCCAAAGGAGGGATTGCTTTCCAACTGTACAAATACACTTTTCATGGTCTGCAAAAGGTATTCACAGGGCGTAGTCATTGCGGCTTCTGTATCGATCTTCATTTCTTCCATGCCAATCTTTACCAGTTCAAGATAAATACTTTCTTTATTGCTAAAATAGTGAAATAACAAGCCGGAACTGATGCCGGCTCTTCTGGCAATTTCGCGCGTACTTGTACCGTAGTAACCTTTTTCAATAAAAACATCCAGTGCAACCTGTAAGAGTTGTTTTTTTCTTTCCTCTCCTTTATCCATGCATATCCTCCTGAAAATTAAGCATTTGCTCAATTTTATGACATAATCTAGCGATTGTCAAGAATGATACAAAAACTTTCACGCAGTTTCCTGTTCGGTTGATCGGTATTTGGATGGATAAAACCGTGGAAAATCAAGATTTGTAAATATTGCCGCCCACCATAAATAATGATATGATATCTAATACCATAACAAAAGCAACATGAAACAAGAGGTTAACATAACATGTATATCTCGCAGACAGCAGCGCAGTCGATCGTGGAAGAGATTGGCCGGGAAATTCAGGAACATATCAACTTTATGGATCAGGAAGGCTACATCGTGGCCAGTACGGACGAGGCCCGTCTGGGGACGCTTCATACGGGTGCACGGCGTATCATTGAGGAAAAACTGCCGGAACTCTACATTACGGAGGAGATGGAAAATCCCACTACCAAGATGGGAATCAATCTGCCTATCACGATCAAGGGAGAGATTGTGGGCGTGGTGGGTATCACCGGGGAAAAGGAACGGGTAGCCGGTTATGGGAATATTGTACGCCGGATGACGGAGATTATGGTGGAGGACAGCTGGTTAAAAGACCGCAGAAGATATGACAGACGTGTCAAGTATCGTTTCATGGAAGAGTGGATTGCCAGATCCGGCGCTTATTATGACAGGAGTTTTGTGGAGCGTGGTGTTCAGATCGGGATTGATATCACGCGCCCCCGCAGAGCCATGGTCATCCACTTTGAGCGTTATTCCAGCCTTTCTGCCACCCAGGAAGGGCAGAGGAAGCTGGATGAGATGGAGTCCGCGGTGCGCCATTATGTGGATAAGGAGGGAATCCTTTATCTGCGGGAACCGCCGAAACAGATCTGCCTGACGGCGGCCTGCGGTGATGATGGGATCCGGAAGCTGGCGGAAAATATCAGGGCATTATTGCTGGATAAATATGAAGAGCGGGTGGTGATAGGGATTGATTCCGTGGACGGGGGAAGCATCCACATCAGCCAGCTGTGCAAGGAAGCGGAACGGGCGGCGGAGGCCGGAAGAGCGGGGGAGATTGTTTTTTATAAAGATCTGTATGTGGAACTCTTTCTGCGTGATATTTCAGATGAAGTCAAGGCGGAGTATCTCGGCAAACTGTTTCCGGGCGTGCGTGCGGAAGAGCTGGATGCTTTTATGAAGATCATTGATGTGTTTTTCGAGGAAGACGGTTCCCTGGCCAGGATGTCGGAAAAACTCTATATGCACAAGAATACTATCCAATATAAATTAAAGAAGATGGAAGTTTTAAACGGCCGGGATATCAGGACGCCGGGTGGTGCGGCCGTGTATTATATGGCATTACAGTTTTATCAGAATGCGGGAAGTGATGTACAGTCGCTGCTTCGGAATCTATAGAATGAAGGTGAATGTTTTCTGGAACAAAAATAATGAAAAACATATGTGCGTGGTAACATATACAAACCGCGGAATATATAGTATTTTAAAAGAAGATTACAAAAAAATCTTCTTTTTTTCTATTTTATTGGTAAAATTACACAACTAGTTGAACGGGTTTCGTTGGATGAAAGAGAGGGGACATGGGATTAAGGGAAGATGTAGATCGGATCATTGAGAAGTCCATTCAGGCAGTGCTGCCGGATGAGGCGGTGGCCAAAGCGTTGAAAGGCAGGGAATTCGGACAGGGAAAGGTTTATATGGTGGCAGTGGGCAAGGCCGGCTGGCAGATGGGAAAAGCGGCGGCGGATATCCTGCAAGACAGGTTGGAAGCCGGCGTGGTGGTGACGAAGTACGATCATGTGAGGGGAGAGATCCCAAAGACAAGATGTTTTGAGGCCGGGCATCCGGTGCCGGATGAAAATTCTTATCTGGCAACACAGGCGGCACTGGATCTTGTGGCGCAGGCGGCAGACGGAGATGTGGTTGTTTTCCTGCTCTCCGGCGGCGGCTCGGCATTGTTTGAAAAACCATTGGTGGGCGGGGAAGAACTGCAAGACATCACTACACAGCTTCTTTCCTGCGGCGCAGATATCGTGGAGATGAATACGATCCGCAAACGGCTTTCCGCGGTGAAGGGCGGCAGATTTGCGTTAGCCTGTGAACCGGCCGGGGTGTTTAGTATCGTACTCAGCGATATCCTGGGGGATCCTCTGGATATGATTGCGTCCGGTCCGGCTTATCCGGATTCCTCTACCTGCAAGGAGGCGCTGGCGATCGCAGCCAAATATGATCTTCGGCTTTCTGAGGCGGCGTGGGAACTTTTGCGGCAGGAGACGCCGGAATCCTTGCATAATGTGGAGACGCAGATTACGGGCAGTGTGTCAGATCTGTGCAGGGCGGCTGCTGCGGCCTGCGAGGAACTGGGATATGAGCCGCATATATTGACAGATCAGTTAAATTGTGAAGCGAAAGAAGCGGGGCGGTTTCTTGCCTCTATTGCCAGGACTTATCAGAAGACGGACAAAAGTCTGGCCTTTTTGGCAGGCGGGGAGACAGTGGTGCATCTGACCGGCAAAGGAAAAGGAGGCAGAAACCAGGAACTGGCGCTGGCGGCGGCGGAAGGGATTGCAGGTCTTAAGGGTACGGCGGTATTCAGTGTGGGAAGCGATGGCACGGACGGCCCTACCGATGCGGCAGGCGGCTATTGTGACGAGAGCACACAGGAGCGGCTTTTGGCAGAGGGAATTTCTATTTATGATGTATTACAGGAAAATGACGCTTATCATGCGTTGGCTAAGACAGACGGACTGATCATTACAGGTGCCACGGGAACCAATGTGAATGATGTGGCGGTACTGCTGATCAGACGTTGAGAAAGGAAGCATTATGATAATTCTTCGCACTTTATTGGAAAACCAGCTTTCGCAGAACAGAGCGCTCACAGCAGAGCATGGCCTGTCCTTTCTGGTGGAGGTAGGAAGTAAAAAGATTTTGTTTGACTGTAGTGCGGGTAAGGCGGCCCGCCGGAATGCCAAAAAGATGAATGTGTCCTTAAAGGATGTAGATTATGTGGTATTGAGCCACAGCCATTATGACCATGCGGGCGGTTATCCGGATATGGCAGAGCATGGCGTGCGTGCACCGTTGATCACCGGGCCCCGGTTTTTCGAGGAAAAATATGCGCAGGATGGCAGCAAATATGTATATCTGGGGTGTGGCTTTGGCAGTGATTTCCTGAAAAAGGAGAGGATTACGCACCGGGTATGCGAGGAGAATATCACGCTCTTTCCGGGTTGTCATGTGGTGGGCGGTTTTGAGCGGAAGTATGAGTTTGAGAAAGCACCGGCCCGGTTTGTGCGGCAGACGCCGGCAGGCATGGTGCCGGACGATTTTGCAGACGAGGTCTGCCTGGTGGTCGAAAGTGAAAAAGGCCTGGTGGTCATTGTGGGGTGCAGTCATCCCGGTATTTTAAATATGGTGGATACGGTGAAAAATCGTTTTGGCAGGCAGATATATGCGGTTTTTGGCGGCTCCCATCTGGTGGAGGCAGACGAGGAACGTCTGTCGATGACGATGGATATCCTGCGGGATATGGGGATTGGTATCGCAGGGTTTAACCATTGTACCGGTGAGATGGCACAGAAACGTATGGGAGAGAGTGTGGATGGCACAGTTTATTCCCATCTGAAAGCGGGAGACTGTATTTTTCTTCCCTGAGAAGCCGTTTCGCAAAGGTGGAAAGGAGGAGAAATTCCTTTTCATATAAATTATATGTCTTATGGGGCATAAGTTATCAAAGGAGGGTGAAGTATGTCAGCTTTATTCATGTTTGCGGTTATCGTTCTGGCGGTTGTTGCCATGGTAATTGCAATCTCAAAGTTCAAACAGCATCCGTTTCTCGTGCTGGTGGTGGTCGCAGTGGTGGTTGGCCTTGTCTGCGGTATCCCCACGGAGGATGTGATCACAACGGTCAAGAATGGCTTCGGCAATATTTTGGCCAGTATCGGTATCGTCATCCTGGCGGGTACGATCATCGGTACCATCCTGGAGAAGACAGGTGCGGCGCTCACGATGGCCAACAGTATTCTCAAGGTAGTAGGTAAGAAAAACAGTGTACTTACGATGGGACTTACCGGTTATGTGACGGGTATTCCGGTGTTCTGCGATTCCGGCTTCGTTATCTTAAGTCCGATATCCAGAGCACTTGCAAGTCAGAGTAATGTGTCCCTGGCAGTGATGGCCACAGCGCTTTCCGGCGGTCTGTATGCGACTCATTGTCTGGTACCGCCCACACCCGGCCCGATTGCCATGGCGGGTACTTTGGAGGCAGATCTTGGGCTGACCATCCTGGTTGGTCTGTTGATTTCGATTCCGGTTACACTGGTGGCGATTGTTTATGCCAAGAAAGTGGCAAGCAAGATTGATATTCCGGCAAATCCGGAGTATACGGTGGATGAACTGGTTGAGAAATACGGCAAACTGCCGGGTACTTTACACAGCTTTTCCCCGATTCTTCTGCCGATCGTATTGATTGCTTTGAAATCTGTGGGTGATTTCCCCAGCGCTCCTTTTGGAAGCGGCGTCTTTAAGATGATCGTTTCCTTCGTGGGTAATCCTGTGATCGCGCTGGTTTTAGGAGTATTCCTGGCGATGACCCTGATTCCGAAAGAGGAGAAGAAAAATACGCTGAACTGGATCACCGAAGGGGTTACCAATTCCGCAGGTATTCTGGCGATTACCGGCGCGGGCGGTTCTTTCGGCGCTATCCTGCAAAAGCTTCCGATCGCAGATACGCTCAGCGGTTCCATGATGGGGCTTGGCATCGGTATTGTGCTTCCTTTCGTGATTGCGGCCCTGTTAAAGACTGCCATGGGCGCTTCCACCGTGGCGATGATCACCACATCAGCAATGATCGCGCCGATGATGGGCGCTTTGGGATTTACCAGTCCCATTGCCAAGGTTTTGGTGATCATGGTAATCGGCGCAGGCTCCATGACCGTGTCCCATGCCAATGATTCCTATTTCTGGGTGGTATCCCAGTTCTCGGATATGGATACCAAGACGGCTTATAAGTGTCAGACCGGTGTGACGGCAGTGATGGGTGTCACGACCCTGATTATCGTGTTCCTGTTATCTTTGTTCCTGGTATAAGATTTCCGGCAGCATTGCCGTGATCAGATAGAAGGGCAGACAAAGCACCATGAAATAAACATAGCGGAATTCTGTAGCCACGGGTGTTGCGATGAGAACTGTGATCAGGAGCGCAATGCTTGGCAGATAACAGATCAGTTTATGATTTTCCCTGCGGATGATGACGGTGCCGATACAAAAGAGCATAATCCAGCAGGCCACGCCCATACTCCAGAGCGTACCGTAGATGGGCACCATACTGCCCAGCTTGATGGCGATCTCCTTGCCTTTGATGACAAGGGGGCCGCCGATCAGCGGGGTATGAGAGACCCCGTATTTGGTGGCGCTGACACCCTCAGCCTCTGCTACCAGATAAAAGGAGTCGGGATACCAGTATCCGTAAGTCTGCTTGACATAGGCGGTGAGATAATCGCCCGGATAACGCAGTCCCAGTTCTATCCATAATCTTAAGAATTCTTTTTTGTGGGCGGTCAGGTAATCCTGGTTGCCGGCCCGCACCAGTTCTTTGATATTGTCTGCAAAAGTAGGATTGTACAAGTCTTTGATATAGGTTAAGTCCACAACATTTTCCACCAGGGCAAGCTGGTCGTCAGTGAGTTCCCGGTCGTTACATATAACGGCTGTTATTTGCTGCATGGGAATACAGACAGACTCAATAAAGTCCGGCTGCTCCACGCGGAAGGCCCTCATCACAGGATACTTGACGATGACGGCGGTGCAGAGGATCACAAGAAGCGCCGGATAGAAGATTTTTGCCCTTTTGCGATAAGCAAACAGCAGAAACGGCAGGGCGGCCAGAAAAGCATACCAGCCGTTGGAGCGGAACAGACATATCATAACGCCTGATATGATAAAAACCACCATTTCCGGTAAACGAATCCGTTCCATGTAGATCAGCCGCAGAACGGTACAGCTGAAGAACAATACGGCCGCCGCAAAGGGAATGTCTTTCCAGATGGTAACGGAAAAGACGGCATGGTAAGGAATCAGGGCGTAGAAGGCCGTGATCAGAAGCAGGACAAAAGGGCGGATCTTGCGGCTGCGCAGGGTACTGATAAAGTAGCTGATACTGCCTGCCAGCAGGCACATCTGGAAGAAGGTATAGAAGGACACGGCGACCACCATATTTCCGGTCAAAGCATAGCCGATATGATAGAAGAGTCCAAACAGCATGGTATGCGCCCAAGGATGATGGTTACTATAAGGCGCTATTCCAAGAACCTGGGTAAACTGATTGATGCTGTCCGGTGTCATGATGCCCGGATACTGATAGAGATAATAAGGCAGCCAGCACAACAGGCAGATGACAAAGGTAGACAGGGCCGTGTGGTTTTTATAAAAACGGATGATCCGTGAGATCCAGGCGGAAATCCGCGGATGACCTATATGTACATAGGAAGAAGGATTATAATCCGCCAGCAGGAATTTGTATAGATTCATCTTGTTGCAGGTATAGGAAAACAGGAATTTCAACAGATAATAAAACAGTGTCACAAACCCGACAAACACTACGGTAAGGATGATTAAGCGGTAGAGCCTGTTTGTGAGAAGTTCAACATAATAATTGTAGTCCACCAGCATATAGAAAAGGGTAAAAATAATGGAAGTGGTTATAGCAACGCGGTCGGTCACCTTATCGGTATGTAAGATGAAGTTGTCCATGGCGCCGCTCTCGATCAGTTCTCCCCGCAGTGCAAGGAGATTACGGCCATCCAGCCGGCGGCTTACGTGGCGGTAGAAGAAAAAGACCAGGAGGAAGAAGACAAATGTCAGGATATTGCCCGGTTCCATACGGGCCGCCTTCATCAGAGACCAGGTGGTCAGGAAACTCTGGAATAAGTGTAGTAGTAGTGTTAAATGTAATCTGTTGTTCATAATGCCCCCTGCACATGGATAAACTGCTGATTATAGATTAATCGATATTGGGGGTTCTGTCAATTATACTGCGTAAAAGTGCTTGCAATAGGGAAAAATTGGTGCTATAATAGCAAAAGTATGAAAGATGATTACTGAGATAAAGAGTGGACTTGCGAGTCCACTCTTTTCAGGTACATGAAGCGGATTAAAGGAGTGCAGACATGTCGAAAAGAGAGACATATGAAGAACGGACGGAAGGGCTGC
>CAMNXA010000049.1 GCA_946566685.1 uncultured Lachnospiraceae bacterium
CATCTGAAAAGAGAGAAAAGGCAGATTATCTGGATTTTTATGTGGCATCGAGGGAAGAGGCAGATGAGCAGATAAAACGTGCGGAAATTTTTATGAAATGGATTGAGGCGTATTTGCAGACCAAAGAGGTCTTGGCCTAAAAACCGTAACAATAAGTGGAGGAGTGCGGATGACGATCATAGGATATGCACTTTTGGCAGTAACGGTGTTCACACTGGATCTGCTGATTAAGAATTATATTGAAAAGCACAAGGAGGAAGGAACGTCCGCTCCTGCCTGCGGCGGCCTGATCGTGGTGCACAAATATCATAACAAGGGCGCATTCCTAAATTTGGGAGAAAAGAGACAGAAGCTTATGACGTTTGTGTCACTTTTGCTGACGCTGTTTATGACGGTAGTCTTTCTTACGACCTTCAGTTTCCGGGGCAGGAAGCTGCTCAAAACGGGCCTGGCCCTTCTTCTTGGCGGTGCATACAGTAATACTTACGACCGGCTGGCACGCAGGTATGTGGTGGATTATGTGAGTTTCCCGGTGAAGAATAAGAAGATTTCGAATATTGTATTTAATATTTCGGATTTTTGTATCATAATCGGGGCACTGCTGATGACGCTGGGGCAGACTACCTAGAGAAGATTGGGAAAATATGGGAAAGTATAGAAAAGGGATGGCCAGAGAAGTTTCCGCCATCCCTTTATTCTTTGCTTATTTATTATGCGGTAATAACAGTACCGGCTTTGCCCTTCACCGCGTCAGAGACGGAATCGAGAGAAGTGATCAGAACTTTGCCGGCAGGGTTCTGTTCCAGATAGAAGATGGCGGCCTCGATCTTTGGCAGCATGGTGCCTTCCTCGAACTGCTCCTGGGCCATCAGTTCCTTAGCCTGTGCCACGGTGAGCTGGTCGATAGCTGTCTGGTCAGGCTGCTTGTAATTCTGATAAACACAGGGGACGCCTGTGAGGATGATCAATTCGTCTGCCATCAGGTCAGCGGCCAGTTTGCCGGCGATGGAATCCTTCTCGATCACGGCGGAAGCGCCTTTCAGGGCATGATTCTGTTCGATAACAGGAATCCCGCCGCCGCCGCAGGCAATAACGACCTGATCGGCCTGTGCCAGGGCGCGGATGGCGTCAATCTCTACAATATCGATAGGATGGGGGGCGGCTACCACACGGCGGAACCCCTTACCGGGTTCTTCCTGCACATAGTTTCCCTTTTTGACTTCCATCTCGGCATCTTCAGCGGACATATAGCGCCCGATCACTTTGGTGGGGGCATAGAAAGCCTCATCATATGGATCTACGGTCACCTGTGTCAGGATGGTGCTGACAGGTTTGGAAATGCCGCGACTTAAAAGTTCGGCTCGCAGGGAGTTTTGGATATCATAGCCCACATATCCCTGGCTCATAGCGGAACAGACGCACATGGGCGCAGGGGTGTAATCGATATACACCCGGCGCAGTTCTGTCATCGCCTTGTGGATCATGCTGACCTGGGGGCCGTTACTGTGTGTAATGGTAAGCTGATAGTCGGCCTCTACCAGGTCGGCCAGAGCTTTGGCGGTGACTTTCACCGCATCCCACTGTTCCAGTGTTGTATAACCAAGCGCCTCATGTCCCAGAGAGACGACAGCCTTTTTTTTATTCATAATCTAACCTCCAAACGTGGGCCGTATACGGCCGGTAATTATCAGATCTGCATCAATTTTCCTGTAAAAATAATCATTTTCAGTATAGCAAACCCAGTTCCTTTTGTATAGAAGTTTTGGCCTGAAAATTCAGAGATTGCCAAGTTATGTAAATCTATTGTGCTATTTATCCAAGAAACTTATTCAAATTTGCTGCAATATAGTTATTATTCACAAAAATAGTTTGACAGTAATTGTCAGAGAAGGTATAATGAAATACATAAGAAGAATCTGCATAACGGCAGATAATAAGCAGGTCATTCCCTTATTTTCCGTACGTTTATTTACAGCGGCGGATTTTTTGATTTGGAAGCAATTACTGTCATGATAAGGGAAGCCGTTGTTAGACGGCAGGGGTATAGAAAGGGATTATAGGGAGTAAGGAAGGGGGGAGCCGGTGTTGTTGGCAGACACTGGCGCCGGAATGAGTAATCTGGATATTTTACAGGGAATGTCCCTGGAGCAGATCAAAGCGGTCACAGAGGTTTTTCAGCAGTGTTCGGATTCCTATTTGTTTATTCTTGATTTGAATACAGATGTCTATATGGTCTCAGAGAAGGCAACGAAGCGTTTTCCATTTGATAATACAGTAATGGAGAACTGTACTGCGGTGCTTAAGGATGTGATCTATCCATCGGATTATGCAATGCTGAGGGCGGATATTGAAAAGTGTGCCTCGGGGGAACAGGATACGCATGCTTTGGAGTATCGCTGGCTTGACCGGAAGGGCAGGGTGGTCTGGATCAGCTGCATGGGCACGGTAGTGACGGGTACCGATGGGCACAGGCTGCTTGTGGGAAGAGTGAGTGAACTGGGCAAGAAGGCCAAGGCGGATAATATCACAGGACTTCGCAGGGAAGCCAGGTTCCGGCTCAATGCGGAGGCGCTTTTGCGGGATCAACCGAAGGCCATCCGCTATGTGATGCGAGTCGGTATTGATAATTTTAAGGAAATTAATGAAAAGGAAGGCGTGGAGGCCGGCGATGAGGTCTTACAGGAACTGGCAGAGTGCATTCTGAAGACTGTGGATGAGAAAGTGGATGTCTATCGTCTCATGGCTGACGAGTTTTTGGTCGTGGACGCTACGGATACCATTTATAAGGATCCGAACACAATCTATGATGAACTCCAGAAAAAGATAGCGGATATGGTCAAAAAGAAAGAGTACAGCCGTTTTTACACGGTATCTGCCGGCGTAATAGAAGGGGACTTTACAGGCAGGACTGCGGAAGAAATTCTGCGGCTTACGGAATTTACCCTGAATGAGGCCAAGCGCAATGGCAGGAATCAGATGGCGATGTATGATCAGGCGTCTTATGATGAGTATCTAAAGAGGCTTGATATGCGCAAAGAACTCAGAAAGGCTATCAATCGTCAGTTTGAAGGATTCGAAGTATATTATCAGCCCATCGTATCCACAACGGGTTATCATCTGGTGGGTGCGGAGGCATTGCTGCGCTGGCACAGTGAGAAATATGGAAATGTGTCTCCGGCAGTGTTCATTCCGATTCTGGAGGAGAGCAGCCTGATCATCCCGGTGGGCAAGTATGTTCTGTGGGAGGCCGCCAATACCTGCAAGAAGTGGAAGGAATATATTCCGAGTTTTCATATCAATGTGAACCTGTCCTATGTACAGCTCTACCGGAGCGATCTGCTGAAGGATGTGGACAAGTGCATTCAGGAAGTGGGGCTTGATTCGGACAGTCTGGTACTGGAATTGACAGAGAGCGGCTATATTGAGACCAATGGGCGGATTAAGGAATTTTTCAGGGAATTGAAGGAAAAGAAGATTGACCTGGCGCTTGATGATTTCGGAACGGGATACTCCAATATGCGCTATCTGAAGGAGATAGAGGCCAAAACAGTCAAGATTGACAGAAGCTTTGTGGTACAGGCTCTGCAAAATGAGTATGATTACAGTATTATCAGTCACATCATAGACATGGTGCACAGTCTGGGATCTTCCGTGTGCATGGAGGGTATTGAGGAGCAGGAAGAGCTTAATAAGATGATGCAGACCAAACCGGATATGATTCAGGGATATTATTTTGGCAAACCAACTTCGGCGGCACAGTTTGAAGAACAGTTCCTGCGGATTAAAGATTCTCTTTGATCCGGATGTCAACGTCCACATAGTTGTTTTCATTGACGGGCGCTTCCCCTGTGGTCAGATAGGTAAACAGGATAGCGAGGGGGTTGTATCCCTGCAAAAAGGGCTGTTGGCAGATGGTAGCTGCGATCAGTCCTTTTTCCATAAATTCTCTGGTCGTGGGCACCATATCATTGGCGATGACAGTCATATTCTGATGACGGCCGGCGGCCATGATGGCGCGGCAGCCGCCGTATACGCCGCCGGCGGTAAAATAGAGCGCATTGATCCGGGGATGTCTGTTCAACAGCCCGATGGTCAGTTCGTAGCTTTCAGATTCATCGTCATTGTTGTTCACGATATCCACGATGCGGATGTTATCATAGGAGGAAGTCACGTGACGAAAGCCTGCGATGCGTTCCGTATGGCAGAGTACATTCTGGGAACCGGAGACGATGCCTGCAAATACATCTCCCTTGGTCATAAGATGCATGAGTCCGGCAGCAGTTTCTCCAGAGCGATAATAGTGGCTGCCCACATAGGCGATGCGTTTGGATTTTTCAATGTCCGTATTCAATGTCACCACAGGGATTCCCTGGTCGCAGAGCAGGTTGATCTTCTCGCGGACGGCATTGGCATTGTAGGGAGAAATAGCCAGACCGTTAATGCCTTCCTCAACGAGTTCATCGATGGCGGCAAGCTGTTGTTCCACATTGTATTCGGTCTGCCTGATGAGGACACTGCAATTGTATCCCTCCAGTTCGGCGGCCTTGTCGCGGACGCCGGCCAGGACATCGTCATAAAAGGGGTTGCCGATGCCAAGAAGAACTACGCCCAGTTTCAGGTTTTTCTTCTGGGCGGCCAGAACGATACCGGCTTTGTTGGGTTTGTAGTCCAGCGCCTGGACGATCTCCAGGATTTTTGCTTCGGTCTGGGGATTTACTTCGCCGCGGTGGTTGAGGACACGGTCTACCGTTCCCCGGGACACGCCTGCAAGTGTGGCGATTTCTTTGATGGTTGCCATGGTTGGTTTCCTTCTTTAATTAGTATGACTTACACATTAGCATATTGTGCACCGCAAGTCAATTATGGCGGCAGAATCCGTAAAAGTGGAAATAGACAATATGAAGTCTCGTATTTTGTTCAATGTTACGAAAATTATTTACAGGGTTGATTTTCTGATTTGGACAGCTTATCATGAAATTAACGTGCACGTGCACGGTGATGGACGACACGTACAACAAACTGTAGTATGAATAAAAAGATTGGGAGGGTTAGCATGCTGTACATAGGTGTAGATTTAGGAACCAGTGCTGTGAAGCTTCTTTTGATGGAAGGAAACGGCAGGATTGTCAATATCGTATCCAGGGAGTATCCTCTGTATTTCCCGCATCCGGGCTGGTCAGAACAGAAACCGGAAGACTGGTATGAGCAGAGTATCGCCGGGATCAAGGAGCTGATTGCTGATGTGGATAAGAGTCAGATCGCCGGCATCAGTTTCGGCGGACAGATGCACGGACTGGTCATTCTCGATGAGAAGGATGAAGTCATCCGGCCGGCAATTCTCTGGAATGATGGGAGAACCACCGAGGAGTGCGATTATCTGAACAACGTGATCGGTAAGGAAAAACTATCCCAGTATACGGCGAATATTTCCTTTACAGGATTTACGGCGCCCAAGGTTCTCTGGGTGAAGAACAAGGAGCCGGAGAACTTTGCCAGAATCAGGAAAATTATGCTGCCGAAAGACTATATCGCCTATAAGCTGACCGGTGTACATTGCACGGATGTGTCTGATGCTTCCGGTATGCTTTTGTTTGATGTTAAGAATCGCTGCTGGTCTAAGGAAATGTGTGAGATCTGCGGCGTGAAAGAGGAACAGCTGGCGAAGATCTTTGAGAGTTATGAGACAGTGGGCACCGTACTGCCGGAGATTGCGAAGGAACTGGGTATTCCTGAGAATGTTAAGGTGGCGGCAGGCGGCGGCGACAACGCGGCGGCAGCTGTGGGTACCGGCACGGTGGGAGATGGTATGTGCAATATCTCCCTGGGCACAAGCGGCACCATCTTTATTTCCTCCAATAAATTTGGCGTGGATAAATTCAATGCCCTGCATGCGTTTGCTCATGCGGATGGACATTACCATCTGATGGGATGTATGCTCAGTGCGGCATCCTGCAATAAATGGTGGATGGATGATATCATCGGCACGGAGGCTTATGCGGAGGAGCAGAAGGCGATCACCGATGACAAGCTGGGTGAGAATCACGTGTATTTCCTGCCCTATCTGATGGGCGAGCGTTCCCCTCACAATGATCCCAATGCCAGAGGAACCTTTATCGGCATGACCATGGATACCACCAGGGCGGATATGACCCAGGCAGTACTGGAGGGCGTGGCTTTTGCGCTCAGGGATTCCCTGGAAGTAGCCAGGTCTCTGGGGATTCATATTGAGAGAACCAAGATCTGCGGCGGCGGTGCCAAGAGTCCTCTGTGGAAGAGGATGATTGCCAATATCATGAATCTGAAAGTGGATGTGATCGAGAGCGAGGAAGGCCCTGCTATGGGCGGCGCGATGCTGGCGGCAGTGGCCTGCGGTGAGTATCAGGATGTGGAGGAAGCGGCTGCGAAAATCGTGAGGGTCGTGGATACCGTGGAGCCGGAGGCAGATCTGGTGGCGAAGTATGAGGCACGTTATCAGAAATTCAGGAAGATTTATCCGACCTGTAAAGAATTGTTTACGATGATTTAGGAAAATAAACGGAAAGGAGACAGCACAAATGGAGATTAAAAAAGTGACAGACCCGTCATTTCGTAAGTATGGCAGGGTCGTGGAAGGGATTGACTTCGCAGATCTCGTGGAGGCAATCAAGAAGGAGACACCATTGCCGGAAGGGGTAGCCTATGAGCCGTCCATCCAGGCGCTGGAGGCAACACAGGCGGCGAAGGATTTACAGAGAAGAACCTACGGGGAACTGCCGATTGAGGTGGGCTACTGCAACGGGCATAATTATAAACTCAATGCCATAGAGTATCACAGAAGTTCTGAGATCAATGTGGCGGCTACGGACGCAGTGCTGATCGTGGGCATGCAGCAGGACATCACGGACGACTTTACCTATGAGACCGCTAAGATGGAAGCGTTTCTGGTGGAAGCAGGCACGGCGGTGGAACTTTATGCGACTACCCTTCACTATGCGCCCTGCAGTGCCAATGAGGATGGGTTCAAGGTAGGTATCGTGCTTCCCGCAGGTACCAACTATCCGCTGAAGGAGAGCCATGAGGGTTGGGAGGATTCCCTGATTACCGCGCAGAATAAGTGGTTGATCGGCCATGCGGAAGGCGGGCTCGATGCCGGTGCGCACATTGGACTTGTGGGGAAGAATTTGGATATCCGCGAATAACAAAAGTAATTTGCTTCGCAAATAACTTTGCGAGATCCGCTTCGCGGACTCGGGATAAGCGGAAGGTAGTAAATTCCTTCGCAAAATAACAAATCGAGCATAACTCGATTGCGAGATCCGCTTCGCGGACTCGGTATAAGTGGAAGTGAAATTTATAAAATTTATAAACAACCGGCAGCACCGGTTAAAGGAGGATAAACAATATGAACAATTTACCGAAAGTAAAAATTGGTATCGTAGCGGTAAGCCGCGACTGTTTCCCGGCATCTCTTGCTGTGAACAGAAGAAAAGCCCTGGTGGAGGCTTACAAGGCAAAATATGATGCAGAGGATATTTATGAGTGTCCTGTCTGCATCATCGAGAGTGAGATTGACATGGTAAATGCTCTGAAGGATATCAAAGAGCAGGGATGTAACGCACTCTGTGTATACCTGGGCAACTTCGGTCCTGAGATTTCAGAGACTCTGCTTGCAAAACATTTTGATGGCCCGAAGATGTTTGTGGCAGCAGCAGAGGAGTCACAGAACGACCTGATCCAGGGACGCGGCGATGCTTACTGCGGTATGCTCAATGCAAGCTACAACTTAAAACTGCGCAACATCAAGGCATATATTCCGGAGTATCCGGTAGGCGATGCAGAAGACTGTGCTGATATGATCCATGAGTTTGTGCCGATTGCTCGTGCAGTGGCAGCGCTTGCAAACTTGAAGATTATTTCCTTTGGCCCGAGACCGCTCAATTTCCTGGCTTGTAATGCACCCATCAAACAGCTTTACAACCTGGGCGTAGAGATTGAGGAGAACTCCGAACTTGATCTGTTTGAAGCGTTCAATAAGCATGCAGATGATCCTCGTATTCCGGATGTGGTGAAAGATATGGAAGCAGAGCTTGGCGATGGCAACAACAAGCCCAGCATTCTTCCGAAACTTGCTCAGTATGAGTTGACACTGCTTGACTGGGTTGAGGAGCACAGAGGGTATCGTGAGTATGTGACGCTTACCAGCAAATGCTGGCCTGCATTCCAGACACAGTTTGGCTTCGTTCCCTGCTTCGTGAACAGCCGTCTTGCTGGCAGAGGCATCCCGGTATCCTGTGAGGTAGATATCTATGGTACTTTAAGTGAGTTCATCGGCCAGGCAGTCAGCGATGACATCGTAACCCTGCTCGACATCAATAACTCCGTACCGAAGGATATGTACAAAGAGTCCATCGAAGGTAAGTTTGATTATAAGTATACGGATACATTCATGGGCTTCCACTGTGGTAACACCTGCTCCAAGAAGCTGTCCAAGTGCAGCATGGAGTATCAGATGATCATGGCAAGATCCCTTCCTGAGGAAGTAACCCAGGGTACACTGGAAGGCGACATCGTTCCCGGTGATATCACCTTCTATCGTCTGCAGAGCACCGCTGATAATATTCTTCGTGCTTATGTGGCAGAGGGTGAGGTACTGCCTGTAGCGACCAAGTCCTTCGGCGGTATCGGCGTATTCGCGATTCCTGAAATGGGAAGATTCTATCGTCATGTCCTGATCGAGAAGAATTATCCTCATCACGGTGCAGTGGCATTCGGTCATTTCGGTAAGGCTCTGTATGAAGTATTTAAGTACATTGGTGTGGATGTGAGCGAGATCGGTTACAATCAGCCCAAGAGCCTGCCTTATCCGACAGAGAATCCCTTCGCGTAAGAGACTTTCAAGAGACCTTTGCATAAGGGACATAAGAGATAGAAATTAACATAAAGAATTGTCAAAATTATAACAAAAGAGACGGAGCCATTTGGTTCCGTCTCTTATCATATAAATGAAATTCGTGTCCGCGAAGCAAATTTAGAGTGTCGTATCCAAGGTAGATCCGGCATCAACATTGCTGTATCCGCCCTGACTGGTGTATGTCTTATTACGCAGGGATTCACCCTGGCTCGCATAACGGTAGATGCTGTTGATCCTGTCGGTCATCTTTTCCCCGAAAGAGTATACGCCGCTAAATAAATTCTTGACATTGCCCATATCCGATTCCTTGAACTTGGTCTCATCCAGGGAGAGAGTCTTATCGGAATTTACTGTGACGCCCATTCTGGAAAAGGCACTCTTGTTGCCGCTTACAAGGCTCTTTAAGTAGTTCGCCTGATTGATGACATTGGAGTTCTTGCTGTCATTGGTGTTCTTGATCAGGTTATTATAGTCTTTCACAAAAGCAGAGAACGCATCATATACTTTATCTTTGTTATCGTTATTGATATCCATGGTGGACAGTTTTTCCAAAGATTTATAAAGCGTGCTGGCAGAAGCTGCCGATGCGGGATCTTCCGCAGTCTTGGAGATCTCCTTGTTGGAAGAAGAGCTGTTTGTCTTGGAACTGCTGGAAGAAGTGCTTCCTGAACCGCTTGTGTACTTGGCTTTGGAGGAGGTCACGGCCTCGCCATCGCCTGCGGCGCGGTAAATCCTGCTGGCACGGTCAGCTGCTTTGTCAGCAAAGGAACCAATGCCGCCAAACAGTGTCTTGACAGTGCCGGCGCGACCGCTGTCATCGGTGAATCCCTTTTTGAAGGAATCTTCATCGAAGGACAGTGTCCTGTCTGAATTCATGGTAATACCAATCTTGGCAAAAAGTTTGTAGTTGCTGTAATATGAGTCATACAACGCGTCTGTCTGTTTCTGGACGGTGGTATTCTCACTCTTTGCGCCGCTCTTCATCAGGCTGTTGTAATCCTTGATAAAGGAAGATACCGCATCGGTAATCTTCTGGACATTCTCTTCGCTGTGGTCATCGTAATTCAAATTGCCCAGTGCGCTGGCGGATCTGTAAAGCGAACTTGCGGCAGAAGCTGAGGAAGCGTCTTTCACTTTCTTAGCCTTGGAAGCGGAAGTCTTCTCATTCTCCTCGCCTTCTTCGGTTTTCATTTTGGCATAGTAGTTTTTCATCATCTTGCCGTAGCTGCCGTTTTTGATAGCGGCATAATCCGTAAGCAGCGATGAACCGTCAAAACCGCCGGAACTGCCTGAGCCTGCTCCACTTAATAAGGTGGAGTAAGTATCTGCTAATCCTGAACTTAATCCGTTTAAACTAATTCCCATTTTGCATCCCTCCATGTAATAGTGTTCGACTTCCGTGTCTGTTGTGTTATCTGAGGCTAAGAAGCGATCCTCGCAATCGAACTCTGCCCGATTTGTTATTGTGTAAGAAATTCCTCTGTTTCTCTGTGGCTGTAAAGCAGGACCTACAGTCAAGTAACGCCCGGTTTGTTAATCTCAGAAGGAATTTGCTTGGTAAATAAAGTACATTCTTATATATATTATCTCGGTTTTTATACGGATTTGTAAAGGGGTAAAACAAATTTTTTCTAAATTTTCACAACAATTTTTCTGGGTTTGATGACATACGGCATCAATACCAGAAAGTCTAATATGTATCACTAAGATTTCAGGAAGTATATCAGTCTAATTTCAGATCGCCTTCCTTGATCCAGCCGATTTTTCTTAAGAAATTACCGACAAGCAGGGAAATCACGGCTGGCAGGACGAAACTGATCAGAATCAGTCCGATCCAGTCAAAAGCAGTGATGGCAGTCTTGGCGCCAGTTGCAATGTCATTGATCCAGCCAGAATATACGCCAATCTGTCCGACCAGACCGCAGGTGCCCATGCCGGAAGAGACTGGTGTGCCGTTCATTTGCAGTCGGAACACGCAGGTGGCAAGAGGGCCTGTGATGGCGGAAGCGATGATGGGTGGAATCCAGATGCGGGGGTTTTTTAAAATATTGCCCATCTGCAACATGGAGGTACCAATGCCCTGGGAAATCAGCCCACCCCATTTATTTTCTTTAAAACTCATGACAGCAAAGCCTATCATATTGGCACAGCATCCGGCTACCGCCGCGCCGCCGGCCAGTCCTGTGAGCGACAAGGCTGCACAGATTGCTGCGGAAGAGATGGGGAGCGTCAGCGCGATTCCGACAAGAACGGAGACGATGATACCCATCAGGAAGGGCTGTAGTTCAGTAGACCACATGATCAGCTGGCCGATGCTGCTGGCGGCCGCACCAATGCCAGGCGCCAACAGGGTGGAGAGCGCTACCCCTACGAAGATGGTCACGAAGGGGGTTACCAGAATGTCAACCTTGGTCTCCTTGGAGACCAGTTTGCCGCATTCTGCCGCCAGGATAGCAATGATCAATACTGCCAGGGGGCCGCCGGCGCCGCCCAGTTCATTGGCCGCACCGCCCACAGCCGCCAGGGAAAAGAGTACGAGCGGCGGAGCCTGTAGGGCAAAGCCGATGGAGATGGCCATGGCCGGCCCTGCCATGGCAGCTGCGTAGCCGCCGATGGTCACCAGATATTCGATACCGGTCTGCTGTCCCAGCGTTTTGATGATGGTGCCAATCAGAAGGGAGCAGAAGAGTCCCTGCGCCATAGCGCTCAGACAGTCAACACCGTAGCGTTTCAGAGAAAAACTGATGTTTTTTCGTTTTAAAAATTCTTTCATAGTGTTAAAAGGTTCCTTTCTCACATTTTAGGACATCCAGTCATATTGTAGTAGTTTATGAGATTTTGTCAAGTTATATCGTGCGGATATTGCAGATTGGATTGTGCGGGATGTCCATCAGGAAGGAATAGATTGCACAAGGCGGGCGGATACGGTAAAATGATGTATATAATAACGAAGCTATAGAGAATAGATAGACGAATGAGGGGAGAGAGAGGATGAAGAGAGCGAGAAATGAATTATTGCAGTTTTTGGCGGGGCTGGCAATGCTGGTTGCGGGATTGTTTATTTTTTCACAAAAGGTGATGGTATCATCCAGCTTTTTTGGGATTGGATTTTCAATCGGCGGCTTCCGCATGGGTAACGGACTGATCATGGTACCTTTTATCATAGGGATCATGTGGATGTTTGTGACGGAGGGGAGCGTGGGTTCCAAGCTGTTTACGGCAGCCAGTATATTCATCGTCATCCTGGCGGTGATCATAACCACGGATATCCGTCTGATGCATGTGACGCTCTATGAGTGGGCTTTGATTTTGGTGCTGATCTTTGGCGGAGCGGGATTGGTGGCAAGGATTCTCTTTGCGGGCAGACGGATTTCCGGAAGTGAGGAACGCAGGGAAAATCCCCGGATTGAGGAGACAGACAGAAAAGTGCGGGAGATTGAAGAAGAATTAGAACGAATTAAGAGGGAGCGGTGATTATTATGTATGAAGCGTGTAATCAGGCATTGACACTGCATCCGGATTTTTTTGATCCTATCCACAGGAATGCCGAATTGGTCATGGAGCCGGGGGATCCTGAGTTTGTGAGGGTGTCCTATTATGATGAGATACCCAATGTGAGCGTAGGAGCAGATGGCAATGTGGCTTTTTATCTGTATGCACCCAACGCCAAGAAGGTGGAGATTGGATGTCTTGGTGGTTTTGCCGGAACCGGACGGTTTGCCTTAGAACCGGATGGAAAGGGCGGCTTTGCGGGAACCAGGAAATTCCATTATGGGATGCATTATTATCATTGGTACGTGGATGACGTGCAGGTCTGCAATCCGAAGGCGGGGGTGTCTTACGGCTGTTTCCGGGTAATCAATACTTTTGAGGTGCCGGAAAAAGAGGATGATTTCTTTGATATCAGGCCGGTTCCCCACGGGACAGTCAGCATCTGCAAATATGTGTCAGGGGTGAACGGTCATCTCAAGGAGAGTTATGTGTATACGCCGCCCGGCTATGAGAAGCAGGAAAATGCCGGGAGGAAGTATCCTGCGCTCTATCTTCTGCATGGTGTTGGGGAGAGTGAGACAGGTTGGATCTGGCAGGGTAAATTGAATTTTATCATGGATAACCTGATTGCGGACGGGCAATGTGAAGAGATGATCGTGGTCATGGTCTGCGGCTATGCATTTTTGCCGGAAGAAAACCCTATTTTCTTTCCGGGTGATTTTGACCGGGAACTGACTGAAGATGTCATTCCCTGTATGGAAAGGCAGTTTCGGATCAGGGCGGGACGGGATTACCGCGCCATAGCAGGGCTTTCCCTGGGATCAGCGCAGTCTGCTCTTTCGGTGATGAAGCATCCGGGAATGTTTGGTGCGCTGGGCGTCTTTTCCGGCGTGTTTATGGAGCCGTTGGAATCTGTCATCTCTGCGAAGAATAAGCCCCACCTGGTCTTTCTTTCCTGCGGAAGCGAGGAGACGGAGATTCTGGAGAGGCAGGAACACTATACGGCGCAGTTGGAGCAGGCGGCAGTGCCGGTGATGAACAGGAACTATGAGGGCTATCATGAGTGGATGGTCTGGAGAAAAAGCCTGGCGGACTTTGCGCCGGCCCTTTTCAGATGGACGGCTGGAGAGGACAAAAAGCAGATAGAAGCTGTCTTGCGGGATACGAGGGGACAGTGGAAAGAGGGAATAGGAAAAAGCTGCGCTGTTGACAGGGACTGTCCAGGGATAGATGAGGAAGAAGCTTTTACACAGCAGCTTCACAGACAGGGTCGTGAAGAACAGATGTTATTTTTTGACCCGGTGTATAAGCAGGTCTGTTTTGAGACAGATGAACAGGGCAGGCCTGCGGGCCGCTATATAGAGGAACAGCCGGGATTTACGTGTATGGAAGATGGAAGCGTAAAGATTTCTTTGTATGCGCCCGGCGCGAGGCAGGTGGAAGTGGATGTGTTCGACTGCGGCCGTATGAGTTTGCAGCAGGACTTGCAGCACCAGGGATATTGGTACGGCATTATGGAGGATGTGGAGCCGGGATTCCATTATGTCACGTTTGATGTGAACGGCACAAGGGTCTTAAATGTGCAGGCACCGGTGGGATATGGATGTTTTCAGGCCATCAACTATCTGGATGTGCCGGATCCGGAATTTACCTATCATGAACTGGGAAACGTTCCTCACGGCCAGGTACATATGGACTATTATACCTCTTCCCAGACAGGGCGGATGAAGCTGTGTTATGTTTATACGCCGCCGGGTTATGATGCCTGCGGCGGCAGGAGATATCCGGTACTCTACTTGCAGCATGGCGGGGGAGAAAATGAGATTGGGTGGTTCCGTCAGGGCAAGATTGCCAATATGGCCGACAACCTGATTGCGGCCGGCCGGATGGCGGAGATGCTTATCGTGATGAATACGGGGTATGCTTTTCGGGCGGATGGCACAAGCCATTATGCGGTGGGTTCCTTTGAGGAGGAACTGGTGCAGGACTGCATCCCCTATATTGACGGGCAGTATGCTACCCTGGCGGATAAAAGGCACAGGGCCATGGCAGGACTTTCCATGGGCGGTATGCAGTCCCAGAAGATTGCCCTGCACCATACGGATCTGTTTGCCTCGCTGGGCATTTTCAGCGGCGGGTTTGTGATCGCGGATGAGGAGGAAGATTACCGAGAACTTCTGTATCATGCGGATCGGTTCCGGGAGGAGATGGATCTGTTGTTTGTGGGCTGCGGCGCCCAGGATCGTTTCTATGAGAAAACGGTTGCCAATGTGAGGGAGATTCAGGGACGGGGCGTGCCGATTATGGACTTCTTTGCCTCCGGCAGGCATGACTGGAACTTTTGGAGACGTTGTGCGGTGCGGTTTTTACAGGCTTTGTTCCCCAAACAGGCTTTGAATCCCTATCTGCCTTCCTGGGAATATATTCCGGACGGGGAACCTTATGTGTTTGGTGACAGGGTGTACATCTATGGCTCCCATGATTATTATAACGGGCATGTGTTTTGTCTGGGGGATTACGTGTGCTGGTCTGCACCGGTCAGAGACCTTGGGAACTGGCGCTATGAGGGCGTTATCTATCCCAAGACGTCCGACCCTCTCAACAGGGACGGGAAAATGTGTCTGTATGCGCCGGATGTGACGGTGGGGCCGGACGGCAGATATTATCTGTACTATGTGTTGGATCATGTGTCCGTGGTATCGGTGGCAGTCTGCGATAGCCCTGCGGGTGAGTTTTGTTTTTACGGTTATGTGCACTATCAGGACGGTGTCCGTCTGGGAGAAAAGGAGGGCGACCAGCCGCAGTTTGATCCGGGTGTGCTGACGGAGGATAACAGAACCTATCTTTATACGGGATTTTGTCCCAGAGGCGATGTATCCAGGATCGGGGCGATGGTAACTGTCCTGGGGCCGGATATGCTGACCATAGAGGAAGCCCCCAGACTTGTGGCGCCGGGATGCGAGCACAGCGCCGGTTCCGGGTTTGAGGGACACGAGTATTTTGAGGCGGCATCTATCCGCAAAGTGGGGACGGATTATTACTTTGTCTATTCTTCTATCGCGATGCATGAACTGTGTTATGCGGTGAGCAAAAAGCCGGACCGGGATTTTGTCTACGGCGGCGTGCTCGTCAGCAACTGCGATCTGCATATAGACACTTATAAACCGGCGGATAAACCCATGGCCTATGGGGCTAATAATCATGGAAGCATTGTGCAGATTGGGGAAGACTGGTATATTTTCTATCACCGTCACACCAATGGTACCTGGTACAGCAGACAGGGCTGCGCGGAAAAGATTGAAATAGCAGAAGACGGCAGGATTCCACAGGCAGAGATGACTTCCTGCGGTTTAAACGGTGCGCCGCTTTGGGGCGAGGGAGAATACGGGGCGTATCTGGCCTGCAATCTCTTTACGGACACGGAGTCGGTCTACGTGGGTGACGATCGGTTTCCCAAGATCATGCAGGACGGCAGGGACGGCGATGAGGAGCCGGGATATATCGGCAATATGAAAGATTCCGCCACGGCAGGATTCAAATACTTTGCCTGTAAGAACGTGGCGGCAATTTCGATTAAGACCCGGGGATATGCAGGAGGCTGTTTCGAAGTACGCACAGCCTGGGACGGCGAGGCGCTGGCAGAGATTCCCATCAGATATTCCAATGTATGGGAAGAATACAGTGTACCGGTGCATATTCCTGACGGCATACAGGCAGTCTATCTGACCTACCGCGGAGATGGCATTGCGAGTCTGCTCTCTTTTAGCTTAAAGACAGGAGAGCAGAATTGACAAAACCTGGCGGCAAAGATCAGATATCTTCTTCCTTATACAGGGCGTAGAAATCGGAATCCATGTTATCCATCATTTGAGCGAACCATCTTTTGGCATCATCAAGTGCCCGATTGTAAATGATTGGTGCCATCTTCCGCTCAAATAATTCATATAACTGCATCTGTTCGATCAGTCCGATTTCTTCGCCGCGCTCATCCAGATAAAAAGCCTTGATTTCGGCGTTCAGTTTTTCTTTTTGGGCATCTGAAAGTTTGATCTGCGGCAGGGATTCTCTTCTGGCCATGTCAGGTTCTCCTTATGGTTATACTATTTGGGCTTGCATCTATGATATACAATTCACAGAAGCTGTAATCTGTGGCAATGCCAGCAAGAATTACGTAAGTAATTCTTGTGACGCAAGCCGCTGGGCTTGCGTCTATGATATCATATCCACTAGAAAAAGGGGATGAAAATTTTATGGGAAAAAGTGACAGGAGTGTCAAAAGTGTCAGTATCATTGGCGGGGCGGACGGCCCTACCAGCATTTTCATAGCAGGAAAAACGGGAACAGACAAAAGGCCCCTCAAAGTGCGGATCAAGAATTGGCTGTACGGACAGAGGCGCAGGAGGATTGCCAGATGTATCCGCCCCAATCCGCACTCCCTGAAGCAGCTTACAGCCTTTATGAAAAGGGAGTATGCTGCAAGGGAGATGTCCAAAGAAAGCCGGCAGTATCAGGAGATGAAGGACAGTCTGCGGGAAGCGCTGATCATTCAAAATCGGCCGGAACTGTTGGAAGGACTGGCAGAAGTCGTAAGACCAAAGGAACATACGAGGGAAGCCATGGAAGAAATGTACCGTCAGATAGAGCAAAGGAGAGAGGCGGCCGCCAGAATACCGGACGACCAGTTTACGCTGGACTTTCATGTCTATGAGATCCGCGTAGAGGGCGGAAGGATGGAGATTGAGATAGATTACCAGTGGGAGATTCTTGGCATGTCTTATAGTGGGAATAAAAAAGCCATGAAGAAATTAAGGCAGATAGGCCGCAGGCTGTATCTCTATTATGGGGTTACCGAGGAAGATATCCGGGAGGAGTCCAAGCGATATTCCTCATTGCTTACGGCGCTGGCCTCATAGGATTCAGGGAACAGCAGATATCAGGAGAAGGGCTGTACAGGGAGGTAGGTACGTATGGGCGCCAGGATCTGTTTTACCAATCATATTCATATCGCAGAGAAATCCTTTGACAATGGTCTGATAAAGGAAATCGGATATAAAGATGTTACGCCGGAAATCATAGAAGAGATTGGGCAGGATGACCGCATCAAGATGATCCAGATCAGCAGCAGGCTTCCGAAAAAGGCCTACGGGGTGATAGACCGTATCCTGGAAAGAAGGCCGGATCTGTATCTCAGGATTTTCAGTGTTGGTACTACCTGTGAGACCTTTGACCTGTCTGTCCTGGGTCAGATGCCGCATCTGACAAAAGTCTGGCTGGAAGCGTATCTTCGCTATCATAAGGAGGCTGTCAACCCGGAATATTTATGTGAACTTCCCAATCTAAGGGGACTGCATCTTAACCTGTTTGACTGCAAGTGGCTCCTGCAATATGAGAACCTGCGTACCCTGTATCTTGGTAAAAAGGCTAAAAAGAACCTGGATTTCATTTCCTTATTGAGCAATCTCAAGAAACTGAAAAGGATTCAACTGGACAATGTGCCGGTTGACAAAGATATGCTTGATATGTCCGTGAGAAAGTTGCTTTATCCGTGATAATATGGTATCGTTACAGTAATTACAATATTTGTAAAAAGGAGGACGATGATGAGGGTTATTAAGGCGAAAGACTATGATGATATGAGCAGAAAGGCAGCTAATATTATATCTGCACAGATTATCATGAAACCGGACTGTGTGCTCGGCCTGGCTACCGGTTCTACACCGATCGGAACTTATGCTGACCTGGTGGAGCGGTATCAGAAGGGAGATTTGGATTTTTCCGGCGTGACAACAGTCAACCTGGATGAATACAAAGGACTCAACCGGGAGAATGAGCAGAGTTACTATTATTTTATGCATGACAATCTGTTTGGGAAAGTGAATGTGGATTTGAAGAGGACTTTCCTGCCGGATGGCATGGAGCCTGATGCCAAAAAGGCCTGCGCAGATTATGATCGGATCATTGCCGCTACCGGCGGTGTGGATCTTCAGCTTCTGGGGCTTGGGCATAACGGCCATATCGGGTTTAATGAGCCGGCGGAGATTTTTGAGGCCGAGACGCATTGTGTTGACCTGACAGAGTCTACCATCACGGCCAACAGACGTTTCTTCGCTTCCGAGGAAGAGGTGCCCAGACAGGCATATACCATGGGGATTAAGACCATCATGCGGGCGAGGAAGATACTGCTTGTGGTCAGCGGGGAGGACAAGGCAGGCATCGTGAAGGAGGCTTTCTATGGAGCCATCACACCGAAGGTGCCGGCATCTGTGCTGCAATTGCACAATGATGTGACGATCGTTGCCGATGAGGCGGCATTGTCTAAAGTGAATCTTTGATTTTCATATAACTAAGGGATGAGAAAAGAACGGTCTTTGGTGGAGGAGGCCGTTCTTTTTATGTGGAGATTCTATCGGCGTGAAAGTTGTCCTTTTTTGGAAAAATTAACAAAAAAGTGGGATATGCTGCATATACTTAACTAAAAAACAGTGCGCAGGAGATCAGAACGCGTTGTCATCGCAGCGAATGCCCTGATATGGAGGACTATGATGCCGAAAAAAAGAAGCTGGAATGATAAACTAAAACTTGCCATAGGAGAATTGGAGAATAAAATACAGCGGGAACGCGAGAAAGGAGGAAAGACTGGTACCTGGCCGGAACGGGAAAAGGTGGAAGAGTGGAATGCCGAAAGAATGCGGATGCGGGGGTATGGACAGTATTGCGGCTCTGTCTGTGCCACGGAGAAAACCCAGACCAAGGCGGAACGAAAACGGGAAGATTTTATGAAAAATGCGCTGTTGCAGACTGCCAAATCAGCGGCGTTTCTACTGGCAACACTGGCCCTGATCCAGGGAGTGATCAGGGCGCTGCCAGATTCCATTACCGTCAACAGTTCCGTGGGTGGCAGGGAACTCCCCATTTACTGTGTAGAGACAGATAAAAAGCAGGTGGCCTTAAGCTTTGATGCGGCCTGGGGGAACGGTTTTATGATGGAACGTAAAACAATTTATGTACCAGGTTCAAATAAATTATCTCAGCTGGAATTTGGATACCAGATCCTTCAATATGGTTGCCTGAGCGGACAATTCCTCGCCTGCCGCCGCACTGGACTCTGCCGTGCCCACATTTTGCTGTACAACGATTGAGATCTGATCGATGCCGCGGTTGATTTCTTCGGCAATGGCAGCCTGCTGGTTTGTATCATCGACAATACCGCTGATCAGCGTATCCATTTCCTCCGCCAGTCCTGCTGCCGCCAGCATGGACTGCGCTGTATCGTCCGCGGCACTGATTCCTTCTTCCATAGAACTGATCGTCTCACCGAGAAGTTCCGTTGTTTCTTTCGCTGCATTGGCGGATTTGCCTGCCAAAGTCCGCACTTCTGCTGCCACTACCGCGAAGCCCTTTCCAGCCTCTCCTGCACGTGCAGCCTCAACTGCCGCATTCAACGCGAGAATATTGGTCTGAAAGGCAATATCGTCAATTGTTTTCACAATGGTATTAATGGCATTGGAGCGATCCCCGATTTTCTGAATGATCTGGGTCATATTCTGCATCTTTGTGTTGCTCTCCAAAAGACCTTCCCTGACTTCACGTGAAATGCTGCTGGCCTTCTGTGCGCTTTGGGCAATATCCTGCACACCCTGGGATGATTTTTCGATGTGCTCTGCAAACGATGCTACCTCTGCTGCCTGCTCCGCAGAACCCTGCGACAGCATTACCGCTCCATCGGATATCTGCGCTGCCCCATCGGCCACATCTCGTGAAGCCGCATTCATCTGTCCTAAGGTATGATTCAGTTCCACCGCGATCTCGTTCAGGGACTCTTTTATTTTGGCAAATTCACCGGTATACTCTTGCTTTAGCTGGAACGCCAGATTACCCTTTGCAATCTCCCGCAGGGTATCTGACACTTCGTCAATGTAGGTTATGTAATCCCGCAGCCGAATTGTGACCCGGTTGAAATTGTATGCCAGAATTCCCAGTTCGTCTCTTGACTGGTAACGGATTGCCTGATTTAAATCGCCCTCCGCAATGCGGGTAGCCACCTGACTCAGCTCTTTTACCGGTCTGCCTACAATACGCCGAACCTGGATCACAACCAAAAGTGTCAGGAGCAGTATTGCAATAATTGACACCTTTGTCATAATATCCGTCAACTCATAAAGTTCCGATAAAACCTCTGTTCTTGATACGTAAGCGACAGCAACCCAGCTGCTGCCCGGAACTGCGGCAGTTTCAATATACATATCTTCGTATATGCTAAGCCCCATGGCTCCGGCCTGTATCTGCTCGTTGGCGTATGCATACATACCATCTAACTCGCTCAGTAGTTTGCCGACTATATCCGTGTCTTTGTGTCCGATGATTGTATCCGTGCGCGTATCGACCAAAAAGATGCCGCCGGTATCCTCGATCTGAATGCTGCTGACAATATCGGAAATAGAATTCAGATACACATCCGCCGCCGCAACACCGCGCACCGTACCCTCAGTATCCTTGAGCACGCCGGATGCCCCTACAACGTAGGACTGGCTGTCCTCGTCAAAATAAACGTCCCCCAGAATAAAATCTTCGGATGCCAGACCGTTTATATACCAGCTTTTTACCAGAGCATTAAAATCCGGCCCCGGGACAAAGGAAGCATGATATAACGAGCCATCAGTCAATGCCACATACAGTCCGGCAGGGTATGCGTCATTTTGACCAGCTGTGTGTTTGATGTATTCTGTCATTTCAGGGATATCCATATCCTCATACTCAATCGTATCCCTCTGCGTCTCCAACATCGTCAGCGTCCGGTTCATCCACGCTTTGGTTTCCTGGAGTGTCTTGTCTGAAGTAGTGTGCAGAAGTTCTTCACTTTTTTCCAATAGCGTTTGGGACATTCTGTTGTATACTACGCCTAACAGCACCGAGACGGCAATCATTGCGCTTACGACAACGGCAAACACCAGTTTTGCCGTGACGCCGATTCCCTTTTTCTTTTGATTTTGATCAATCGGTTGGGTTTCTCTTGTCTCACTCATCTGCAATATCCTCTTTCTTCCTAAAGCATACGTTCTTTTTTCCAAATTTTAACATATTTGGCATAAAAAGAAAAGACAGCATATACATATCATAATAAAACCAGTCCCAGGGGCAATAAGGAAGCTTTTGTCAATGCAGGAAAAGCGTTCGTATCAGATTATCAGAGAATATAAGGGGCAGTATACGCCGGAAGAACTTGTCAGGCGGATGATTCGCTGCCATGTAAAAGAGTACCCATGTAAGGATGCAAAAGCGGAGTGTACAGAGCATACAATAAATAATGAAATGCAAACAGGACAAAACCCATATGCCGGAAAATGAAAAACAGTTAAAAACAGCCCTCTACATACGCCTTTCCCGGGAAGACGGCGACAAAGCGGAGAGCCTGAGTGTGGCCAACCAGCGCATGCAGCTGATGGAATTTGTCAACAGTCATGCCGATCTGTACCCCTATGATACTTATATAGACGATGGTTATACAGGGACTGACTTTAACCGACCCGCTTTTCGCCGGATGCTGGAAGATATTGAGGCCGGTAATATACAGTGCGTTCTTGTAAAAGACCTGTCAAGGCTTGGCAGAAATATGCCGGAAGTCTCAAAGTACACGGGAGAGTATTTCCCTTACAAAAAAGTGCGGTTTATCGCCATAAATGATTTGGTAGACAGGGATTATCTGGATATCGACCCGGGGGAGGATATGCTGATTGATTTCAAAAATATGTGCAACGGGTTTTATCCGAAGGATATATCCCAAAAGGTACGATCCACTTTCCGCAGCAAACAAAACAGCGGCCAGTTTATCGGCGCCTTTGCCAGTTATGGCTATGTGAAGTCGGCGGCCGATCATAATAAGCTGGAGATCGATTCCTGTGCGGCGGCTGTCGTTAGGCGGATTTTTGACATGTACAGCAAAGGGATCGGGCAGAATACGATCGCCAGAATCCTGAATGAAGAAGGGGTGCCGTGTCCTTCGGAATATAAAAAGCAATGCGGCCTGAACTATCATAACAGCAACCGGCTGGAGGGCACTTCCTATTGGACGTATTCGACCATCAGAAATATATTGAGGAATGAAATATATACCGGCAATATGGTGCAAAATAAAAGTTTCAGATATATGTGCAAGAAAAACGCGATCAGTCTGCCAAGGGAAAAGTGGATTGTTGTGGAGAATACCCATACACCTGTTATTGATCGGGAGACCTGGGATAAAGTGCAGAACCTCCTCAAGAGAAATACGAGGCAGACCGGTCTTACGAACAATGTCCATCTGTTTGCCGGCTATTTAAAATGCGGTGATTGCGGCCGCGCCATGGTTAAGATCAGGCGTAAAGGCAAGATACTTTTTAACTGTGGCAGCTATAACCGCTATGGCAAAGAATTCTGTACGATGCACAGCATTACGGAGGAGGAACTGGAAGAGATTATTCTGGATGACTTGAATCTGATCATCAGGTCGGTACAGGATATCGAGAGGATAGTCCGGGAGGAAAACCAGAGGCAGAATAAGGCCCGCTTCGATTCTTCACGGGATATATCCAGGTATCAGGCAGAAATTGACCTTCTTAAGAAGAGAAAGGAGCACGCTTATGAAGATTATGCCGATGGCCTTATTACCAGGGAGGAGTACAGGCAGTACAGAGATAAGTACGAACGGCAGATTGAGGCGGCCGGCGCTGAGATAGAAAAGAGGAACCGCCTTAAGGCTCGGATGCCTGATCACAATCCGTGGATGGAAAGGCTGCTGTCGCACCGGAAATTGGATCATCTTGACCGGGATATCGTGGTTGAGATGCTTTCCATGATTTACGTTTACGAAGATAATACCATTAAGATAGTCTATAACTTTTCGGAGGAACTGGAAGCCTTACGAGGCAGAGAACCGGGCAGAGACTGAAAGGCCTACTGCTGTTACGGATAAAACGGGGCGCAGTCCATCAACAGTGCATTCCCCTGGGGGAATGAAGACACCGGGCGGATTCTGGATATTTTAAAGAAGCATAATGTGAAGGTGACCTTTTTTATGACCGGCGGCTGGGTGGAATCTTATCCGGATGATGTGAAGGCGATTCTGGCAGCAGGCCACGACCTGGGCAACCACAGTGAGAACCATAAAAATATGTCACAGCTTTCTGATGAACAGTGTCAGGAAGAACTGATGAAAGTACATACCAAGGTGCAGGAAC
>CAMNXA010000050.1 GCA_946566685.1 uncultured Lachnospiraceae bacterium
CCTGTCATTTATCTGCAATTTATGCACCTGCTTTTTGGCAAGTGACTTGAAACTTTTTTCATGCACGATGCTTCCGTCATAGTAAGAATATGTTATGACATAGGGCTCGCTTGCCGGTCCCTCCGGCTGATAATTTCGCTCTACTGTCATACTCACAATCGTTCCCACGGTTTCTGTCGGTTCCCGAAAACCTCGAAGGATTCTGCGGCTGTATGTACTCACAAACCACATGATCAAAAGTATGATCAGAACTCCTGTCCCAACAACGCTGATCAGGACAACCAATTCCAGTGTACTCAATCTTTCGCCTCCTGTCCGTCTGATCTGAAACGAGGCCGTCCTCTCTTTTATCTTTCTCCCAGCTTCAGATTCGGCACCGCATTGAGATCATATCCGTGCCGCACGCCCTTTTGGTACTCATAATAAGCCGCCGCACCAATCATCGCCGCATTATCCGTGCAGAGAATGGGCGAAGGGTGGTAGAACGCAATCCCCTGTTTTTGACATTCTTTTTCCAGAGCAGACCGAAGGGCTGAGTTTGATGCCACACCGCCGGCTATGGCAAACTTTTTCATACCGCTTTCCGCAACCGCATGCATGGAATGTTCCACCAGCACATCCACCACTGCTTTCTGGAAAGAGGCCGCCACATCCGCCTGGCAGACCGCAATCCCTTTCATCTCACAGGAATTGAGGTAATTGAGCACCGCCGACTTCAGGCCGCTAAAGCTGAAATCATATGCAGAATCTCCCACCTTTGCCCTTGGAAAAGGAATCGCCTCAGGGTTCCCCTCTTTGGATACTTTATCAATCTTAGGCCCGCCGGGATATCCCAAACCAATGGCACGGGCTACTTTGTCAAAAGCCTCTCCCGCCGCATCATCCCTGGTACGCCCCAGAATCTCATATTCACCATAATCCCTGACGACCACCAAATGAGAATGTCCGCCCGATACAACCAGGCAGACAAAAGGCGGTTCCAACTCTTTATTTTCTATATAATTTGCACTGATATGTCCCTCGATATGATGGACGCCGATCAATGGAATCCCAGAGGCAAAGCTGATCGCCTTGGCCGCAGACACCCCCACCAGGAGCGCTCCCACAAGACCCGGACCATAGGTGACCGCGATGGCATCCATGTCAGACAGTTTCCTGCCAGCCTCGCGCAGGGCCTCTCCTGCCACCTGATTTATCTTCTCGATGTGCTTGCGCGATGCGATCTCCGGAACCACGCCGCCATAGAGTGTATGCAGGTCAATCTGGGAAGCGATGATATTGGAAAGAACTTCTCTGCCATTTTGTACCACCGCCGCCGCTGTCTCATCGCAGGATGTCTCTATTGCTAATATGTCTACCGTACTCATATATCCTTCTCCCGCCCAGGCACTCTTATCTGCCGCAGGGCAATTGTGTATCATACTGTCTGGCACGATCTGCCCCATACACGCTGTTTATTCCACCAGATCCCACCCCAGGATCTTCCAGTGTTCCTCCTCATCCTGGCGCAGGACAAACTGCTCCATAGTGGCTACTGTTCCCGCAGATCCAGCCTGTTTCAAGTTAAAGGTGCCATACATCCTGGCGCAGGAACGTCCATCTTCCACAAAGTACTCCACATCCGTGCTTGCCGAAATCTCATAACCGGCAATCGTATACTGATTCTGTTTCATATTCGCAATCTCTGTCGTCAGATCATTCAGATAATCTTCCTGGGACTTATTGGCCACCAGTTCATCATCATAAAGTTCCTGAATCTTCGCCGCAAGCTCTATCAGTTCCTCCTCGCTGTACTCCTCATTATAGAAGCACTGCGTGATCTGACAATAATATCTGAGCACTTCCTTGGGAGTAGGCGGATAACTGCGCTCCAGATCTTTCATGAGCACACTCTGCACCGGCGTAATCTGCACGACTTCTTCTGCCGCCTCCCTGCCGGTCTTTTGGCTCAGATAAAAGTAATACCCCAGAACCAGCGCCGCAAGAATCACTGCAATAATAACGATTTTAATTGTCCTTGAACCCTTCATACACAACCCTCCATGCCTGCAATGACACGCATCGAAAACTCTTATTTTCGACTGTCGTCAAGGTGTGATCACAGGATGCTCAATCTTCTGCAAACAAAAGATCGACACTCCTGCCGTCTTTGGCCGCGATCGCATTTGGAAAAATCTTCCGGACTTCCTGCATATAGTCTTCCGGACGAATCAGGGAAGGGCTGTAGTGTGTCAGCCACAGTTCCTGCACACCCGCACGAAACGCAAGATCCGCCGCCTCATAAAACGTCATATGTTTGTATTCTCTGGCCTTCTGCACTTTATCAGGCTCTCCATACATGCCTTCGCAGATAAAAAGATCCGCTCCGGCAGCATTTCTCACAATGCCCTCCGTAGGTCTGGTATCCGTGCAGTAAGAGACTTTGATTCCCTTCCTCGGCGCACCCAGCACCATATCCGGTGTAAAAGTCTTTCCATTCTCTTCTATTATCTCACCTTTTTGCAGACGATTCCAGTACTTTCTTGGAATCTGTAGTGTATTGGCACGTTCCACATCAAATCTGCCGATACGCTCCACCACAATATTGTATCCGTAGCAGACCACGTTATGATTTACCCGGTAGGCTTCGATGTGAAACCCGTTAAATGCGATCGTCTGCTCCGGTTCCGTCAATTCCTGACACTGAATCTCAAAGGGCAGTTCCGGCGCGATCACCCGCAGGGAATTGACTACTCTGGTCAATCCTTTGGGGCCAATCATCAGCAACGGTTCCGTGCGCTCCGCATTTCCCATGGTAAGAAGCATCCCCGGCAGACCGCTGATATGATCGGCATGAAAATGGGTGAAGCAGATAACATCGATCGGTTTCGGGCTCCACCCTTTTTCTTTCATGGCTATCTGCGTTCCTTCCCCGCAGTCTATCAATATACTGATACCCTGATACCGCGCCATCAGCGAAGTCAGCCATCTATGCGGCAGGGGCATCATTCCTCCCGTTCCAAGTAAGCAGATATCTAACATGCATACTCCTGTTCTGTCATATTCCGGGCAGTCTAAAGCATTTCCTTTCTTTCCTGTCTCTCAACAGGCACCTGAAAACCGGCTGTCAGTTTCTCATAACACGCCTCGCACAGATCGAATTTCTCACCCTCTCCATCTTTGGCGCCAAAAAAACCAAAGTCATGGTCTACATGGATACATTCTTCTTTGAGAATTCCATTTTCTACCAATAATTCTTTGCCGCAGGCATTGCAGACTACCTTGACCAGTTCTTTTTGCTCTTCATAAACGCGCATGACAAACCTCCTGTAATCTTACTTATTCCCCTCGCTCCCATTTTATCAAATAAAAAGCGAAAAATCGGTGGTAATTGTTCCATGCGCTTCCTATCTCTTCCACATTATCATAGCATCTTCTGTTGGTTTTTCATAGAAGCCCGGACGAATTCCTTCAGACACAAAACCAAGCTTTTGATACATCCGAATCGCCGCCTCATTGCTGACGCGCACTTCCAGGGTGTAGGCTGTAACCCCCTCCCGGTCGCCTTCTTTCAGCAAATGCAAAAGCAGTCCCGTACCTATGCCGCGCCTTCTGGCATCCTCCGCCACGGCCACATTGGTGATATTTCCTTCCCCGGCGACCATCCAGAGGCCGCAGCCGCCAAGCAGACGCCCGTCCTCTTCTGCCACGTAGTATCTGGTATCCTTTTGGGATATCATCTGCAAAAAGGAGGCCGGCGACCAGGGCATGGAAAAGGTTTCTTCTTCCAGTTTGCTGATAAAAGGTACATCTTCCGGGGTCATCGCTCTATATATAATCATACCTTCTCATCCCCTCGGCCCGCTCCCGCTCCGCCTGGGAGAGCCGCAGATAGACCGGCGCATGTTCTGCACCGCTCTCCACTTTACCCTGTGCATAATACAGGCTTCCCAGCGCCGCTATGCAGGCTGCGGACTGTCTGTTTCGATGAGCCGGCGCCAGTGTGTACGGCACCCGCATCACCTCTGCCATCCGTTCCTGGAATACCGGCACCCCATCTCCCAGAAAGACCACTTTTCTCCCCAGGTCATTCAGCGCCTGCGCAATCTCCTCAAATGCCAAAGCACACTGCTCTTTAATGACACGCATGTCATATTTGTTTTCTGTAAAAATAAACTCATAAATGCCGGTGTATACCTGACTCTTTCTGGCATCCATGATCGGACACACCAGCGCGTCCGTGCCGTACATCTGGTAAGCAAGTCCTTCCACAGTCGGCACCGGCACAATGGGCTTATCCAATGCAAAGGCAAGTCCCTTGGCTGTGGCGGAACCAATCCGCAGACCGGTAAAGGATCCCGGCCCCGCTGCCACCGCTATGGCATCCACCGTATTTAAATCCAGTTCTACCATATCCCGGATTTCCTCCAACATGGGCAGGAGTGTCTGGGAATGTGTCTTCTTATATTGTATGGTATACTCCGCGATCAGGTTGTCATCCTCCACCAGCGCTGCGCTGGCCACCAGCCCGGAGCTGTCCAATGCCAGTATTTTCATAGGCCCTTCTCTTCTATCCTTATTCTCCGATATGCAAATCCTTTGGTCAAATCTTTCTCGATCGTGATACGGGTATGCCTTTCCGGAATAATCTCCGCAACCAGGTCTGCCCACTCAATCAGGCAGACGCCCTCTCCGTAGAAGCAGTCTTCATAGCCGATCTCCTCCATTTCCTCCACATCACCGATGCGGTACACATCGAAATGGTAAAAGGGGAGCCTGCCCTCCTCATAAATCTGCAAGATCGTAAAGGTAGGGCTGTTCACCGGCTCGCTGATACCAAGCCCGGCCGCAACGCCCTGAGTAAAGACGGTCTTCCCCACGCCCAGATCCCCGATCAGCGTACAGACCTGCCCGGACTGCACGCGCTCGCCAAAGCTTTTTCCATATGCAAATGTCTCTTCCGCGCTGTATGTTTCCAGTACTTTTTCCATGTTTATTCCATATACACTATATTTTACGATCCATCTTCTGCCAGGAACACCTCTTGAGCATACCACCTAGCCGCGTATCTTCACTTTCTTTGGCGGCATATGGGTGGAAATCATCTCGATCACCTTATATTTCCCCTCACCCAGATCCTTCTTCGGAAAGATGCAGGCATTTACCGCTGTCGTATACACCACAATGCTCTTGGGCGTGGAAACCGCCCTGACCAGGTTCTCCCAGGCCATCTTCTCCGTGGTCTCGTCCTGGGACACTTCAATCCCTTCCTCTGTCAGTTTATAATGAAGGGGCTTCTTAAATGCAGGTGTCGCCTGAGCCTGCTGTCTGGATTTCAAAAAGAGCGTCCAGGGCAGATACAGCAAGATCACCAAAGCAATGATCAGCACCAGCGGCTGTCTGTTGGAGGCAAACAGCACCAGCATCAATGCCCCCACCAGGGTGCCCATCAGACCGGGCAGCCGGGAGTAAGTATGCTGTAACATATAATCATACAGAATATTTGGTGTAATCTTCACATCAAACTCTATTTCCATAACAGATCTCCTCGCCAGACATTTCCCGATTCTCCAAGAAAGCACCTACACAATGCAGGTGCTTTCTTGATATCTATTATACTTCAATTTAAGCAAAGTGCAAGTAAAACTATATAGAAAAACTTGTATGCGCGTCAGGGCAATGATTCCTGACAGAGCCTCTAGAGCGGCTTCAGCGCTTGGCAAGGTCATGAGTTGCTACGCAACTCAACGAGCCTAGCGCCTGCTACGCCGCGAAAGAAGCGAAAGCGGGGCGATACAGGAATCATTGTCCTGACACGCCCCACAACTTATACTTTATTATTCCTACTCGTGCCGCAAAGCCTCAATCGGACTAAGCTTCGCTGCCTTCCTGGCCGGATAAATCCCGAAGAAGATACCCACCGCCGAAGAAAATATAGTAGCAAACAATACTGTTGACGCTTTTACCTTGGCCGCAAAGCCAAAGGAACCACAGAGTGCAACAGCCCCCAATCCGCCAATCGCGATACCGATCAGGCCGCCAATGAGCGTAATGATGCTGGCTTCCGCCAGAAACTGTAACAGAATCGACCGTGTCCTGGCGCCCAATGATTTACGAATACCAATCTCTCTGGTGCGCTCCGTCACAGACACCAGCATGATGTTCATGACACCGATACCGCCCACCAGCAGGGAGATACCTGCCACAAAGGAAATGAAAATAGTGATAACACCCAGAATACTGTCATACTGCGCCTGATAATCTGCAAAACTCTCCATCATGATCTTATTTTCGCCGCGCACATTAAATTTGTTCTCCAGAAGGGTAATACAATCCGCCGCCACCTGGGCTGAATACTCTGAACTCTCGGCTATCACATACATTTGTGTGAAATCTTCCACCCATAATCCAAAGCCGTCACTCATCGCAGAAAGCGGCATTTCCACTTGCAGATAACCACCGCCGTTCAGGGCAGAAATCAGTCCTGCCTTGGTATCCTGTCGAATACCCACGATCGTCAGTTCCTGGGTCACTCCCCAGAGATAAACTTCCACACTCATGCCTACCACGTCCGTGGTCCCAAAGAGCATCCTGGCGCTGTTCTCATTAATCACGCAGACCATACTGGAACCGTCATATTCGGCCCTCGTAAAATATCTGCCTTTCACAATCGGCTCGCTTCCTGTTGCAAACTGCAATGCTGTTGTTCCGCCATAGAGAAGAGCCTCAAACTCGCCCTTTCTCCCAATCGCCGTAGCCCACATACCGTACTGGGGCGTAACACCCTTAACATGCTCCACCTTTTCCTCTATCAGGTCAAACTCATCTTCCGTAAATACTACATCATTCCCTTCCGCGTCACTGTTCGTATAGATTGCAATCTGGCCGCCCGCCATACTGTCCAGTTCCTCATTGATGGAACCGCGCATACCATCACCGATGGAAATGATCATGATGACGGAAGCGATACCGATAATAATACCCAGCATGGTCAGGACGGAACGTCCCTTATTGCTCTTTATATTCATCAGGGCGATCTTAATGTATTCCCAAAATTGTGCCATATGTCTCACCCTCTCTTAGCCCTGCGGAACTGCCGTAACCGCCATGCCTTCTTCATATTCCTGTCCCATGGACATGATCACCTGGTCTCCGGCCAAAAGCCCTTCTTTGACCTCGCAGAGACTCTCATTGGAAATGCCTACCGTGATACGCCTCTTGGCCACAATGCCATTCTCCTCTACATAGACAAAGTCTCCCTCTCTGTCGCTGTTGACCAGTTCCATGGGAATAGCCACAACGCCTTCCGCCTGTGCCGTATGTATCACAATCTTAGCTTCCACACCCAGAACAATATTCTCATCCGGCCTGTCAATACTGATATCCACGCCGACCACCGCCGCACCGTTATTGTTCGTGGTGGCCATACCTTCTATCTTATCCACTTTGCCTTCATACATATTGCCTGCAATATCGATCTCCGTCTTCTGCCCCAGAGCAACCTTCTCCAGATCATACTTGGATAAATTGGCATGCACCACTACCTGATCCGTGCTCTCCAATACCAACAGCTTACCATTCTCCGCCGGCAATGCCCCTTCTACAGCCTCAACCTCCGTGACCACGCCGGCAAAGTCCGCCTTAATCCCAGCTTCTACCGCCTCAAGATCCTGTAGTGTCTCTCCGCTCGTCAATTTCTGCAGGGCAATATCCGCCTCTATCTTCTTCTGATTGCCGGGATCCATCATGGCATCCTCGGAAGTCTCCTTCTGGGATTCCATCTTGGCTTTCAGTTCCTTGGCATCAGCAATGATCTTTTCAATCTCCTCTGCTTCTCTTTCCAGATCACGGATTTCCTGGTTATTCTGCTGTTCATAGGAATTATACTGTACCTGCTCCTGTAAGCTTAAGTAGGTTTCCTCGTCCGCCGCGATCTGGCTCTTGGCCGCATCGTCCCGTTCTTCTTTCTCCTCTTTTTCGCTGTGGCTCATATCCGCTTCCAGCTTCGCCTCCTCGGCATTCCGCTCCTCCAGCGCCTTCTTTTCATCGCTGATGGTCTTTTCCCACTCTAAGAGCGATACCTGCAAAAGGGCTCCCTGATTGGCATACCATGCTTTCTTGTCCTCTATGGTCTTCTTCAGACCTTTTAAATATGTCTCATGGTCGGAAATCTGCTGTTCCAGCACCGGAAGATTGGTGTTGGCCTCAGAAAGATCCGCCAGATATCTGTTGTTTTTATTGAGGGAACTGGAATAATCCCCCTCGCTGGATGCCAGCTTTAATTCCGCTTCCTGCTTCGCCTCGTCAAGATCTGTCTCATCAAAGGTAAGAAGCAAGTCTCCCTTTTTTACCTTATCGCCTACGGCCACCTTGACATCACTCACCGGAACTGTCACGCCGGCAAAGTAAGTCTTGGTCTCCAGACTCTTCACCGTGCCGCTGGTACGAAGTGTCTGCTCCACGTCCTGCACCGTTGCCTCCGAGGTAAATACCGTGGGCAGCGTATTCTTGGCCACAAGAGAATTTCTCACAAAAAAGGCTGCCACAAGCGCCACGATCACCACCGCGGCGATCCGGCGGCGCAGTTTTTTCTTTCTCGCCTTGTCCATAGGCTTCTTTTCTTTCTTTTTCCGAATCTTCTTCCCGGATTTTTCTGTCGTTTCCAGTTCTGTCCCGGTGCCTGTGGAAATCTCGTTCTTTTCCTTTGCCGTAACGGATACTTGTGTCTCCTGTGCAGTTTTTTTGTTGACTGCTTCAGTCGAATTCGATTCCTGCTTCTTATTTTCACCAACCGGATCAGTTTTCTTCATCTCTTCTGCCTTATTCTCAGTTATCTGCGACATTCTCATAATCCTCCTCAATCTTACCGTCCATAATTTTGATCACCCGCTTGGCCTTGGCCGCTATCTCATTATCGTGAGTGATCAGAATGACTGTCCTGCCCTCCTCATGAAGGGACTTTAAAATATCCATGATCTCTCTGGTAGAATTAGAATCCAGATTACCCGTAGGCTCATCCGCCAGGATTATGGGCGGTGCCTGGGCTATGGCTCTGGCAATAGCCACTCTCTGCTGCTGTCCGCCGGACATCTCCGATGGCTTGTGCGACTTACGATGTTCCAACCCTACCTTATCAAGGGCTGCCTCCGACAACTCCAGGCGCTCCCGCTTGCCCACACCCCGGTAGATCAACGGCAGTTCTACATTTTCCAGGGCCGTGAGGCTGGGGATCAGATTGAATCCCTGAAACACAAAGCCGATCTCCTGGTTGCGGATATCCGAGAGTTCATCGTCCGTCATGCTCGCCACATCATGTCCGTGCAGGTAATAACTCCCGCTGGTAGGCACATCCAGACAGCCCAGCATATTCATCAGCGTGGATTTGCCCGAACCGGAATGTCCGATGATCGCTACAAACTCTCCTTTCCCAATTGTCAGACTCACATGGTCAAGCGCCTTCACTTCATTCTCCCCGGGATTATATACCTTACAGATATCCCGGATTTCTACTAACGTTTCCATGCTACTTCCCCTCCTTAGCACATATATTATTGTAAACGAAACAGCATGTCTTTTGTCTTCATAATCCTCTTTCTGAATTGAAAAATTTACCACAAGTTCCGAATCCGTTTTATCATACCAGCCTTTTCTTAAAAGATTCACTAGAAATCCTTAAAGGAATCTTAAATTATTCTTATTGGTTTATTTCATATTAATCTCCATGTCGCAATTCTGCCGTGACTCAGATTGATGCGGAGAATGCCCGTACTTTGGGCATTCTCCTGTGTGAGACGGAGTTGCAAAGCAACTCCTAGAAGTTCTTGGCGTCCCGTCCTATGGCGGGACGTCTTTAGAACTTCTTCTCACACTATTATCGCACATAAATCTTACAGCAATCTTTCAGATCAGAAAGTAATTCTAACAAAACTGTAAGATTTATGTTACTACAAAACCGTTAACGCGCCAATACTCCTTTACAGCAAAAAAGTAGCATTTCATTACCATTTCTGCCTGATTTAGGCAAAAAAAGGCAGTAAACCTGCAATGACAGATTTACCGCCGTCTGGTTGTCTGGCGATGTAATATACCTTATATTTTTTACAAGAAATCACGCGAATATTTCTTTACATATTACATAATTCCACACGAATTACATTCGCTGAACACATACAAAAAGGTAAATTCCTTCGGCGGAGAACTTTCCTATACCACCAAAAGCGGCCGGGAAACACCCTGCGCCGCTTTCCATCTGACCTCTATTCTGTTTTATCCTACCCTAATATCTTTTTATAAATCTCATAATCTTCCTGCTTAAAAACATTGAATACCACTTTCGTGATCTGCCCGTCCGCCTGTAGATAGTCCTTCACTGTCTGTACGGCGATCTCGGCTGCTCTGTCCTGCGGGAAATGAAATTCCCCGGTGGAAATACAGCAGAAGGCAACACTGCGTAAGCCGTTTTCCGAAGCCAATTGCAGGCAGGAGCGGTAACAGTCTTCCAGCTGCCTGCAATGCTCCTTCGTCAGCTGATAAGAAACGATCGGCCCCACCGTATGAAGCACATACCGGCAGGGAAGATTGAATGCCGGCGTGATCTTGGCCCGCCCAGTGGGCTCATCATACCCCTGTCTGGTCATCAGTTCATCACAGGCCAGACGAAGCTGTATGCCGCTGACGCTGTGGATGACATTATCCACACAGCCATGACAGGGCACAAAACATCCCCGCAACGCACTATTGGCGGCATTGACGATGGCATCTATCTTTAAAGTCGTGATATCGCCCCGCCACAGTACCAGACGCTCATCTGCCGGGGAAGCCGGCAGGGTATCGCAGTCAATCATTCCCTTCTTCTGCACTTCTTCCCTCAGATATTCATCCTGGATCCGAAGAAATTCTTCTCCGATAGGACGCGGAGCCCGGATATTCATAAGACTTCTTAAAAGCCGTTTCTGCTCTTCCTCATCATCCGGGATTTCCATAGTCCTGTACTGAGGCTGCTCTGCCAGCAGTTCCCGGATCAAATATGTTCTTCTTTCATGCTGTGTCATCATACACCCCTTCTGCAACTGCTCCTGCACGCATTCCACTTCCCACAGTCTGTCCTCTGCCATCAGTCCTCTCTCCTACACACTGTCCGGCTTCTGCACCTCTCCTACATGCTGCCTGCCCACCGCGGGAGCTGCATTTTTCAGAATCGGACTCAAAGGTTTATAAATCAACAATGTGACCCCGGATGCCGCCGCACTCTTAATGATATTGATGGGCGCCACTGCAAAGATAACAAAACTTGTTACACTGTGGATATTGCCGTTGATCTCCGCGCCCGCCGCAATGATCGCTTCCATGGGCATCCCAAAGAGATTGGAGAAAGCCGGAAGCAGATAGACCGCGTTGAAGGCCGTCCCGAACACCGTCATGATCAGGGAACCTGCCAGACAGGATGCGATGGCCATTTTCTTGGTCTTCTTTAACATATAGATGATGGAAGCCGGCAGAACCAGACTGCATCCGATCACAAAGTTGGCCAGATCTCCCACAAAAGCGGTGCTGGTTCCTTTGATGATAAGCTTTAATAAAATCTTGCAAAACTCAATCATCACACCCGCTACAGGGCCGAAGGCAAAAGTCCCCACCAGGGCCGGTATCTCGCTGAAGTCCAGCTTATAAAAGCCCGGCGCCAGGAACAAGATCGGGAAATCCAGGATATGTAAGATCACCGCCAGGGCTGAGAAAAGCCCGATCATCGTAATCTTTCTGGTGGTCAGGATCCGTTCCGTGATGCCGGCACGCTTCTGCGCATATTTCTCCGCCCCATAGGCAATCAGAAACAATGCCGCCGCGATTCCCACACAGACCAGCACAAAGACCACATTATCCGCAACACTCTTCCACAAACCATTACCCATTTTCTTTTCCTCTCTTTCCGGAGTCTTACACTCCTCACATTCCAGGAAAAAGTTCTTCATAGAAAACCCCGGAACATGTTGTTCCGGGGTCGCACTCATAACATCCGTCCTGCACCGTAAAAACGGCACAGGCGCCTGCCTGATATATATGACACATATGTCATATCATTTTCTTCTCTCATCCAGACTATACTGTCGGTTTTGGAATCTCACCAAATCAGCCATCAGCGCATCGCGCGGGTAAACGCTTTGCGATGACAGGTCGCGGACTATACCGCCGGTAGGGAATTGCACCCTGCCCCGAAGAACTTTTTTCTTATTTTGTTTCCGAGGACTATCATACTACGATTTCATCGTAAATGCAAGCCCTTTTAGAAATCCACTTCCGTGCCGTAATAAGTACAGGTGAACAGCTTCTCCATCGCCGCCGGGTCAATCTCCCTCGGATTGGAACCTGTGCAGGCATCACCCACTGCCAGTTCCGCAATCTTAGCGATCTTCTCTTTGAATTCCGCCTCGTCAATGCCGAAGTCCTTTAAGGTCTTCGGAATGTTCAGACGCACATTAAAGTCGTCAATCTTCGCGCAGAGACTGTTAATCAGAGCCTTGTCGGAAATCCCTTCCAGCCCCATCCTGCGGGCAATCTGCGCATAACGGCTCGCCGCCACCGGATTTTTCGCATTGTATTTGATCACATAAGGCAGATAAATCGCGTTGGCACAGCCGTGGGGAATATGTCCCGTGGAGAAAGCAGCGCCGGTCTTATGCGCCATGGAATGCACGATGCCCAGAAGCGCGTTGGAGAAAGACATACCCGCCAGACACTGCGCATAGTGCATCTGCTCCCTGGCATCCATATCACCCAGATAAGACGCCGGCAGATAATCCAGCACCATCTCGATTGCCTGCAAGGATAACGGATCGGTAAACGGCCCGTTCAATGTGGAAACATAAGCTTCAATCGCATGGGTCAGTGCATCCATACCGGTGTATGCCACCTGTTTTGCAGGAAGCCCCACCACCAGATCAGGATCCACGATCGCTACGTCTGGTGTAATGTTAAAGTCAGCCAACGGATATTTCACACCCGTCTGATAATTGGTGATAACCGAGAAAGCCGTCACTTCGGTAGCTGTACCGGAAGTGGTGGGAATCGCGCAGAATTTCGCTTTCTGTCTCAGTTCCGGGAAGTTAAACGGTGTGATCAGATCCTCAAAAGTGGTCTCCGGATACTCATAAAAAGCCCACATCGCTTTTGCCGCATCAATCGGAGAACCGCCGCCCATGGATACAATCCAGTCCGGTTCGAAGGCACGCATCGCTTCTGCACCCTTCATCACTGTCTCCACTGACGGATCCGGCTCCACGCCTTCAAAGAGCTCCACCTCCATGCCGGCTTCTTTCAGATAATCCACTGCCTTGTCCAGAAAACCCTGGCGCTTCATGGAACCGCCGCCCACTACCAGGATAGCTTTCTTTCCTTTTAAGTTCTTTAATTCCTCCAGACTTCCCTTGCCATGATAGACATCTCTCGGTAACGTAAATCTTGCCATTTGATAACCCTTCCTTTCCTTTGCTTTGTTGATGTTACCCATCCCTCATGAAAACCTTCTTGAAATAGTATTCTTATTATACAATAGAAATCTCTTTTTCTCTAGCGGTATTTTCCGCTGAATGCCTTTATAACATAAAAATGGGCTTATCACACGCCCATCTTAACAACCTCCCAAATCCTCTCCATCACATACTCATAACCGCCCCTACCGTGCGGGATCATACACGCCGAGCAGTCCTTGATTCCCTTTTCATTATACCGGAAATTTCCGCCGCATTTATCTCCCAGAGCATAGAGCGGGCAATAGCAGAACAGGCAGTTAAACTCCTCTTCCTCCCCCACCGGATGGCAGGGATAATATTCACATTCTTTATTACAGAAATATCTGGCGCTGTTTTTTCTCATGGATAACCCCACATATAAAATCGAGCAGAGCTCGATTGCGAGATCTGCTTCGCAGCCTCGTAAATCCGGAACAATTTCCTATACCATAGAATAGGGCGCGGCTCACGCCACGCCCCACATCATTATTATGTACTCAGAGAATGCCTCTTTCCAGGCATTCTCTCAGGTGAAAGGAAGTTGCTTTGCAACTTCTAGTACTTCTTAGCGAAGCAGCCTTTGCTGCTGAGCTTTAGAAGTACTTTTCACCTTATTATTCTGCAATATCAGCATACATGAAGTACCAGTAACCATATGCGGAATGCCACATTCCTGTAATCTTATCGCTCTGTAACCAGAAGTCATTATAATAAGCCACCGGAACACATCCGCCCTCTGCCATCAGGATGTCCTCTGCCTTATGAAGGGCCTCGGAACGCTCTGCGGCATCCAGGGTTGTTCTGGAAATATCCATTGCTGCATCATACTCTGCATTGTTGAACTTACCGTCATTGTTACCGTTGCTGGAGTAAAGCAGATCCAACATATTGGAAGGATCGCTGTAGTCGCCTACCCAGCCATTGCGGGATGCTTCATAATCACCGTTACGTCTCATAGGTGTGAAACTTGCCCACTCAACGATATCTACCTGGAGATTGATACCAAGCTCAGCCCATGCCTGCTGTAAATACTCAGCCACTACTTTGTGATAGCCTGCATCGTTGGTAGAGTAGGTGATGGTCGGGAAGCCTTCTCCATTAGGATAACCAGCCTCCTCAAGAAGCTTCTTAGCTTCCTCTACGTTTGCCTCATGGTTTGCTGTATCAATATAAGGCTTGCCGCCGTTTGCATTGTCCATGAACTGAGAACCGTCTGTGTCAATCCAGCCAGGACCCATAAAGTTGCTTGCAGGAGAATAAGTACCCTGCATCAATGTGTTAGCCACATACTCACGGTCGATTGCAAGGCTGAGTGCCTTACGAACCTTCGCATCTGTGAAAGGCTCTTTCTGTGTATTCAGACTCAGATAGTAGGTACCGATGATCGGATCTACATAAAACTCCGGATTTCCTGTCAGGGAAGGAATCTCCTCTGTCGGAACGTCCTTGATAAAGAGTACTTCACCAGCCTGGTATGCACTGTAAGAAGCATTGGGATCCTCAATCAGATTGAACTTAATAGCATCAAGCTTAATCGCATCTGCATTCCAGTAGTTGGGGTTCTTGGTGCACATGATATAGGAACTGGGAACCCACTCGGAAATGTAGAACGGTCCATTACAGATATAAGTATCTGCCGCTACTGCCCAGCCGTCACCATTAGCATCTACCGTTGCCTTCTGTACAGGGCTTAAAGTAGCAAATGCTGCCATGGAACCAAAGTAAGAGCAGGGAGAAGAAAGATGTACCACGAAAGTGGAATCATCCGGAGCCTCCACCCCAAGTGCTTCCAGGTTTCCGCCGATTGCATCCGCATAACCTTCTACCATACCAAGAACAGTCTCCGCATAAGGTGCTGCTACCATAGGATCACAGACACGCTGCCAGCTGTATACAAAATCATTCGCTGTCAGTGCAGAACCGTCAGACCATTTCAGACCGTCTCTTAAATGGAATGTCCATGTAAGACCGTCCTCGGAAATCTCCCAGCTTTCTGCCTGACCGGGAGCAAGTTTACCCTCCTGATCCACTGTCAACAGACATTCGAATGTGTGTAAGATCATGTTACCGCCATCAACAGCACTGTTCAGTGCGGGATCGATGGTCTCAGGGTTGGGGCCGATCTGTACAGACAGAACCTTGCCGCCCTCTGTGGTTGCTGCCGGTGCTTCTGTACCTGCGCTGTCTCCTGTGGCAGCATCGCCCGCTGTATCGCCGGACTCTGTGGCAGGTGTGGTAGTCGTATTATTATCGGAACCACCGCACGCTGTCAGGCCAACGACCATAGCAGCCGCCATCATAAGCGCGATTACTCTTTTTTTCATAATCGTTTCCTCCTCGTATATAATTTTAATAACTCACTTTAAAGGTTTACCACATCTAGTTGCACTTGTCAATATGGTGACATGCGGAAAAATGGCCTTTTTCCACTTCTCTCCACTCCGGCACCTCGGCCGCGCACCGTTCATCCGCATAGGGACACCGGGTACGGAAAGCACATCCGGAAGGCGGATTTAAGGGACTTGGCACATCTCCCTCCAGCACAATACGCTGGCTGGCCCTGGCCTGTTTCGGGTCTGCAATGGGAATCGCAGAGATCAGGCTCTTGGTATAAGGATGCAGCGGTCTGTCCACCAGCTCATAGCTGTCAGCCAATTCCACCATTCTTCCCAGATACATAACGCCGATACGGTTAGAAATATGTTTCACCGCCGACAGATCATGGGCAATGAACAGATAGGTCAGGCCCATTTTTTCTTGCAGATCCTCAAACATGTTGATGACCTGTGCCTGAATGGATACATCCAGCGCCGAAATCGGCTCATCACAGACGATAAATTCCGGGTGTACCGCCAATGCCCTGGCAATACCCACACGCTGTCTCTGTCCGCCGGAGAACTCATGGGGATAACGGTTTGCATGTTCGGAATTTAATCCTACTCGTTCCAGAATACTGATGATTCTCTCAAACCGCTCCTCTTTATTGGCCGCCAGTTTATGGACATCGATCGCTTCACCCACAATATCGCCCACCGTCATACGGGGATCCAGACTCGCATAGGGATCCTGGAACACGATCTGCATCCTCTTGCGGTAGGGAAGCATATCCGCATACTGCTTTTTCTCCACATCAAAGACCACATCGCCGTCAAAGGTAAACCTGCCGCCCGTAGGCTCATAAAGTCTTAACATGGCACGGCCCGTGGTGGTCTTGCCGCAGCCCGACTCTCCCACCAGTCCCAGGGTTTCCCCCTTATCTATAAAGAAGGAAACGTCCTCCACCGCCCGGACAAATTTCTTGTGTTTGCCAAAACCTCCCGCCGGGAAATACTGACGCAGATGTTCTATCTCAATCAAATGCTCACTCATGGGACGCTCCTTTCTCAAACTCTTCTTTCTGGTTCAACCAGCACTGCGTATAATGCACATCCCCAAAAGCAGATACCGGCGGCATTTCCCGCAGACAAATCTTCATGGCCGCATCGCACCTGGGTGCAAAAGGACAGCCCTCAGGCGGATTTAAAAGGTCTACCGGCGTTCCCTCGATGGGAATCAGTCTCTCATGCTCCTTCGTATCCAATCTCGGGATGGAACGGATCAGTCCCTTGGTATACTGATGTTTTGGATGGTAAAAGATATCGTCTGTGGTGCCATACTCCACAATCCGGCCGGCATACATAACCGCAATACGCTCACACATGCTTGCCACCACGCCCAGATCATGGGTGATCATAATAATCGCCATACCCAGCTTATCTTTCAGTTCCATCATCAGCTCCAGGATCTGTGCCTGAATGGTCACATCCAGGGCGGTGGTGGGTTCGTCTGCAATCAGAAGTTTCGGCTCGCAGGCCAGGGCAATGGCAATCATCACACGCTGGCGCATACCGCCCGACAATTCATGGGGATACTGTTTTAAACGTTTATCCGGTTCATTGATTCCCACCAGTTCCAGAAGTTCTTTCGCACGGGCCTTCGCCTGTTTACTGTCCTTATCCGTGTGCAGCTTAATCACTTCCGTGATCTGATTGCCAATGGTGTACACCGGATTTAAACTGGTCATCGGATCCTGGAAAATAATGGAAATCTCATTGCCGCGGATTTTCCGCATCTCCTTGTCCGTCATTTTTTCAATCTGATGTCCGTTAAAGTGCAGTTCTCCGCCCAGAAGCTTACCCGGATGCGCCGTCAGCCCCATCAGACTGTAAGCTGTAACAGACTTACCGGAACCGCTCTCGCCCACGATTCCCAGCACTTCTCCTTCTTTCAACTGAATGGATACATCATTTAAGGCCTTTACCTCCCCTGCGGGAGTGAAGAAAGAAAGTCTTTCGTTTTTAATATCTACAAGGTATTCTGCCATCTTCTCATACTCCCTTCTCTAATTTTTCAGCTTCGGATCAAAAGCATCTCTTAACCCATCACCAAACAAGTTAAAGCTCAGAATAATCAAACTGATCAAAAGAGCCGGAATAAACAGCAGATACGGATAGGTCTGCATACCGTTAACCGCATCGCTGGCCAGACTGCCCAGGGAAGGAAGCGGCACTGCCACACCCAGGCCCAGGAAACTTAAGAAACTCTCTGTAAAAATGGAGGAGGGAATCTGCAAAGTCGTGGTTACAATCAAGGTACCGATACAGTTGGTCAACAGATGCTTTTTGATAATCCTGCCGTTACCTACACCCAGGGCCCTCGCCGCCGTCACATACTCACTCTCTTTGAGCATAAGCACCTGGCTTCTGACCATTCTCGCCATACCTACCCAGTAAAGCAGAGCAAACACAATGAAAATACTGATCAGATTCTCACCCACAATATTGACCCAATGGAATCCCGGCACACTTTCTCCCAGAGTGGTCAACGGCACCTTTAATGTAAAGGACAACAGGACAATCAAAAGAATATCCGGTATGGTATATATGATATCCACAATACGCATCATCACCAGATCCACCGTGCCGCCGAAGAAGGCCGCAATGGAACCGTAAGCAGAGCCGATGACCAGAATAATGGCCGTGGCAATCAAACCTACCAACAGGGAAATACGGCTTCCCATCATCACACGAATCGCATAGTCGCGCCCCATCTTGTCTGTGCCAAAGATATGAGGAAATACACTTTCTCCCGCATCAATTCTGGCCTGCTCTTCCTGGGAATACTCCATGGGCGCCAGATTGTTGGCTCCCTTAATCTGTTCCTTATAGGTGTAAGGATAAAATGACGGAACGATAAAGGAGAATATCATGACAAGAATGATCACTACCAAAGAGACCATGGCCACCTTATTTTTCCGAAGACGTCTGAAGCCGTCTTTCCAGAATCCCACGCTCTCGCGCATAATAACCTGGCTTTGTTTCTCTTCCTCCGTTGCCGGCAGAAAATCTTCCGGCTTGAGTTTAAACTGAAAACTTAAGGGATTTTCTTTCATTTTTGTATCATGCCTTTCTTAAATATCTGTATAATATGCCTACCGTTTCAACCTTTATTTCAACTTGATCCGGGGATCCACAATCTTGTAAATAATATCAACAATCACATTCATCACAATAACCAGTGTTGCAAGGAAAATCGTAGTCCCCATAATCAGTGTGTAATCACGCCCGTTGATCGCCTTGATAAACTCGCCGCCAAGTCCCGGAATAACGAAAATCTTCTCCACCACGAAACTTCCTGTAATGGTGTAGGCAAGCATCGGTCCCACATAAGTGACAACCGGCAGGATTGCATTACGCAGGGCATGCTTAAATAAAATCTTGCCCCCCGCCAGTCCCTTGGCCCGGGCCGTCCGCATATAATCCTGTCCCAGCACATCCAGCATGGAAGAACGCATCAACCTCATAATATAGGCCGTTGGATAGAAGGAAAGCGCTGTCACCGGCATAATATAATGCTTCGCTGTCTCCAGGCCCATTGTGGGCAGAACACCCAGCTTTACGCCAAAGAAATACATCATGACCGTGCAGATTACGAAACTGGGCACCGCAATACCGCAGGTAGCCACCACGCTGATCACACTGTCTGTCACCTTCCCGCGCTTTAAAGCTGCAATACACCCCAAAGGGATTCCCAATGTCAGGGACACCAGAACAGACAGTCCCCCCACTCTTGCCGACACGGGAAACTTCATGGTAATGATCGACATAACCGTACGGCCTCTCTGTTTTAAACTGTCGCCGAAATCTCCATGCGCCGCAGAGGTAACATAATTTAAATACCGCTGGAACATCGGTTTGTCCAGACCGTACTTCGCCTCCAGTGCCGCCTGCGCCTGGGGGCTGATCGCTTTTTCCGATAAGAACGGGCCGCCCGGCACCAGATTCATAAGGAAAAAGGTGAGTGTGGCAACCGCCCAGATCGTCACGATCGCCAGTATGATTCTCTTTACAATGTACTTCGCCATGCTAAAACTTCCTTTCTAACAATTTCGCGCGCCGCCGTTTCGCCGCGCCTGCCGCCTTTACTGCTTTTTTACGCCTGCCGCTTCCTGCCCGATCTTCATGGTAAGACCAATCCGCTTTTTGGCAAGGTCTACCGTCAGCACCTGTACATCCACCACATCGCCGACACTGACCGCCTCCAACGGGTGTTTGATATACTTGTCCGTAATCTGGGATATATGTACCAGTCCGTCCTGGTGAACCCCAATATCCACGAACACACCGAAATCGATCACGTTCCGAACCGTTCCCTTTAAGATCATGCCAGGTTTTAAATCCTTCATATCCAGCACATCGCTTCTAAGGATCGGTGCAGGCATATCGTCACGGGGATCCCTGGCCGGTTTTTCGAGTTCTGTCAGAATATCCATGAGGGTAATCTCACCGATGCCAAGTTCCTCCGCAAGTTTCTTTTTGTCTTTGATCTTTTTCGCCAGACTGCTCACCGCAGCCTCTTTTGTATCCTGTGCTTTTACATTATTGACATTCGTGTCATTTTCCTGTTGTTCCAGATTCATGCTGCCCATGGCTGCTGCGAGCGCCTTCCCCATGGCCGTATTGGTATTATGAATCACAATCTTGGATTGACGGGGTTTCTTTTCTTTTACCGGGGCAGCCTTTTTGCCTGCCGCCTTCTGCACCGCAGCCTTCTTCTGCGCCTCTCTCACGTCCTCCATGGTAAGGCCCAGCTTTTCCAACAGTTTCTCGGCCGCTTCATAGGATTCCGGATGCACGCTGGTGGCGTCCAGAGGATTATCCCCATCTGTAATGCGCATAAATCCAGCGCACTGCTCATATGCCTTGGGCCCCAGTTTCGCTACCTTTAACAGCTGTGTCCGGTTTTTAAAGCGTCCGTTCGTCTCCCGGTAATCCACAATATTTCTGGCGATCACCTTGGTCACACCGGAAACATATTCAAGAAGAGATGCAGAGGCCGTATTCAAATCCACGCCGACACGGTTTACACTGTCCTCCACCACGCCGCCGAGAGCCTCACTCAACTTCTTCTGATTCATATCATGCTGATATTGTCCTACCCCGATAGATTTGGGATCGATCTTTACGAGTTCCGCAAGCGGATCCTGTAATCTTCTTGCAATAGACGCCGCACTCCTCTGGCCCACATCAAAATTCGGAAATTCCTCAGTAGCCAGCTTGCTGGCAGAATAGACAGATGCCCCTGCCTCATTGACAATCACGTACTGCACCGGCACATCCAACTCTTTGATCAGTTCTACGATCACCTGCTCAGATTCCCTCGATGCCGTGCCGTTCCCTACGGAGATCAGAGATACATTATATTTTTTGATCAACTTCTTCAATTCTACTTTGGCCTGCTCCACTTTATTCTGGGGCGCTGTCGGATAAATAACCTTCGTATCAAGCACCTTACCGGTCTCATCTACCACCGCCAGCTTACAGCCGGTACGAAAAGCCGGATCCCAGCCGAGAACCACTTTCCCCTTAATGGGCGGCTGTAAGAGCAGCTGCTCTAAGTTCTTACCAAATACGGATATGGCACCGTCTTCCGCCTTCTCCGTCAAATCGTTCCTGATCTCCCGCTCTATAGCCGGCGCGATCAGCCTGTCATAACTGTCAGCAATCGTTTCCTCTAAAAGAGGTGATGTGACAGGATTGTCATTTTTAATCGTCTTCGTCCGCAAAAACTGCAAAATCCGCTCCCTGGGCGCTTCTACCTTCACCGTCAGGAACTTTTCATTCTCTCCCCGGTTGATTGCCAGCGTCCTGTGTCCGGCTACCTTACTGATGGGCTCCTCATACTGATAATACATCTCATAAACGCTTTCCGCCTTCTCATCCCTGGCGGTACTGGTAAGACTGCCTTCCTTCATGGTAATGTCACGGATATAGATGCGGTAATCCGCCTCATCAGAAATCATCTCCGCAATAATATCTTTCGCACCCTGTACTGCTTCCTCCACAGTCTTCACTGCCTTGGCCGCATCTTCATCCTCATGGATATATTTGGCCGCCTCCTCTTCAACAGGCGCTGTGGTCTCCTGCGCCAGAATAAACTCTGCCAGACCATCAAGCCCCTTCTCCTTCGCCACACTAGCACGGGTCTTCCGCTTGGGCCGGTAGGGACGATATAAATCTTCCACCACTACCATGGTCTCTGCCGCCACGATCTTTGCTTTCAGTTCGTCCGTCAGCTTGCCCTGTTCCTCTATGCTCTTCAATACCTGCTCTTTTTTTTCTTCCAGATTGCGCAGATAAGTCAGCCTCTCATGAAGGTCTCTCAATACCTCATCATTCAAAGAGCCAGTGGCCTCTTTCCGATAACGGGCGATAAAAGGAATGGTATTGCCCTCATCGATCAGATTTACCGCAGCCTCCACCTGCCATTTTTCTACTTTCAGTTCTTCCTTTAATTTGAGAATAATGTCCATAACTTAACTCCGATTTGTTCTTTATAATTCAGTGCTCTGCTTTGCTAAAGTGCCGGCATATACCAAAAATCATAAGCATTTCTTTCGACTGCTCCCTCGATAAAATCGAGAGTATAGTACCCGCATTTTTACACTAACGTTAATATTATACAGGATTTATGCCAAAGCCGCAACTCCCTAAAATTTAACATTTACATTATTTTTCAGGCTTAATCCATCAAAAGACGGACAACCGCATAAAAGAAAAGGCCTCCTTTCGGCAAGCCTTTTGCAGTTCTGCTATCATGTTTAAATTGGTAAATTATCTAAATATTTTCTTTTTTACGAAAATCCGCAACATCCTCTGCTTTCATCGCTGTTTGAAACCAACGATTCAGCGTTTCTATATTCCGCTCGGACGTGATCCTATTTGTGAGTTCCTGCGGAAGTTTTGGATTGGAGTTATTATTTTGCAGCAGTTGTATAATGGCCTCGGCTTTTCCCCTCGCCTCGCCAATCGCAATGCCTTCATCCCGCACATACTCATCCTCATCCCAGCGGTCCCTCTTTGCTCTCCAGTAATCGTCATATATCCAGCGTAATGTCCTTATCAGCCCCATCTGTCTTACCACCTCTGCCACGTATCCCATCCTCCCATTCTGTTCTGCAATCCGGTCTATCTCCTCCTGGCTGGTCGCATTGAATAACCGGATCCAGTCATCTACTCTGCTGCCTGTCAGGTCCTTCCCCAGTTCGATGATATGTATCTCCCACAGATCCGTCAATTCCCTGCCTGCCTCGTCCCGCAAGCGATAGACACTGTGGTATTCCTCCGTATCCGAAAGGAGTTCAAAATCCACCAGACTGATACTGATGCATCGATGCAGTTTCCTGTACTTTTCCCCGACTACCAGGTCATCCGTGTACATCC
>CAMNXA010000051.1 GCA_946566685.1 uncultured Lachnospiraceae bacterium
CCCGTGTTACCGCCGTGAAAGGGCGATGTCTTAACCGCTTGACCACGGAGCCTTAATTCTTAGAAGATGTATCGATTAGCTGAATCTCAACTCCGGCGATAAATCTCATCCATCGAGCATTGTTCGTAACGCTCTCAACAAATGGTATATTACCATATCTTTCTGCGTTTGGCAAGCATTAATTTTATTTTTTTACAAATTTTTCTGATTGGCAAAAAGAGAACCCAGCCGAATCCGGCCGGGCCCTCTTTTCCCTTCCTTATCTCTCTTTCAGCCGGGAGCCGATCAGATTCAGCACCGCGCCCAAAAGAATCAAACTTGCTGCTCCGATCTTTCCGTAAAAAGAAGTCATGATCGTCAAAACCTCTCCCAGATACGGGATCGTCAGCACTACTTTTCCTATAAAATTATCATATGGTACCGGGGTGGGATCTTCACTGCTGTTGGCATCCCCTTTTGTGGTAAATGTACCGGATACCACGCTGTTTTTCACAACGCGATGGGTAATGATACTTCCATCTTCCACGGAACTGAAGAAAGCAATGATATCCTTTTCTTCTATCCCTTCCGGCTCCGTGCTCTGAACGTATATCAGGCTTCCCACTCTGATCTCCGGTTCCATACTTCCGCTGATCACATTGTACATGCGGAAGCCAAAAAATTCCGGAAATACCAGCAGAGAACACAGGACAATCACAGCTACAATCAGCATTGTACCGGTAACCCCGCATATTCTGCCCACGATACTTTTCTTTTTTCCTCTTCTATTACCTGCACTCATCACTGTTTTTTTCGACGTCTGCTCAGATATACCGCTGTAACAGCCAATGCGATCAATGCTGCAGCTCCTGCTCCGATATAGATCGGCATCTGGCTCATAACCGTACCAGGACGGTCTTCCTTCACATTGGCAAGAGGCACTTCCTCATCATCCAAATCAACCAAAGACTGTGGTGTATCTTCATCCGGAGCCTCTACAAGTTCGTCATCCTCGTTACCTGCTTCTGTTCCGGGTTCCGTTTCAGCACCTGTACCGGCTTCAGTTCCAGGTTCTGCTTCCGTACCGGTTCCTGTTCCGGTTCCTGTACCAGCTTCTGTACCTGTTCCGGCTCCTGTACCGGTTTCTCCTGCAGGAGGTGTGGTCACTGTCGTTACAGGATTATAACGGAAATCAAATACGTTCTCCGCTTCGTTTGTTGACAATGTTTTTACCAGATTATACGCCTGAGGTACATAGCCGTCCACATAGCGGGAGGATACGTACTGACGCTCACCGGGATTTCCATAATAGGTATCACTTGCAAGCAGTTCATTTCCTGCAGCATCCAGATAATTTACGGTATAGGCTACCATGTCACCCTTGATTCCGTAAGCAACTACATAATCTCTGTCACCCTCTACCTGGAAAGTTCCCTCCGTTTTCTCGGATTCCTCTCTTCCGGCCGGGGTAATACCTCTTACATAATATCTGGTGTCCACAGTCTGTGCTGCATCCTGAGCACGAATATATACGGTATCTCCGTATTTCAGTCCGGATACTACCACACAATCACCGGTGGAAGCAACGCTGGCGCCGGATGCGGATGTAACTGTCACCCCGCCTCCGGTAAGTTTGCCAATCTCCGGATTGCCGGCATATAGCCTCACCGTGTAAGTATACTCTTCCGCTGCGAATGCAGTCTGGCTTCCCATAATCACCATCACTGACAGAAGCAGAAGACTCATACATAATTTTTTCAATCGCCTCATACTATTTGCGCCCCCTTCTTTCTGTCCGTGTATCCTTCCTGTTTATCGGTGCACCTGAAGCCGATTCCAACTCTTCCTTCCGGCTGCTGCGCAGTTTCAGGACTGCAATCAGCAGAAGCGCCAGTCCTGCTCCCAATGTAAGACAGATAAACAGTACCACCTTTGTCTGGTCTCCTGTTTTCACCGGCCTTGTACCCCTTGCTATAGTTCCACCGTTTCCTGTAGTTCCGGAACCAGACTGTACCAGTTCAGTTGCAAAATTCATCTGAAGTCTGGCAAGAGTATTCTGGTAAGCATTTCCCTGAGTCTGACCATCCAGCGCCACTTTCAGCTTTACAGTACCGGTACCGCCGTTGCCCAGACGATCCAGATAAAAATAATCATCCAGTGTGGTGGTAGCTCCGTGAAGTCCTACACCGTTATACCTTCCCTCGCCGCCGAACTTTTCACTGGAATAAAGGGTGGATGTCTCGCCTTCTGAATCTACATATGTAAGCAGATAATCATATGCACCGCCTGAGATATCTCCCGCATCCTCCAGCGCTTCCAGCACCTGGTTCTTCATATACCAGTCAGCCTGACCATCATACGTGTTCTTCAGCGTGATCGTAAGCTCCACGGAATCACCGGGCTGCATATTATAAATCTCATCGTCCATATTTGCATTTGTAAAATTACTGTCCAGCTTCTTTCCGTCAAAGGCAACCTGCCATCCGGATGCGCCCTGTCTGTCTTCCGCATATACTGTCAGAGAGGACGTCAGAAGCAATAGCATCATAAGGGCTAACGCCAAATATCTTTTCTTCATGATCTCATTCCTCCCTACAGCATTCCAATAGCCTGTGCATCTACGCCCCATGCACTGCGGATCGCATCCTGTGCATTATGGGTCTGTACTGCATCTACTTCAACATTCACATGGAACTCTACACCGTCATATTTATAAGTGGTGGTGATGGTATTTCCTTCCTGGGTAACATCAACCTCTGCGGCAAGCTTCGTATCAATGGAAATTCCATCTGCAAAATTCACTGCGGATGCTCCCGCCGGAAGAACTCCCTTATAATACAGCTCTGTACATTCCTTATTCTCAGCTCCCGGATTCGGGTTGATCCACTGTCCCTGATTGACAAGATTTAACTTGATCAGATCCGGTGACAGGCTGGTCTCTTTGGCATCGCTGTCCTTCTTGGTCCAGTATTTGTAAATTCTTACACGGACATACTGATCGATATCTCCGCTGTTCTGAACGGAAAGGGTCTCGTCATATCTTTTGCCCAGCGCCAGTTTTTCATCCTCGCCCAGCATATCCTGAAGCAGAGCCCCTGTAGTCTCGCTCCATTTGTCTTCCTCATAATCACGGCTGCTTACCACCTTGCCATTCTCCAGAAGACTTACGCCGATCTGGTGAATCTTGATCTCAGCCGTATAATTCTCACTGTAATAGGTCAGTGCAGCTCTTGTACTTCCCACTGCGCTTCCCATAAGCAGCACCCCTGCAAGACCCAGCAGTGCAAATGTGGTTTTCTTTCCGTGGGAGGTTCTTCTATTCTTCTTCATGATCTTCAAGCCCCCTCTCCCTCATACTCTGTATAAACCAGATTCCAGTCTACTGTTGGGTTTCCATCCTCGTCATAGATGACCGGAGTACATTCCTGAACAACCACTACATTGAAATCTTTGATCTCATCGTTTTTCAGCTCGATGGAGACATCCAGCACCTCGGTCTTTCCTCCCGGTGCAACGATCTCGCCATAATACCAGTAACCGTCCGCCTCATCATAGGTCCAGTTGGCACCTGTCGGCGTACACTCTACATAACTTCCGCTGAATACTTTGACACGCACAAAACATGCATTCTCATCGGAGACATTTGTCACTGTGACATGCTTTGTTTTGTTGCTTACTGTCTCTTCAATCTCTGTTGTTGCTCCCAGACTTACCACATGGCTTCCTTCCGCCTCTGTATAAGTGGTGAAATATGCCATAGCGTTGTCTATGGTGAGCGCTGCTGTCATAACCAGAGCTGCAGCAGATATTGCAGCCAGCTTTTTATAACTATTCCCTGTCTTCATATTTCTCGCAGCTCCTTCCTAGTTTGCCGGTGCCGGAGCGGTCGGATCTGTCCAGTTCCACTCTCCGTCTTCACCTATTGAAAATTCATTGGTCACGCCATATCCGCCCCTGTTTCCGCCGTTGTACTGATTGGCGAAGTCTACGGATGCCTGACCATTCCCTCCTTCCACGCCTGCATCAGATACGATCACCGCAGTCTTCACATTGTCGCCGACTACCTCATAACTTCCGCCTGCATATACCTCTGTCACGGTCACATTCAGACCTGCCGGGATATTCTCGATGGTTATGGAGCTTGTATCAGCGCCGCCAAGGGTGATACTTACCACATCGCTGTATTCTACATTTCCACTTGCATCTCTTCCTTCGATCTCAAATACACAAGTCATCTGGCCCAGTGATGTATTGTAATTATTCAGTGCCTTCTGAATCGTCAGCTTACCAAATTGCTGTTCTGCTTCACCTTTGAGGGAGATCGTTCTTTCATAGATCCACTCATCACTTCCTGCACCGTTCAGTGTATACTCACTGCTTGGAAGGGCTGTCAGATATGGAGTAAATACATACTTCATCGAGTAATCCGCATTAAAGGTGTCCTGAGGCGCTACCAGGTACATACCTGCCTGAAGTCCCTGAAAGACAGCCGATTTACCGTTTATAATCTCTTCCTGTGCTGTCGCTTCTGCCTGAGACGCTTCCAGCTTTTCTGCTGTTTTCGCTGCAAGCTCTTCCCATGTGGCTGCATTCGTATCTCCATCCATTATAACATTAAAGTCAATATCTTTGAATACTTCTGTTGAAGTAAAGACTCCGGACACATCTACATCCGCCACCTTATAAAGATCCACCGGAATCGTCATCTTGGCAAGATCTTCCGCACTTGCATCCTCTCCCAACAATGCATCATCCACAGATATTGTAAGCTTACATTCCTGATCCTGAATAACCGGTCCTGCCGCTCTCGCCTGCATCAGATTCAGACACGGCAGAGCCAGCAGTGCTGCCATCGCCAGTGCACATCCACTTTTCATACTTCTGCTTATCTTCACTTCTTTCCCTCCTTATGTTCCCCGGTCTGCCGGGCATCCTTTTTCTTCATGAAATGTCTCATCAGGAAGATTATCAGACATGTCACTCCCAGACCCAATAATAAATATAACATATAATAGTTCTGAATCGCCTGTACCATAGACTCTGCAGGCGTCGATGCAATATCCTCACCGTCGTAGGGAACTCTGTGTCCCCTTACCAGAAGGCGGTGGCTGTTCACGCCGTAGGGCGTACAGGTAAACAGTGTCACAAAATCCTGCCCTTCCTCTATCTTCAGCGCCTCTCCCAAAGCATCGAAGTCATCCTTGTCTACCATGGGAAGAATCCGATCCACCACGTAAGCCATATCCTCATCCAGGATATGCAGGTAGAATCTGTCGCCCTTTTCCAACTGGTCGATATCGGTAAATAACTTTGCACTGGGAAGACCTCTGTGAGCTGAAAGAACCGTATGGTTGTTCTCGCCTCCTACCGGAAGCTTCGTTCCATTCAGGTGACCCACGCCCGTCTGCAGTACCTCTGTATCAGTTCCATGATAAATTGCCAGTTTAATATTGATCTTCGGTATGGTGATGTAGCCCATGACACCGTCACCGCCAACATTCAGCACCTTCCAGTACTCTGTTGTTTTGATGTCTTCTGTCTCATCGATGCCGAACACATCACCCATGATATTATTCTGTTCAAATGTTCCATTATAAGCTCTCGCCGCTTCCCAAGCTTCATCAAAATCCTCTTCCTCCATCTGACTTACCACATGGTCATAACCGGAAATCAGTCTGGACTGACGGTAGGTATTCCACTGGTCGGAAACTGTGGGATATGCCAGAATCCCGAATCCAACCAGAAACAGAAGCCCAAAAAGAATGGTAGATATCTTTCTTTTCATCTCTATTCTCCCTGTGAATCCGCTGAAGCTTCAGACTCTTTTTTTCTGCGTTCCAATTTTTTCTCTCTTCTGTACAGGACCAAACTGAATATGGCTGTAACCAGCAGTCCTACAATTACCCACAGCAGATAATTGGTGTGAAGACTCATATTTGTCAGAGACAGCTTCTCATCCTTGATCTCTTCCAGTTCATAAGACACTCTGTGCCCTCTCACCAGAAGCCGATGGCTGTTCACCCCATATGGGGTACAGGTAAGAAGCGTTACCAGATCTTCTCCATCTTCCACTGCCAGAACCGCGGTATCCTCCGGCTCCACTACAGAGATCTTATCCACCTGATAGCAGAGGGTGTCATCCAGAATATGCAGAAGGAAATGATCTCCCTCTTCCAGCTTATCCAGATCGGTAAACAGCGCTGCACTTGGCAGTCCCCTGTGGGCGGATATCACTGCGTGGCTGTTCTCCCCTCCGATCGGAAGTGAGCTTCCTTCCAGATGCCCTGCCGCATTCTGCAGAACTTCCTCCTCTGTCGTATGGAAAATAGGAATTGTGATGTCGATCTTGGGAATCTCCACCTTTCCCATCATTCCATTACCTGTGATATTCAGGCAGGACATATATTCTTCATCCTCCCCGGATGCCTCAGCAACTGCGAAAGAATCCGGTAAGATACTGGGAAGCAGCGCCTCATTATATGCCGCTGCCCGTTCCCATTCCGCCTCGTAGTCAATCCCTTCCGAAGCCTCCTGCTCTGCTACTGTCTGATCATAAGAGCTAATTAATCTCTTTTGTCTATAGCCATTCCATTGATTGGCTATGAAAGGATACAGCAGTAAGGACAACCCGAATAAAAATATAATCACTATAAAAATTTTATTTGTTTTCTTTTTCATTCAAACTCTCCTTGCTGTTGTAATTTCCTTTATTTTTTATACTTCGGGGCAGCTAAGCTGCCCCGAAAAATGTTGCTATAAAAGTCGATTGCTCCGCACCCTGTGCTCCCGCAATCTCTGCCTCTCTTCGCAATCCGAACTACTATAAGTTATACTTATTTAGCAGATTTTCTGCGGCTCGCGAAGAACAGACCTGCAGCGATGATCATGATTACACAACCACCAATTGTGAAGATTGTAGTACCGATACCACCTGTGGATGGAAGGGAAGAAAGTTTGGTGTTCTGAATATCTGTTCCTTCTTTATGAGTTATCGTTGCAGTTCCATTATCCATAGTGAAAGTTGATGTAGCCTGACCATCAATAGTAATTTCCCAACTTAATAATTTACCAGTGAAATTATCAAACTGAGCATCAATTCCAATCACATATACGTGTGTATTTAAAGAATATCCATCTGGAGCTTTTGTTTCTTTCAGGTAATATGTTCCCTCTTCTAAACCTTTAATTTCAACCTGACCCTTTGCATCTGTGGTTGTCGTTCCGTCAAAGACATCATTTGTATATTTCACAGTACATGCCTCGTCTTTATATAATGTAAATACTGCATCTGCTAATGGTTTGTTTTCACCTTGTTCATCTTTTTCTTCACCATATTTGTTGATGATTCTATCTGTAATACTTCCTTCTGTCTTTCCATCAATGGTAAAAGTATAGGTATGTGTCTCATCATTTGAAGTGTCATCTTCACCATCTACTTTTGAATCTCTTGTATAATTAAGTGTTGCCTGGTTGTCGTTGTCTCCACCATCTACTTCTGCTTGCTCATTTAATGTTGCAGAATAAGAAATAACAACCTTCTGATCTGCATAGTCATTTAATTTATACTGACCATTTACCACAAAATTAACAGACAATACTTGATTTTCAAAACTATGGGTAAAATCTCCATTCTCCTGTGTTAACACTGTAACATTTCCTTGAGCATCTTTAACTTCTACTTTAAAATCTTTTTCATTATACGTTAATCCTGAGCTAAGTGTATCTGTTACATTTAAAACCGGAAATTTTCCACTATAACTTGGAATAGGATTGATTGTCAAAGAGTAGTTTAATGTATCTCCAATATTTGCTGTTGATTCATTTCTATCTTCATTTGTAATCTCTTTATCAAGTTTAACCTCTGTATCTTTTTTTACCCAAGTATTAGCTGAATCTGTTTTAGTTACCATTGTTAAATCAGCCGGATTAATAACGTTAGCTGTTCCATCTCCATATGTATACTTAATAGATGCAACTGCTAAACTATATGTTGTAGCCTCACTTGATTCTACATGGATCAAATACATACCAACGTTCTGATCTGCTGCAGTAAATACATATTCTCCCTTATCATCTAATCCACCAGAAAGTTCAATACCACCAGCCATAGAGTCATTAAAAATATTTTCCAATTCCGCTAAAGTAGGATTTGCAATATCATTTAATTTATAAGGATTATCGTATCCTGTGAAAACACCAGTAGTAGAATCATATTGAGCCATTGCAATTGGATAAGCTGTAACTTTTGCATCCTCATCTTCAACGCCTCTTACTGTAATACTACCGCGGTCATCGCTATTTCCAATAATATCATCCGCTGCAAATGCTGTCACACTCATTCCTAAAACCATTGCCATTGCCATGATTAAAGCTAATATTTTTTTGATTTTCTTCATGATTTTCCTCTCCTTTTTCTTTTAAAATTTGACTTTCATTACTATGTACATCTCATGATATCTGTACACATTCATTTGTGTTCGTCACACACTTTTTTACGGTGCAAGGACCGTAAAGAAAGTTTTTAACCTTTTATTACCTCCTTGCACTTATTTTTATATATGATCAGCATGGCTGCTGCCATCAGCAGTACGCCGCTGAAAATATACCAATAGATTCCTGAACCGCCAGCACTTGGGAGATTATATACAGCAGTATTCTTTATGGATAACACATACGTGTTACTATTTGAATCCGCCTCTATTTTCCACATATCCGGTTTATCATCTTCCGTCAATGCATCTCCATTTTCTTTGACAAGTTCTATCGTCTTCTCAATACAATTTACTCGGAAGTATATTGGCGTTGTCAGCAAGGAAAATCCGGATGGTGCCTGTGTTTCCACTAGCTTATAATAACCGCTGCTTAAAGAAAGTTCCGGCATACCTTCTGAATATACCTCTACCGACTGTTTTTCTGAGTCTGGCCATGTAATACTATCACTTTCCGTTTTCTCGCCTTTGTACAAATCAAATTTTGCACCTGCAAGAAGATTACCTTCATAGGACGATCCATATTTTTTCAAATCTAGAGACAATGGAATCTCCGTATACGTATTCTTAACTTCAATCTCTGCATTTACTGCCTCAGTCACTGTATACGTTCCGTAACCCACATGAGTCCATTGATTCTTATTTGAAAAAATCAATCTGTTATTGTTACGATCCACCCTAATATTAGATTCACGAAACTGAATTCCATTTTCAGTTGCTAAAGGATAATCTGTACTGTAAAATTCAGTATTCTTTATAGTAATACCATTAAAATTAGATTCATGCCCGATTGCCTTAACCAATGCTGCTCTACCTGATGCAGATAGCGGTTCCAGTGTCCAAACAAAATAACCACTATTTGATGTAAATCTTCCTACTATAAGATTTTGCTGATCAAACACATATTCAAACTCTTTTTTATCCGAAATTGATTTAAACTGCTCTGACGGAATATCATATTTTGGAAGTTGTGTTGTAACTGTTATCTCCCCGTTCATATGAACTTCCGCGCCATTAACAGTTACCTTCAATGTGTAACCATCTTGTTCAGCTCCATTCTCCAGTACTTTATAAGTACCTTTCTCTAGATTCTTAATCTCCCAAGTATATGTCATTTTATCTTCACTTACTGTACGAGTTACATTCTTGTCACAAGCTCCGGTAAGGTTCAAATTATACAATAAGTTTCCCTCTGAATCTTTCAACTGAATTACAAACTCTGATAATTGTTCTGGATTCGGAATCCCTTCAAATGTCTTCTGTACTTTAATAAAGACACTGTCCGGCTGGGTTGTACTCTCAAAAGTATTTGTAATTGTAGTTTTTATTCCATCAGTGCTCGTTTCATAAGTTGTGGTATACTGATAATTTTTACCTGTCTGCTGATTGATCTTCGTTTCTTCAATCGTATAAGTAATATCCCCATAGTTTACATCCACGCCACCTTCTTCAACCACATGGTATTGCTTAGGAAGATTCATCCAGTTTCCGACCCATCGATTGTTTTCATTTAACACGAGCTCATCAGCACCGGAAGGTAATATTTTTTCTGTAATATCTTTTTCCACTCCATTGATGCTTGCTTTCGCTGTGAGCTTAACTTCTACACTCTCAGCTTTCATACCATCCCATTTCTTTTCCACTTCACGGTGTGTTTTTGTCTGAACTACCGGATGAACATACGGTGCTGTAGACTCTTTATACTTGTCATTTTCTACCCTGCTATAAGTCACCATAGCGTTCTTGTTAGAATTCAATCCTGGTTGATTAGAACTTGTAGTATTTCCCGGGTAATCCGTAGATGTAGCACCAGTATTACTATAAGCAAGCCCATCTGCACTTTCATCAATTTTCACATTAAATGACAATGTGTAAATTTTATCCCGGACTAGGAAATAATCCTTTCCGAAATTCACTGATATTGTCTTATTATTCAAATCAATCTTCCAGGTATAAGCACCGGTATATGCATTTGCCTTAGTAATCGGATCTCCTTTATCATGAATATGAACCTTCAATCCCAACTGTGAAATTAACCCAGAATCTTGATTTCCTTCAATAATCCCACTCTTATCAGTATCGAAATTTGTTAAGCCCTCTCCTTTTTCATTCACAAACGACATATAACTCTCGATTTCATCTGTAATAATCACATTTCCAATCTGTTTGGTTACAGAACCAACAATTGTTTTGAAAGCAGTTTCCATTTGCTTCTCATCATTTGCGCTAAAACTTTGTACTGTCGCAGCCCCAGGACTTACTGCATTAACAATATCCTTTGAAAGAAACCCTGCTCCTTCTTTTACAGCAACTGTATAAAAACCATTCAGGTTTTCAAACAGTTTTGCCTGATGTATTGCCCAGTATTTACCTGATTCATCATTCCCACCATAGCAATCTTCATTTGTATATGGATGCTCATTGTTTGCACAATATCCCCACGGTTCACCATCCGTAACAAAAATTACAAATTTTTTATTATTAGTAGTCCTCAAGACATCCTGTGCCGCCATAAATGCCGCCTGATAATTTGTTCCATAGCTATAGGTTTTGCCGTTTATCTCTTTTAAAAGTTCATCCTTCTTGTTAGTAAACGCGTTATCAATTCCGGAATAAATTTCTGCTGCTGCATCAAACCATATAATACTCATCCGATTCGCAGTTTTATCACTAATCAGAGTATTGACCGCAAGGTTGGCAGATCTTTTTACAGCTTCCCATCTTGTTATATTCTCTGTTTCGCTAAACTCACCGCCCATACTGGATGAATAATCCAATATCAACACAATATCTGCTGGTTCAGGTGTCTTCTTCGGAATGCCTGTTACATCAAGATACAATCTGTAATAATCATCACCAGTCAAAGTAGTATCTGTATTTGTTTCTCCATCACCAAGATAATCGATATACTTCGTATGTGGTACATCATCCAATGGCTCATCATCCGGATCTGGCTTAACCGGCGTATATTCCTGATACACGAACCAGACTTTATCACCCTCCTCCGAGTTGATCTCTATATCTTTCGATTCACCAGGTTTTCGATATTGAAAATATTCGTTGCTCTCACTGTATCTCAATCTGTAAATCTCTATTGCATTATCAAAGTCTTTTCCTACCACTGCCTTCAAGAAATAATAATTTCCTGAAACCTGATAGTGCGATGCCAATTCCCCCACTGTTATACCGCTTCCATTCCAAGAATAACCTTTCTCTTCTCCAATCGGTTCACCTTTGGTATTTACAATCTGAATCTCAAGTTTAGGGGCCCCTTTTTTGTCCGTCCAGGTTACCGTAAATATAGAAAAGCTGCCTGTGACAAACTCAGCCTTTTTCACTTCCATTGCTTCTGTCGAACTCACTTCCGCCTTCTGTGTTTCGTCCGCCACCATATCCACTACTTCTTTGATTGTACCGTCAACATTCTCTTCCAGATGCATCACAGTAACATCCAAATCTTTTGTAGACTCCAGGTTCTCCGCTTCCGCTACAGTGTTCACTGCTTCTTCAGCAATTGTCGCTTTCTTGTATTCCATGGAAACATTAACTTTACCATTCGGTTCCAGTTTATTTCCATCCGCATCTACGAATGAGATATCATAAGCAAGGAATCCTGCGATATCATATTCTTCGTTTTCAGCCTTTTCCTGAAGCTTCGCTTCTACATCCGCATACTGTGCTTCTGTCTCGGCATTTTCTTTTGTGATTGGAACTACTTTTAAGGATGCGCCTTCCGGAATGATTCCGACTTCTGATGCTGTAACCTTAACGGTAATCTGGTCATCTTCGTAGTTCAGTTCCTCAGCTGCCGGTGCTGCTTCTTCCGATGTTTCCTCTTCACTTACTTCAGCTCCGTCATTTTTATAAGCTGCTTCCAGTTCAGAGATCTTCAGGTATGCTGTGATATGTACATCATTTGCTGCGTATTTATTTTCTTTTACTGCATTGTCTACGTTTCCTTCGATGACCTGGAGCTCGTTTTTCTCTTTATTATAGGAAGAAACAATTCCCATCTGGTTCTCTGTCTCTTCATTTTCTCTCTGGAAGAATACCAGATCGCCAACCTGTGGTTCGTATTCTGCAGGTGCGGTCAAGTAATCTCTGTTCACGCCCTGAGCAAATTTCTCATACCACTTAGCGGTCTCTGTTTCTTTCGGGAACAGGTTCGTTGCTTCCAGTCCCGCATAGTACATGCAGAAGTTTACAAACGCTGCATCCCAGTCTGCATAGACATCTCCGACAAACTGTCCATAGCGGGTGTAGCCTTTATGGTCTTCATTTTCTGTGACCGTATAGTTGTCTACGCTTTCTTTATAACCGATTTGCTTCTCGGCTGCTGTTACCAGATCTTCGCCCCAGGCGTCTTTCCACTGGATGTTCGCATACTGTGTATTCCATACAGAAGCGTCCTCCACATCTGCTTTCGGATCGATAAAGCATGCATCGCTGTGGGTGTGTTCTTCTTTTCCGCAGACGAGCTGTTTTTCGTAACATGCTTCGGTATGTGTGTGTCCTGCACTCTCTTCCTGTTCGCAGGTATATGTCTCAACCGTTGTATAGCAGCTTTCACTGTGCGTATGTCCTGCGCTCTCTTCCTGTCCGCAGATCTGTGTCTGAACGGTTGTATAACAGGCTTCGGTATGTGTATGTTCTGCACTCTCTTCCTGTCCGCAGACAAGCTGCTGTTCTGTCTGGAAGCAGGCATCCGTATGGGTGTGTCCCGCACTTTCTTCCTGTCCGCAGACAAGCTGCTGTTCCGTCTTGCGGCAGGCATCCGTATGCGTATGTCCCGCACTCTCTTCCTGTCCGCAGATCAGCACATCTTCGTAACATGCTTCACTGTGCTGATGTTCTTCCAGTCCGCATTTCGGATCGCCCGTCATGGCAACTCCATACTCTGCCAGATTCCAGGCCACAGTGCTGATCAGCATAACTGCAACCAGAGTTAAAGCAATCGCGGATTTTCTCCGCCGCTTCTGCTTCTTGTTCAATTCATCCAAATAGTCTTTTAAAAGTTTCTGCATCTTCTCACCTTCCTAGCGCATAATTCCCATGCGGGCCAGCGGCCACGCCCTGAATACCACTTTTCCTACAATCTGCTCTTTTTCCACGCATCCGATTGCCTTTATCCGGCTGTCCATCGATACTGTTCTGTTATCTCCCAGAACGAAAAGCATCCCTTCCGGTACCTGATACGGAAAATCCAGTTCGCATTTTCCCAGGCTTTTCTTTGTCAGGTAGGGTTCTTCCCGTTTTTCGCCATTTACATATACATTTCCTTCTTTATCAATCTCTATCTCATCTCCTGAGCCTGCAATCACACGCTTCAGAAGTACTCTTCCTCCATAATAGAATCCGATAATGTCACCGACCTCAACTTCTTTGGTCTGATGCAGGAAGATGATGTCTCCTTCCTGTAACGTGGGCGCCATGCTCACTCCATTGATCTGTACCAATATCAGAAGTCTTGTTGCGATCAGCACGGTCACTGCTGCGATCACAGTGAGGATTCCTACAGTTCTCAGCAGGGCTTTCCGAAACCCATGTTTTGCTTCCTCTCTCTCAAGCTCTTTTCTCAGAAGCTCGATAGGCGGGATCTTCAGTTTTTCATCATCCACGTCCATCACCCGATACTGCTTTCAGTATCTGTCTGACCCGGGGTCCTGTTGTTCTCCTGATCCCCGGTCGCCTGGCGCTTTGAAAGGGAATCCGGTTATTCTTCTTATCCTCCGGATTCGTCTCATCCATTTTCCGGTCAGGCAGCTGCTGCTGTTTTGTCTCATCCGGTTCCTGGACACCCAACATATGCTGCTCCACCTCGCCCAGCTTCCGGATATTCATCAGATATTGATCTGCCGCCTGCTGAGCCGCCTCGAAGATTCCATTCAGTCTCAGCGCCGCCTCCGCTATGGAACCCGCCTCGGTAAGTTCAATGAACCTGGATGCTTTCATCTCTTTGATCTGATTTACAAGCGCTGCGATCTTCGCATCCTTCTGATTCAGACGTTCATCCTTCACATTCAGCTTTGATTTCAGCCGTTCATAGCTCTCCGACATCGCTTCGTGCTCCATCGTAAGTTCATCCAGCTCTCTCTGCAGTCTCTCTGATTCCTCACATTGGACGAGAAGCATCTGCAGCAGCTCTCTTCTTGTTAATTTTTTCAATTCTTTGTCTGCCATATTACCTTTTCTTCCCCTTTACTTCTCTTCCCGATCTTCAGGTTCAGATGCCTGCTCAACTTCATCAAGCACACCGTCTATAATCTTAACCAGTTCCAGTGCGGAACGAAAATATACACTTTTATCTTCCTCCAGATATGTAACTCTTCCCTGCCAGCTGCTGTGCTGCCTGTGCTGGACACGAATGACAAATGTTCCCATATCTCCATGCCGTTCTAACATCTCTTCGTCTTTCAAAACTCTTGCCATCCCTTCTTCTTTAATGTAACTTCGCGTGTGTCCGCTGATGTCTCTGTCACCGGTTCCCCTGTAAGGAAATCCCAGTGCATCGAAAAACTTCTCTGCGATCTTTATAATCTCTTCATATCCTTTGAATAAGATTCCTTCTTTACTGTAGCCGTGATACAGTTTGCCCTCGATACCGCCCCGCTCTCTGCTGTTGACACATAGCACGATACCGTTTGGTGTTCCTATATATCGTCCACTTTCTGACACACGTATCACGCCCTTTCTCTAATCTAAACTTATATTAACAGACGCGTACTATCCCCGGCACTATCCGTTTAAAAAAAAATGCTCTTTTTTCTTTTTTTTGTATATAAGCAGGACTGCAGAAAAAGTTTATAATTTTTTTCTTTTCACAGATTGGGAACTATATTATAATAAAGATGTGATATGGAACAGACAGGAGTGATCAGATGGCAGGAAAGGATGACCGATGATGAGTTTCTTTCCAAAATGAGGGAGGAAGACCGGCTTCATCCGATCATCTCGATTGTACTATATTATTCTGAAAAACCCTGGAATGGGCCCATATGCCTGAAGGACATGATTGTCAAAATGCCAGAAGCAATCGACAGGATTTTTTCAGATTATAAGATGAATCTCGTTCAGGTAGTAAAGAGCGAGCAGTATACGTTCCATAATGAAGATGTAAAGACGGTATTTGAGATATCCCGTGAATTCTTCCATGGAAACATTGATAAAGTGAACGAAAAATACAAAAGAAAAGATCTGACAGCAGAGCTGATCTCTGTAATTGGCACAATTACAGATTCTGCCGAATTGGTGCGTCAAGGCAAATTTGAGGAGGTGACGAACATGTGTACAGCACTTGAAAAATGGGAGAAGCAGAATATTGAGCGTGGCATCGAACAGGGTATTGAGCAAGGTATCACCAAAAGTGTACTCACCTTGCTTAAAAATGGAAAATCAGTTGCAGAAACTGCTGCTTTACTGGACTTGACAGAAGAACGTGTTCGCAAAATACAAGAAGAAAACCAGGCCCATGTAAACTGAAAATACACCAGATAAGTTTAGGGGAGGGAGTGACTTAATCAGTCACTCTCTCCCCTTATTAAGAGCTGCTGCACCTTCCATTCATGTTTGACAAATCACGCTGTTCACATGATAGCGAACCCCGGTTCTCTGTCCTTCAGCTACGAATCTCTGGTTGATCCGCCGTTCCACAACTACACAGTTTTCTCTTGTGGTGTTGATAAGAAGTACAAGAAACTGCCCTTTACCATACTGGTTGATGATATCTCCATGCCTTACAGACTGCTGAATAGCCTCCCCCAGTCTCTGGGACAGCTCTTCCTGCCGTTTGCCTTCTTTCATAGGGTTGCCCTTACCGTCCACCAGTGTACAGAGCATCAGATATGCACTCTGACCGCCCCGCTCCATCATACGGTTGATCGCCTGATAGACACCTCTGAATACAGGATAAGAACACTGATAGCCTCCCTGTATATCCTCAGGCTCCTCCATCAGATTATTCTGTATCTGGTCAAGCACTGCATAGGAGTGCTCCATCTTTCTCCCCAGATCTTCCATCATCTTCATCATCTTTTCGTTGGGATAAATTCCCCGTTCCGTGAGATAAGCATCCGCCGTATCCGCATACAACTGTCTCGCTTCTTCATATCTGCCGTTCTGAATCAGCGCCTCCATCGTGAGGATCTCCCAATCTGCAAAAGGATCCGCTTTCATGACATAATTTCCCAACTCTTCCAGATGATCCCAATCCTGCCATTTTCTCAGTATAGAAGCCGCCTGGTAAACACATTTGCCAAACATCTCTCTGTAACGTCTGGCTTCTGCACCTGCCCACAAAACCCCTGCGTAAGCCGACAGGAATTCTCCTTTGTATGCATAACATGCGGATTCACAGAGAGCCAGTTTCTCTTCCTCATCCTTCGTCTCCCAAACCCGCTGATAATAATCTTCAAAAACTGCTGCATCTTCTTCTACCGGAATAAACGGTGTCCAATGATAAATTCCTTTTTCCAGATATATATAATTCACATCCGGAAGTCCCATATTCCGAAGTTTGCGTTTTGCCTTATAGACAATAGTCTGCAGCGCCTGCGACCGGTTTTCTACATCCCGTTCTCCCAAAAGGACATCCTCCAGATAATCTCTGTTCACACCTGTCCTGACATTATGAAGCAGAATCTGCATCAGACTGGAAAAATAAGTATCCCTACGTGTCCCCACTGTCAGAGGCTGACCTTTGTAACTCATCTGAAAACTGTCAAACATCTGAACATAAAGTTTATCCGTTTGCTTCATTTTCTTTCTCCTTTTTTCTATAACACCTTATTCTCATAATTATAGCACTGCTGTCTGTAAAATACCAGAGACAAACTTCTTACGAATACAAAAGTTTAATAACTATTCATCTTTATTTTACATTTCCAATTGAATTTTATTTTTTCAAGCTTTCTAAAAGATATTTCGGTTAATTTTAACCGAAATATCTTTTAGAAGCATCGCGGAAATAAGAACGAAAATCCTTGTCCCGGCCTGCCCCCAATGTTATAATATATCCGATAAAATATTTATTCACTGAAGAAAGGTGACTGTAAAATGTACAAAACAACTCTTACGTTATTTTTGTCTGTTACACTGTTTTTTTCAGCTCCCTTTTTAGTCGGATGCGCCGGCAATACTCCTACCTCAAATAATCACAAATCTTCTTCAGACTCCAGGAATTCTTCTGAGGTCAAGAAAAGGACCACGGTCACGGACTACCTTCTTCCTGAAGCTTCCGGAACCGTCGTTTATGGGAATGACACCATTTCCATTGATGCCTCTAATGTTTCTGAGGGGTACGTGATGGTTCGGCATCAGGGCGGAGTAGATAAGGTAAAACTACAGATTACCACACCGGATGGAACCGTCTACAGTTATACCTTGTCCATCGGCTCTTTTGAAACATTTCCTCTGTCAGGAGGGGATGGTACCTATCACCTTGATGTGCTGGAACATGCCTATGATCAGATGTATGCTATCGCATTTTCTCAGGATATTGATGTTTCAATTGATGACGAATTCCGTCCTTATCTCTATCCGAACCAGTATGTATGGTTTACAGCGGAGGATGAGGCCGTTGCCTATGCAGCTTCTCTTTCTGACAAGTCGTCCGATGATCTTACATATGTAGAACAAATATATGATTATGTCATAGAGAATATCACCTATGATGATGATCTTGCCGCCAATGTCCAGGCAGATTATCTTCCGGATATCGACAGAACATTGACTACCAAAAAAGGGATTTGTTTTGATTATGCTTCTCTGATGTCTGCCATGCTCCGATCCCAGGGGATACCCACGAAGCTTGTGGTGGGTTATTCCGGAGATGCTTATCATGCATGGATCAGTGTTTATCTGACCGAAATCGGCTGGGTAGACAACATCATTGAGTTTGACGGCAAAAGCTGGTCCCTTATGGATCCTACTCTTGCTGCAAACAACAACAGCAAGTCCGTTGCAAAATATATCGGTGACGGAAGCAACTATACCGTAAAATATTCTTATTAAATGAGGAGGACTGTTATGAAACCATTTTCCAATCTGGAGTTATCTTCCTTCTGCGGACAGATCGCCCTGATTCTTAAGTCAGGTATTTCTTCTATGGAGGGACTTACAATTATGCTGGAGGATGCTGCTTCTTCTGATGAGCGATCCGTTCTGGAGGCTCTTCTTGCGAATATGCAGGAAACCGGAAGTCTGTATGAGGCCCTGGATTCCTCAGGTCTTTATCCATCTTATATGCTTCATATGGTGCAGATCGGTGAAGAAACCGGTACCCTTGATGAAGTGATGCAGTCTCTCCAAAATCATTATGAACGGGAAGATTCCATCCATAAAAGTATCCGTAATTCCATTACCTATCCCATGATTATGACGGGGATGATGGCTGTGGTCATTATCGTACTTCTTGTGAAGGTTATGCCTGTGTTTAATCAGGTATTTATTCAGCTGGGTACGGAGATGACCGGTTTTTCCCGGGTACTCATGAACATGGGAACGGCAATCAACCGTTATTCTGCTGTTTTTATCCTGGTTCTTGTGGCTTTGGCAGGATTTGTTTTTTATGGAACACGCACTGCGTCAGGAAAGAAGATGCTCCGCAAGTTGGGATATAAGCTTTCATTTACCCGGACGATCTATGAAGAAATCGCTGCCTGCAGATTTGCAAGCGGTATGGCTCTTACTCTCAGCAGCGGACTGAACCCGGAGAGAAGTATGGAGCTTGTGAATTCTCTGAATGATGATCCCGTTTTTCAAAAAAAGTTAGACCGGTGTCAGCATGAGATCGATGAAGGAAATGATCTTTCCCAGGCGCTGTTTACTTCCGGCATGTTTACCGGTATCTACGCACGGATGGCGTCTATCGGTTCCAAAACAGGCGCTATGGATCAGGTAATGGAACAGATCGCCCAGCTTTATCAGGATGATATCGATACCCGTATGAATAACATTCTGGCAATACTGGAGCCTACATTAGTTATCTTGCTGTCATTGATCGTGGGTGTAATTCTTTTATCGGTTATGCTGCCGCTTATGGGAATTATGTCCAGTATATAAATTATAAGGAGACTTTGGTATGACTCGTTTTGGATACAGGAAACAACCATTGAAACCGTCCGGATTCTTATTGTCTGTATGCGTATTTTCGCTGATTCTCTTTTTGTTTGTACAGGGGATCTCCTCTTTTTCCGAGAGCACCAAAAAACGGCAAAAAGAAAGCCTTGAAAATGCCATCATGCGTAATATTACCTATTGTTATACCGTGGAAGGGGCATATCCGGAAAGTCTTTCCTATTTGAAAGAAAATTATGGCCTTACTTATGATGAAGATTTGTTTTTTGTGGATTATCATATAGCCGGTTCTAACATTTTTCCGGATATCACAATTATTGAAAGAGGGGGTAACTAATGCAGTTTCATACAAGGCGTAAGCACATGATCGATTTTTTATTTCCGGTAGCGCTCTTTTTTGTATTTGCTCTTTCCGCCCTCACCGTAATTCTCATCGCTGCCCGGATTTATCAGTCTACAACGGAAAATTCTTCTCTGAATTATACATCCAGAACAAGTCTTTCTTATATCAGTGAGAAGGTGCATCAAAACGATTTGAACGGAGCAATTACTCTTGGAAGCTTTGACGGATGCGACGCGCTTATTATAAAGCAATCCGTTGGGGAAGATATTTACTATACTTACATCTATGCAGATAACAATGAACTAAAGGAGCTCTTCATCAAGGACGGCGCTTTTGCCAACGCCGCCTCCGGACATAAGATCCTTGATATTCAGGATTTTTCAATCGAGCAGATCTCGGACAATCTATTGAAATTTTCCTGTACTGACCGGAACAATCAGACAGCTTCTTCCATTATAGGAATAAGAAGTATGTAATTCATGAATTAAGAAAGGATAGAATTTCTCTATGGTACGTAGAAACAGAGCAAGATCATCCAGTCTGTTCCTGATGGAATTGATCGTTGCAATTCTTTTTTTCTCGGTCTTCAGCGCTGTGTGTGTGCAGTTTTTTGTAAAGTCACATCTGCTGAGTAATGATGCCAATGCTTTAACTCATGCTGTCAACGAATGTGCCAGTACCGCTGAGATGATCCATACAGCTGATGACCTGACCGCCGCCATACAAATACTGAAAAGTCTGTATCCGGACGGGAGCTATCCCGATATGCAGACAGATCCATCAGAGGCGGATATTGTAATCTATTATGATGACACCTTTCAGCCATGCATCAAAGAGAAGGCGGCTTATTTATTATCTCTGCATATAAAATCAGAGGGACAGATGATACAGACAGATATGCACGTTGCTTCTGCAAATTCTGAATCATATCTCTATGAACTGTCAACAAAGCATCATATAGCGAGGAGGACGGATGATGAAGAAAGATAAAGAACAATCTTCGTTTGTAAATATTGGCTCTTCTTCACTTTTGATTATTTTTTTGATCCTCTGCCTTGCTGTTTTTGCTGTTCTTTCTCTTTCCAGCGCTAAAAGCGACTATTCTTTAAGCGAAAGACTTGCAGAACACAAGACTCAGTATTATGAAGCTACCTCCCAGGCGGAGATTATTTTAGACCAGATTGACAGCGTTCTGGAAGAGACCGCACAGACATCCAGTCTGTCTGATCTTTCGTCATCTGCTGTTTTCACATCCTCTTCTTATGTTGAGGATGTAACAGAAGTACTTGACGGAGCTTTGATAAACGGTATTTCGATTTCCTGTGCTTTGCAGGATGAAGAACTGGTTATTTCCTACCAGGTACCTGCAGGAGAAAAGCAGTCTCTGGATGTGGCCCTTCTGGTTACCGATTATTTCACCAGTGAAAGTTATTATAAAATCCAACAATGGCAGATAAATGCCGCCGGTACATGGGAAGGAGACAACACTCTGAATCTTATGCCCATTGGAAAAGAATAGAAAAGGAGTTTTTGGGATATGAATTTGAATGAAATCTTAGAGCAGGCCATAAAAGAACAGGCTTCCGATGTATTTATTGTCGCAGGACTTCCTGTGTCCTTCCGGAAGAATGGTGTCATATGCCAGATTGGAGATGCAAAGCTTCTCCCAAATGATACCGATGGCTTATTAACTGCCATCTACAAATATGCCGGGGAACGGGATCTGAATATTTTACATGAAAAAGGGGATGACGACTTCTCCTTTGCCATTCCGGGATTATCCCGGTTCCGTGTCAGCGCGTACAAACAAAGAGGCGCCCTGTCCGCAGTCATCCGTATTATTACCTTTTCTCTCCCTGATTTTCGTGAATTAGGAATCCCGGAACATATTATTCATCTGGGAGATGCGGGAAAAGGCATGGTTCTTGTTACCGGACCTGCCGGAAGCGGCAAATCCACCACTCTGGCATGTATCATTAATCAGATTAATAAGACCCAGCATAAACACATTATTACACTGGAGGATCCTTTGGAATTTCTTCATCGGCATGACCAGAGTATTGTAAGCCAGCGTGAAATCAATGTAGACACGGAAAATTATGTGACCGCGCTGCGCGCTGCGCTCCGCCAGAGCCCGGATGTAATACTTCTTGGCGAGATGCGTGATTATGAAACAATCAATGTTGCCATGACCGCCGCGGAAACCGGACATCTTCTCCTGTCCACGCTGCACACCATCGGCGCAGCCAATACCATCGACCGTATCATAGATGTATTTCCTGCCAATCAGCAGCGCCAGATCAGCATACAGTTATCTATGGCATTGACCGCAGTCGTATCACAGCAGCTTGTGCCCACTGTGGATGGAAAGGTTGTTCCGGCACTGGAAATTATGACTGTAACCCCCGCAATCCGCAATATGATACGGGATAATAAGGTGCATCAGATCGACGGCATGATCTATTCCTCCATGAAAGACGATATGATCTCTATGGACGGCAGTCTCCTGAAGCTGTACAAACAGGGAACCATTACCCGGGATACCGCATTAAAGTATGCGACAAATCCTGATATGCTTATGAAAAAATTGTAAGCGAAAAGTCTATTTCTCCACTAATCCTGGGCAGAAAGGATCTGGCTATTTTCTGATTTCTTTATAAATTCCAGATTTCTGGGATATAACCAGTCCTTTGTGCCACAGGTCACAACGATGGTCGCCTGATCTTTTGGAAATACCTGAATCGCTGCCACCGGGTTTCTGTCAATGGATTCCTCCAAATTTTCCAAAGGCAAAAAATAATATAAAAAAGACTCCTCAAACCCGTTACTGTGAGGAGTCAACTTCCCCCATGCCTCCGGCTTCCGAATATGTAACCACGCCCCCTATTCCAAAGTATGTATTGGGGTTCATTTCCAGATAACGAAACACCAATTCTTCATTTTCATTGAAGCAATGTTCATGCATATCAATTATCATACCCTCACTCCTCAAAAAGGAATTTCCTATGAAACAAAAAAAGCTCATACCACACATGTGATATGAGATACTCTAAACTCCCCCAGTTGGACTCGAACCAACGACACTGCGGTTAACAGCCGCATGCTCTACCGACTGAGCTATGGAGGAACATTCCTTTCAGGTATACTTTCATATACCTTCAAAACTGCATACACGTTACATCCTTTTCTGCTTCCTGCGATTCTCTACCGTACGCTTATCGCGGTCACTCAAAGCCGCTCCTAAGCTGTTTGGTCAAACCCTCGATCTATTAGTAACAGTCAGCTGCATACATTACTGTACTT
>CAMNXA010000052.1 GCA_946566685.1 uncultured Lachnospiraceae bacterium
TCATCGTCCACCAGATGCAGTCCGTTACAGGTAATCGTATAGTCGATATTGAAACCGGAATTCTGGATATCATCACCGGTAGCCGCCTGAATCTCAATCGTGCCGTCTTCCAGCTTGTTATGGGTAACACCTTCCTCACCGATCTGCAAATACTGGATCACTTCCGGAGAACTGATGAAATCCAGATACAGCATGGAAGCCAAAGGCTCTGTATTGGTGGTCGGGAAGAAAATCTTACGGTCACCTGCGGAACTGGTGATAAATTTGTTATGGCCGCCCTTAATGTCTTCGAAGCAGTCCACTACCACGAATTTTGCATCCGGCCCTACCATTCTCTGCAAGTTTGTCTGGATACTGTTCTCACCATCTCTGTAAGGATAGTCCCAGTTGTGCATGAAAGCACCCACATAACCGGCTTTGATCATATCATCCTCTGTGGAGTCACCACTGCTGTACAGTGCGAAGTCATCCCAGAGAAGACCATCATTATACCACTTGTTCAGTACACGGATCGCTTCCTTGGTACCGTTCTGTGTCAGGGCTCTGTCATCAAACCCATTGACATAGTACTCATAATCGGAAACATCAGGATCGATAAAGGATTCGATCAAAAGCGCTGCTCTCCAGCCCACATCAAAGCTTACGGAATAAGGAATCATCTTGTCTGCATCAGCGCCCAGCAGAAGGTCTGCATTGTCCCTGAACGCAATGATCATATCCTCAAACTCCTGACGGGTGGTAGGCTCCTTGAGCCCCAGCTTGTCGAGCCAGTCTTTCCGGACAAAGGTATTGATACGGTTTGTCACCGCACGTTTTCCTTCGATTGCCCAAAGGGTACCATTTACAGGATCTTTATCCCAATAGATATTAGTCTCACCGAGCCAGTTCCAGAGGTTCGGGAGCAGATCTCTATAATCATCCACATAAGAGCTTAAATCCAGCACGCCGCCCATGTTCGCATAGGTCTGCACGGTAGGATAGTCATAGGTAAGGCAGATATCCGGTGCATCGCCTGCTGCCAGAAGGTTATTGATCTGCTCCACCTCTGTCCATCTGGGCACTGCCACAAACTCTACTTCCACATTATGCTGTGCCAGCATCTGCTCTTTGATATACTTGGTATAGTTGTTGTTGGTGGGATCGGAACCATCATCATTACCACGGTCATACACCTCTACCGTAATCTTTCTTGTTTCCGCAAACTTGCCGTCCACCAGTTCTCCGTTGGTCGGATCTGCCGCTGCCGCATCCCCTGCGTCATCAGTCTTGGCGGTATCCTCCGCAGCCGTGGTATCCTGCTGTGTTGTCTGCGTCCCGGATGCATCCTGTGCGGTATTGCCGCCATCATCCGAACCACAGGCCACTAAGGATAATACCATACAGCCTGTCAATAATACGGATAATAATCTTTTCTTCACTGTTTTTTTACCTCCCTTTTGTTATAATAAAATTATGAATGAACGGACTGCCTCTTCCCACAGATATTTCAAATTCCATTCCCCGGAAGCTGCCGCCCGAAAATTCCGTCCAATCCCTGCCGTCTACTCTTTCACGGCTCCCATGGTCACGCCATGGATAAAGTATTTCTGTAACCACGGGTAAATACACAGAATCGGAATCGTTGAGAACATAACGATCGCAGCCTTCAGGGACTCAGTAAGTCCCGGTGAGGAAAATCCCTCCTGCGTTGCCACTTCCACACTGTTGATGTTGTTCAGGATGTTATACAGGAACAACTGCAGGGGATAAAAAATCTCTTTGTTGACATACATCAACGCATCTGAATAACCATTCCAGCGGCCCACCGCATAGAACAGAGCCAAAGTCGCAAACACCGGCTTGGACAAAGGCAGATAGATGCTGACCAGGATCCGGAAATAACTGGCACCGTCAATCTCCGCAGACTCCCGCAGGCTGTCCGGAATCCCATAAAAGAAACTGCGCATGATGATCATGTTGTACACACTCATACAGCTCGGAATAATCAGTACCAGCGGATTATTCAGCAGATTCAGGCTCTTCATCAGCAGGTAATTGGGAATCGTACCTGCATTGAAAAACATCGTAATCGTAATAAATATATTGATAACGGAACGTCCCCGCAGATTTTCAAAGATCAGCGGATAAGCACACAGTGTTGTCATGGTCAACGATACCACTGTACAGATCATGGTCAATAACACAGTCCAGAAAAACGCCCTGACATATTTCATATCACTCAGCACTGTGGAATATGCCTCGAAATTCCATCCCTTGGGCCACAGATAAACCTGATGCTTGATCAGCGCTTCCGTGGAACTAAGCGACCTGGCCAGAAGATTTAACATCGGCACCACGCAGATAACACTGACCAGAATACAGACAATAACAAAACACCAGTCCCCTACCTTTGCAGATTTTGATTTGATCATACCTTTTTCCTCCTATCCTTCTTCTACCAGATTCCACGTTCGCCGAGTTTTCTGGAAATCCAGTTGGCCAACAGCAGGAAAATGACGCATACTATAGACTGGAAGAATCCCACGGCAGTCGTCAGTGAGAATTGCAGTCCCTTAATACCGTTCTTATACACGAAGGTTGCAAGCACTTCCGCAGAATCCATGACAAGGTTGTTCTGCAATGCAAAAGGTCTGTCAAAACTGCTCCCCAGGATATTACCGAGGTTCATGACCAGAAGCACCACGATGGTGGGCTTGATGCCCGGCAGCGTGATGTGCCACATCTTTTTAAAGCGCCCCGCGCCGTCCACGGAAGCCGCTTCATATAATTCAGAGTTAATACCCGCGATAGCCGCCAGATACACAATGGAATTCCAGCCGAAACTCTGCCAGATTCCCAGGAATATGTAGGTGCCGACCCAATGGGCGGAATCATTCAGAAAGGGAACGGATTCAAATCCAAGCCCCGTAAGGATCATATTTAAGAAACCGGTGCTGGGCGCAAAAATCTGCAACGCCAGACCGTAGATGATAACCCAGGAAAGGAAGTGCGGCATATAAGCGATCGTCTGCACTACCCTCTTAAAGCGTTTGAATACCAGTTCGTTTAGAACCAGTGCAAAAATAATCGGCACCGGAAAACCGAGTACCAGATCCAGCAGATTCAGTACCAGGGTATTTCTGAGCGCATTGATAAAATCCCTGTTCTTAAACGCCTTGATGAAATACTCAAAACCGTGGTTGGCCGCCAGCGGCATCTCCCACACACTCTGCACGATACTGTATTTCTTGAAGGCAATCTGGATATAGATCATCGGCACATACTTGAATATGAGCAGATATAGCATAGGCAGAGCAAGCAGGACATACAACTGCCAGTAACGCCTCATGTACACCCCGAAACTCTGCTTTTTCTGTGCCACAGGAGCCTTCTTACCCTCTTTTTTCATCCTCACACCTCCATAAGCTAAAGTAAAAATACCTTTCTTATCTATTATAGGTTCTTAAGACTCCCTTTTCTGTTCATATATTGCTATTTCCGCTTCATATTTTGCTTATTTTTGTGCATATACACGAAGGAATCAGTATACTTCCCTCCCTTTTTCATCCAAAATGCCGGATTTTCTGTGAAAATAGGCATTAATTTGGTCACGCCATTCCCTGGCATGTTCTTTCTGTTCCAGGAACCGCCCTGCCATACGCTCATATGCAGCTTCCGGCAGCCTGCCCTGCAGGGCCATGAACTGTTCTACCATTTCATCCACGATCTCCACCCCTTCAAAGTGAGAATCATAGATATGCTGTATCACCGTTTTGCCCGACCGCAGCTTCCAGGTATATGGAATATGATGAAAGAAAAGCAGAAGCTCGTCCGGACATTTCTCCTTATCATCATAGACCGAGGCATTGGGTTTTCTGTACAGCATGGCATAGCCTGTACCCTCATGACTCCTGTCCACACCGATCCCCTGATGATCCGCCCGGTGATAGGTACCCCATCTGCTGTACTCATACCCGTCCACGCTGGGGCCATAATGGTTATTAGGCGAAACCATCCAGCCGATGCCCAAAGGTGAAGTATAACTCTCATAAGCCGGCCAGGACGACATCAGCAAAAACATCATTGTCTCCTCCACCTGCTCGTCATTGCCATATGTCACCCGGATCCATTCCCGGGCAATCTCCTCCGCAGACAGTTCCGGTTCAAAGGCAAGTCTGCCAAAACCATACCAATTGGCAGCTGCCATATCGTGTCCCGTCCAGTTGTCATCATTCCCTGTGTTGGCCACGGCTGCCATACCGCAGTTCTTCCGCCCGAAAGTCCTGCCGGACACGATATCCATGACCGTATCCGCTTCCTCTTTTACATAAGTCTTAAATCCCAATATTTCCTTAAACATCGGAATCAGATAGCACAGGTGCCTCTGCTGTCCCGTATACTCCTGGGCAATCTGCACCTCCAGCATCTGGTTGGTCTTCGTCAATCCGCCAAAGAGCGGATGTACAGGCTCCCGCACCTGAAAATCCATGGGCCCGTTCTTGATCTGCAAAATAACATTGTCCATGAATTTTCCGTCCAGATCCATGAAATTGTCATATCCCGATCTGGCCCTGTCCGTCTTATAATCCCGCCAGTCCTGCATACAATTATAGACAAAGCATCTCCAGATAATGATCCCGCCATAAGGCGCTGCCGCCTCTGCCAGCATGTTGGCGCCGTCCGCATGTGTCCTGCCATAGGTAAAAGGGCCAGGTCGTCCTTCGGAATCTGCCTTAATCAGGAAACCGCCCAGATTCGGAACCTTGCCAAACACTTTTTTCATCCGTTCATGCCACCATCCACGCACCTCTTCCGAGAGTGGATCGGCGCTGTCCAGTTCTCCCAGTTCCATGGGCGCCGCATAGTTCAGGCTCATGAACAACCTGATGCCGTAGCCGGCAAATACTTCCGATAATTGCTTCACCTGATTCAGATATCGGTCCGTGATCAGCCAGGTGGCCGCATCTTTTACATTGACATTGTTGATCACCACAGCGTTGATTCCCACACTGGCTGCCAGCCTCGCATAATCTCTGGTCCTTTCATCGATCACGATCTGGTCTTTGACAAAGAAAAAGGACTCCCCGGAATATCCCCGCTCTATACTGCCGTCCATATTGTCCCAATGATCCAGCATACGCATAGGCATGAGGGGCGCAATGGTCCGATCCAGCATATGTAATGGATTTCCCATCTTCACCTGACGGATCAGATCGAAAGTACCATATAATATTCCTCTGGAATCGGACGCCTCTATCACAATATCCCCTTTTTCACAATAGAGATGATAAGACTCCTCCCTCATCCCTTCTCTGCGCACAAAACGGATTTCCCTTCCTTCTCCTGTACGCGTCTGCGCCGCCCCTGTACCTGCGCTGCCTTCCTGCCGCAGCGTAAGTCCGCTGCCGACCATACCCGCAAAAGCTTCCCGCAGTTCTTTCACGCTGTTTTGAATCAGCGCATCTTTCTCTGCGTCCGGTATCCCGACACAGATATATATAATCCCCTCAGTTTCCCTGTCGGAAACTTTCCTGGTATAGTCAAGCCATAATTGTTCATATCCCATCTTCACAATCTCCTTCTATTTTAAAACTATAACGTGAAAGACTCTCTGACCTCCGCCGCCAGCGAAAGGACTTTATGTCCCGTCAACTCTGCGCTGCGTGCATCAGGCTGGGTGCCTCCCACATAGACAAGATAACTCCCTGCCTCCACGCGATTACTTCCCTGCTCATCATACAGAGCAAAGGCGCCTGCCGGAAGGGATATTGAGATTTCCTTTCTCTCTCCCGCCTGTAAGAACACCTTGCGGATGCCTTTTAACTGCGCATTAGGCGTTCCCTCCCGCTTCGCTTTGACATAGACCTGCACTGTCTCCGTGCCATCCCGGTCACCGATATTGGCCACCACAGCCTTCACCGTAACGCCCTCCTCACCCACAACGGCAGAGGAGAGCGATACATCCTCATAAGCAAAACTGGTATAGGACAGCCCATATCCGAAAGGATAGAGCGCTTCTGTGCGCATATAACGGTAAGTCCGGCCTTCCATGGAATAATCTGTAAAGTCCGGCAGTTCCTCCGTTGTCCGATAGAAGGTAACCGGCAGTCTTCCCTCCGGATTCTTATCGCCGAACAGCACCCTGGCCACAGCTCTGCCGCCCTGGGCGCCGGGATACCATCCCTGCACAATGGCCGGCACATGTTCTGCCGCCCAGCCTACCGCCAGCGCACTTCCGGAGAGGAGCACCAATATCACAGGTTTCCCGCTGGCACAGGCAATCTCCAAGATCTCCTGCTGCCGGCCGGGCAGATCCAGATTCGGCTTATCGCCGCTGGCATACTGGTTTCCCTGATCTCCCTCCTCACCTTCCAGGCCGGAATCCAGCCCCAGGCACAGCAGCACCACGTCACTGGCCTCACAGATGGCTCTGACTTCCGAATCCCTGTCTTTGCCCAGGCTCAAATTGCTGATCTGTTCCCTGTACAGATGACATCCCTCAGAAAAGAGCACCCGCACCTCATCCCCTACATACTCCTGAATCCCTTCCGCGATCGTGTAATAGCGGGAAGCCGTTCCTTCATAATTGCCTACCAGCGCCTTGCGGTTGTTGGCATTGGGGCCAATAATGCCCAGTGTGCCAATCCGTGATTTATCCAGAGGAAGCATGTTATTGTCATTTTTGAGTAGGACGATGCATTTCTGTGCCGCTTCCAGATTCAATTCCTGCATCTGCCTGGAATCCACTGCCGTGTAAGGAATAGCATCATAAGGCGTCTGCTCCTTGCCGTCAAACATTCCCAGCTTCATCCTGGTGGTAAAAAGATGCACCAGCGCTTCGTCCACCCGTTCTTCTGGAATGGTTCCCTTTTTAACCGCATCCGCCACGTAGAGAAAGAGTTCCCCACAGTTTAAATCGCATCCGTTATTGACTGCCATGCTGACGGACTCTTCCGGCCCGGCCGTCACGCCGTGCCCTTCATGGAAATCCTTAATGGCCCAGCAGTCGGACACCACATGGCCCTGAAAGCCCCATTCCTTCCGCAGAATATCCTGCAAAAGTGTCTTACTGCCGCAGCACGGTTCTCCATTGGTACGATTGTAGGCGCCCATAACCGCCTCCACCCCTGCCTCCTGCACACAGGCCTTAAACGCCGGCAGATAGGTCTCATACATATCCTGCAAACTCGCCTGGGCATTGAACTCATGGCGCAGATCCTCCGGGCCGCTGTGCACTGCAAAATGCTTGGCACAGGCCGCCGCCTTCAAGTAATTCTCATCATGCCCCTGCAATCCTTCCACAAATCTCACACCCAGCCTGGAACTCAGATAGGGATCCTCCCCGAAAGTCTCATGTCCCCTGCCCCATCTGGGATCCCTGAAAATATTAACATTGGGTGACCAGAAGGTCAGCCCCTTATAGATATCAAAATCATCATATTTCTGCTGCGCATTAAATTTGGCCCTGCCTTCCGTGGAGATAGCATCTGCCACTTTCTCTACAAGGTCTTCATCAAAAGAAGCCGCCAGAGAAATTGCCTGCGGAAATACTGTGGCAGTCCCTGCCCGCGCCACACCGTGGAGCGCCTCATTCCACCAGTTATAGGCCTTAACCCCGAGCCGTTCTATGGCCGGCGCCCTGTTTACCATCTGAAAAGCCTTCTCCTCCAGGGTCATCTGTGACACCAGTTCGCGAGCCCGCTTTTCATATGCGATATGCTTTTCTTTGTTTTTTGCAATCTCCATCATTTTCCCATCCTCTCCCCAAGATAGAACCAGTATACATCGGCCATAACAAATTATCTCTTTATATCTTGCTCTTACGCTACCAATTATTGCGAACACATCCGGCAGAACGAGTCTTTCCGGTCTAATAACATTTATTGAATATAGAATCGCAATATCTGATTAGCCATATTAATCAACTCATGCTAATAATATAGATAAGATAAGGAAAGGTATGTGATTCGATATGATCAAGATTTTAGATGGCATCCGTGAAACGGTAGACTATGATCTTTTTTCCAGTATAAAACTCTATCACAACATGCAGGCGGAAGACTATCCCCTGCACTGGCATACCGCCATGGAAATCATTATGCCCCTCCGGGACAGCTATACCGCTGTCATAGACGAGACATCCCATACTTTCGGCCCCGGTGATATCTTCATCATCCCACCCGGCACACTGCATCATCTGATAGCCCCCCCCAGAAAATCAGGGTGAGCGGCTCATCATGCTATTTGACTATGGCCTGATTTGCAGTTTGAACGGGACAGATTCCCTGATCCAGTCCCTTCATCCTTATGCCCTGATCGGGCATGACGAATACCCGGAACTGAGCAGGCAGCTCTGCTCCTATCTGCAAGAAATCAGCCGCGAATACGACAATAAGATGCCTTTTACCGAAGCCCTGATCTATTCCCTGATGATCCGTTTCTTTGTGACCATTGGCCGCACTAATTTCGATGCCAGTGAGAAATTCCCCGGTATTACCTCAAACAAGCAGCATGAATACATCGAAAAATTTATGGATGTCTGCAAATATATTACCAACCACTGCACTGAAAATATCAACATCGATGATCTTGCAGATCTGGCCGGCTTTTCCAAATTTCATTTTTCCAGACTCTTCAAACAATTCTCCGGTGTATCCTGTTATGAATATCTGATGCAGAAAAGGATCGCTCATGCAGAGACACTGCTGATCCAGCCCAACATCTCCATCACCGAGGTAGCCATGCGATCCGGTTTCCAGAGTCTGTCTACATTCAACCGCATCTTCAAAGCCACCAAACACTGCACCCCTTCGGAATATAAGATGCTGAACCGTCCCAAAAACTAAACCGCAAAAATACTCTTATACCACAAAATAATGACAGGCCCTATGACCTGTCATTTATCTGTACCTGAAAAGGTGTCATGGGAAATCCTTCCCCGTTATAGAGCAAAGCCCCTGTGTTCGTATTGTGATAGCAATATCTGACTTCCCGCACCGCTTCCATCTGCTCCGTGCAGGTAAGAAGCACCTGCTTCTCCACAATCCGGGCAGACGCCCTATGAAGCACTCCCTTTTCATCCACCAATTCAAAATCCCTGATCTCTGACAACGCCTGTCTTTTATCCGCTGTCACCCCTTCCAGATTAGGCTCCTCATTCGCGTGCAGGCCCGTTGCCTGACAGAAGGTAAGTGTCAGTTTCCATGCATCCCCTTCCTTCTCCACGCGTATATCCTCTATCTGCGGCCCCTCGCACTCGGATTCTTTCCCATAAAGCAGCTTCATGGCCTGCATGGCAAGACGCACCCCTATGTCTTCCTTATCCAGCGGATGCAGATCGTTATCCTCACCCAAATCTATGGCGGTCACCATTCCGGTGCCCGGAATCTTAAGCGCCCTTCTCTGCTCTTCCCTGACACAGGGCCAGTCATTGATGACATCGTCCCTGTCTGCCCCGTAGCGTTCCACGCGGAAATTGGGAAGCTGCACATAGATAAAGGGCAGGTCTTCTCCCCATCTTGCCCGATATCCTGCAATCATCCTCTCCATCAGATCCCGATACCGATCCGCTGTTTCATGGGTGTTCGATTCTCCCTGATACCAGAGAATACCGGCACAGACATATTTATGACAGGGCGCTGTCATCCCGTTATAGAGCGCTGTTGGCTTCCAGCTCACAAAATCTGTCTCTCCGATCATGTCACAGGAAGCACCGATCCGGTACAGCCATTTTCCGGACAGATCTACCCTGGCATCTTCCCGGAAGAGCGCATACATTTTCTCATCCGTAAATCTCCCGTGTCCAATCTCTACCTCGACACGAATTACGATGGTATTCTTACCCGCTTTCAACAGCCCTTCCGGCACGGTATACTTTCTGGGCGGATACTGATAATCCGTGTGTCCTACCTGCACACCGTTCACATATACCGTATCGCTGTCAACGATGGTGCCAAGCCACAGTTTCGCTTCCTTTCCTGCCAGACTCTCCCCCACCGTAAATTCCCGATAAAACCACACACTTCCGATAAACCCTTTTAACGGCGTATCCCTGAAAAAGAAGGGGATCTCTATCTCCTGCCACGCAGAAGTGTCGAATGCCGTCCTGGGCCAGTCCTCCTGCAAGCCAATGTCCATGCTGTCCAGACGGCTGTGCCACTGCTGCGCCTGACGCTGATTTCGTGCCAACTGCTCCTGCACAAAGGCCTCCTCCTCATAACGATCCGCCACTGCCAGAAAATCCTCATAGCCCGCCAGCATATCACGGCTCATCCAGGTCTCAATCCTGGAACCGCCCAGACTGGCATCGATCAGGCCCACCGGCACCCCTGCCATCTGGTACATATGTTTTGCAAAAAAGTAGGCCGTGGCGGAAAACTCCGGAAACGTATCCTCTGACACCGCTTTCCACTCACCGCTCTTATGATCCGCTAAAGGCCCGTGAAACTCCGGGTTCTCTATGATTTTAAAAGTACGGATATCCTTGTTGGCACACTTCCCTATCTCCTCCGGATAGCGGTCCATAACCCTTTCTATATGCAGTTCCATGTTGGACTGCCCGGAGCAGAAAAAGACATCTCCGACAGCAATATCGTCAATCCGCTTTTCTTCCCCGGTATCGTCCCGGATCTGCATCTGATACCCGCTTCCCGCATCAGCCGGGCGGGTGAAGATTTCCCATTCACCCGCCTCGCTTACTTGCCCGCTATATTCCATGTCCAGAAATGTGACCGTGACCGTTCTTCCCGGCTCATCCATGCCCCATATGCGCACACTTTTCTTCTGCTGCACTATCATGCCATTGCTTAGAAGCCTCGGCAGTTTTAACTTTCCCATCATTCCACCTTCTCTATTCTTCTGCCAGGGTAAACTGATCCACCAGTTCTTTCAGGCAGGCAGCTTCAGCCGAAAGTTCTTCGCTGGCGGCCGCACTCTCCTGTGCATTGGCGCTATTGCTCTGTACTACCACGGAAATCTGGTTGATTCCCTCAGAAACCTGCTCTACCGCATCGGATTGTTCATTCGATACCGTTGCAATCTGATCGATCGCATCCACCACGGTCTGGATGCTGTTCACCACACCAAACAGGACATCTGCCGTGTTCTGCGCAATGTCCGTACCCATATGTACTGCCTCTGTGGAATTACCGATAAGTTCCGAGGTATTCTGCGCCGCCTTGGCAGATTTCCCGGCCAGATTGCGGACTTCTTCTGCGACCACGGCGAACCCTTTTCCGGCGCTGCCGGCCCTTGCCGCTTCCACGGCCGCATTTAAGGCCAGTATATTGGTCTGGAATGCAATGTCATCGATGGTCTTGAGAATCTTCTCTATCTCATCAGAACTGGTCTGAATCTTATCCATGGCCTCCACCAGGTTCTGCATTTTCTGATTACACAGGGAGACTTCCCTGCCGGCCTCATGCGTCTTACTGCGGACATCCAGCGCCCCGCTTGCCGTCCTTTTAGCCTGTTCGGATATTTCACTGACACGGGCCGCCAGTTCCTGCACGGAACTTGCCTGCTGCGTAGTGCCCTGACTGAGTGACTGCGCACTGGCAGAAAGATGTTCACTGGCCATCGCCACTTCCTGGGAAGAATGATTGACCTGTGTCATAGCCTTACTCAATTCCGCTTTCATATGACGCATGGAAAGCAGGATATTCCGGAAGCTGCCGACATATACCTCCTCATGTTCCGTACGGACATTCAGATTCTGATTGGCCATCTCATTCAACAGAAAATCGATATCACCGATAACGATTTTCAGTCCTTCCACCAGTGAGGCCGTTGACCTTGCCAGTACACCGCTCTCGTCTTTGCTCTTAATCTGAGGCATCGGTGTATCCAAATCTCCCTCTACAAGCAGCTTCATCCGATTGACACAGGCTTTCATCGGACTGCTGATATTGACCGCCAGTACCAGGGCTATCACAATAGAAATCAATATGGAAATGATAATTACCGCAATGTTTATCACCATGGCGTTACGGGTCGCCTCCAGATAATTTAACTGTGGCGCTGTAACTGCGATACTCCATCCATCCGTATCGCTTACGGGTGCATAGGCCGCAAACATCTGCTCCTCCCCGCTGGTATAACTTCCAAATCCATTCTGCCCCTGACGCATGGCCGCATGGATTGCCGCCAAATCTGTCAGTGACGGATCATTTTGCGCTTCCGCCTCTATATTCTGCACTGTAATTGTTTCAAGCGTAATATCTGCAATCGTATCACCGGTTTTATTGATCATATAAGCTCTGCTGTTGTCTCCAATCTGGATAGCAGATACGATATCATTCAGGAAAGTCTCCTTAGGGACAAAATAAACAACTCCGACAATAGAAGAACCATAGGTTTCCTCAGAATAAAGAGGAGCCGCTACCATAATGGATAGTTGTCCGGTAATCTTACTGATCAAAGGCTCCGACACATAAATATTACCCTTCATGGCCTGCTGTACATATTCCCGGTCTGAATAATCTTTCCCATCAAAAATACTGATACCATCCATCCCGATAATATTTCCCCGCTGGAAATTGTGCATAGCCGCCCGCTCATCAATGATAGCCTGCTTTTCTTCCACCGGTACATCCGGATCAGATAACTGCTGAATATGCCCTGCATCCATGACAACATTTTTATAAGCCGCCAGTTCCTGCTCCACGCGTCCCGCCGCCAAAACTGCTGTTTCTCTCATCATCTGTTCTACTGTAGACATGGTACTGTTATAATTGGGTATAATACTGGCAATCCCAGATGCGACCTGCACTGTCAGAACGGTCAGAATGAGACATAAGGTGATTTTAGTTCTAATGCTTTTCATTTTTTCTTCCCCCTGCCTGATATTAAATGATAGTTCAGAAATCACGAATATGAGAGTTTCGGTAATCTCCTATTTCTGATATTATGATAGCCATTTATGATAGTTTGGTCAACTATAAAAATCGAAAAAAGGGATATCAAAGAATTTCCCTTCCCTTGATACCCCCTTTACTGCCTTATTGAAGCTATACACAAGACAATGCTCCCCGTCTGCACATCACCTTATGCATTCACGATCTGCCCAAAATCAGGCTTTAAGGATGCACCGCCGATCAGCCCGCCGTCAATGTCAGGCTTCGACAGAAGTTCAGCCGCATTAGATGCGTTCATGGAACCGCCATACTGAATGCGTACAGCCTCTGCGGTCGCCTCATCATACATTTCAGCGATGCAGTCGCGGATACCCTTACATACTTCCTGCGCCTGATCGGATGTAGCGGTCTTGCCGGTTCCGATAGCCCAGATCGGCTCGTAAGCGATAACCATGCCTTTAACCTGGTCAGCGGTAACGCCAGCCAGATCAGACTTGATCTGCAATCTGATCCAGTCCATAGTCACGTTCATCTCTCTCTGCTCTAAAGATTCACCGCAGCAAAGAATCGGTACAAGGCCTGCCTCTAATGCTTTAAGCACCTTCTTGTTCAGGAAAACATCGTCCTCCTTGAAATACTCTCTTCTCTCAGAATGGCCGATAATCACATACTCCACACCGGCATCCTTTAACATGGGTGCGGAAATCTCGCCTGTGTATGCGCCCTTATCCTCGATATAGAAGTTTTCAGCGCCCACATGCACATTGGTGCCCTTGACTGCCTCAGCCACAGGTACAATATCAATCGCTGGTACACAGTAAACCACGTCAACCGCATCGTTCACTACCAGATCTTTCAAAGTCGCGCAGAGCGCAACAGCCTCACTGGGAGTCATGTTCATCTTCCAGTTGCCGGCAATAATTCTTCTTCTAGCCATTTTGTAATCTCCTTATATATTCTATATTATTTTCCTTCGCAGAGCCTCGTAATTGTTACGTTTCGCATCGCATCGCCTCGCAATTGCTGCGCAATTCCTCGGGTGCGTTGCACCCTCAAATAATCACATCCGAGAGAGAACTTGTGCAAGCACGTTCTCTCTCAGCTATGATTATTCTCGCTCTGCTTATCGCATCACTTGTCGTCTGCTGCTACTACGCCGGGAAGTTCTTTGCCCTCTAAGAATTCAAGGGAAGCGCCGCCGCCGGTGGAAATGTGGGACATCTTATCTGCAAAACCAAGCTGGTTGCAGGCTGCCGCGGAATCGCCGCCGCCGATAATGGTGGTTGCATCTGTCTCAGCCAGTGCCTTCGCCACAGCGATGGTTCCTTTGGCCAGTGTAGGATTCTCAAACACACCCATAGGGCCGTTCCATACAACTGTCTTTGCAGACTTCACAGCATTTGCAAATAATTCCTGGGTCTTAGGCCCAATATCCAGCCCTTCCTTATCAGCCGGAATCTTGTCAGCATCAACATATGCTACATCGACAGGGCCGTCAATCGGATTCGGGAAAGCTGAAGCCACACCGGTATCGATGGGCAGTAAAAGCTGTTTGCCAAGCTTCTCAGCCTTTTCCATCATCTCTTTACAATAATCAAGCTTTTCATCATCTACCAGGGAATTACCAATCTCATAGCCCTTCGCCTTTAAGAATGTGAATGCCATACCACCGCCGATAATCAGGGTGTCACACTTCTCAAGCAGGTTATTGATTACGTTGAGCTTATCTGCTACCTTAGCGCCGCCAAGAATAGCTACGAACGGTCTTACCGGATTCTCCACTGCATTGCCGAGGAAGTCGATCTCTTTCTGCATCAGATAACCAACTGCGTTCTCGCCGCCCTTCTCGGTAATATACTTGGTAACAACAGCCACGGATGCATGCGCCCTGTGAGCAGAACCAAATGCATCGCACACATAAACATCAGCCAGATCAGCCAGTTCTTTTGCAAAAGCCTCTCCTGCCTCCTTGGGTTTGGTCTCCTCTTTGCCACGGAAACGGGTATTCTGCAAAAGTACCACATCGCCTTCCTGCATATCGGCAACTGCCTTGGTCGCAGCCTCGCCAGTTACATTGTAGTCAGATACGAAATTAACAGGTTTGCCCAGTTTCTCGGAAAGTCTCTCTGCCACAGGTGCCAGGGACTCACCCTCATTGGGGCCGTTCTTTACTTTACCAAGGTGGGAGCAGAGAATCACTTTGCCGCCGTTAGCAAGCAGTTTCTGAATGGTGGGAAGCGCAGCCACGATACGGGTTTCATCCGTAATCTTGCCTTCCTTCAAAGGTACGTTAAAGTCACATCTCACAAGAACGCGTTTTCCCTTAACGTTAAGATCATCTACAGATTTTTTGTTTAATGACATGTCTTAGTCCTCCTATTAGATTATTAAAAAGAGACCCGGCCCAACGGCCGAGCCTCTCATAATTACTTGTTTACTTCCAAGCCGAGGCTGCAAAGCAATCCTCGTAAAGTTAATTTCTCCAAAATTACTTTCCCATGCCGAGGCTGCAAAGCAATCCTCGCAAAGTTAATTCCGAAGGAATTTACTTTTATGCTAACTCAGAGAAATACTTAATTGTACGAACCATCTGAGATGTGTAGCTGTTCTCATTGTCGTACCAGGAAACTACCTGTACCAGGTTGTCTTCGCCTACCATAGTCTGGGTAGCATCGAAGATAGAACCATAGGTGCTGCCTACGATATCGGAAGATACGATCTCATCCTCATTGTAACCGAAGGACTCTGTAGCAGCTGCCTTCATTGCTGCATTGATCTCATCTTTGGTTACGGACTTCTCTACAGTTGCAACCAGGATTGTGGTGGAACCTGTAGGAGTAGGAACACGCTGTGCGGAACCGATCAGCTTACCATTTAACTCAGGGATAACAAGGCCGATAGCCTTAGCTGCGCCTGTGCTGTTAGGAACGATGTTCACTGCGCCTGCGCGGGATCTTCTTAAATCACCCTTTCTCTGCGGGCCGTCAAGAATCATCTGATCACCTGTATAAGCATGGATGGTGCTCATGATACCGGACTTGATGCCAGCCAAATCGTTCAGAGCCTTTGCCATAGGAGCAAGGCAGTTTGTTGTACAGGAAGCTGCTGAAATGATGGTATCGGAAGCTTTCAGTGTCTCATGGTTTACGTTGTATACGATAGTCGGAAGATCGTTACCTGCAGGAGCAGAGATAACAACTTTTCTAGCGCCGGCATTGATGTGTGCCTGAGCTTTGTCCTTGCTGGTATAGAAACCGGAGCACTCCAAAACAACGTCAACCTTAAGTTCGCCCCAAGGACAGTTGTTTGCATCGGGCTCTTTGTAAATCTTTAATGTCTTACCATCAACTGTGATTGTGTCCTCACCAGCGGATACAGTATCAGCCAAAGCGTACTTACCCTGGGAAGAATCATACTTTAACAAGTGTGCCAACATCTTAGGGCTTGTTAAATCGTTGATCGCTACTACTTCATATCCTTCTGCCCCGAACATCTGTCTGAATGCAAGACGACCGATACGGCCAAAACCATTGATTGCTACTCTTACTGCCATTTTTTAGTCCCTCCTAAATAATGTTTTTTATATAATTTTACCCTGCCGCATACGTAACATACGCGCTATATTGGTAAAATTTAGTCAGCAAAACTATTTTACCCAATTTGTCCTGAAAATTCAAGACATAAAACGAAAATAATTAGGAAAATAAAAACATTAGTCAAAAAATATGTGGTAAAATGTACAGGCAGCAAACCATTGTATTTCCCTGCCCCATCTTCTATACTGAGGTAAAACGATCGTTCCAATAACATTGATGATTTCTGAAAGGAGATATCTCATGCCAATCACAGCCGATTACCACTTACATTCCTCTTTTTCCGGGGATTCCGATACGCCTATGGAAGAGATGATCTTACAGGGTATCCATCTGGGCCTTGATCAGATGTGTTTTACAGAACATAACGATTTCGATTATCCTGCAAATGAAACGGATACCGAAGACACCTTCCTTCTCAATGCAGATTCCTATCTCTATGATTTATTGCAACTACAGGAAAAATACCGCGACAAGATCAAAGTTCTGTTTGGTACGGAAATTGGCCTGCAACCCCATCTGGCCAGGCAAAATGCCGCCTTTGCGAAGGCCCATGCATATGACTTTATTATTGCCTCTTCCCATATCTGCAATGGCAAGGATCCCTATTATCCTTCTTTCTTTGCCGGACGCACCCCGGAAGATGCCTTTACGGAGTATTTCGAGTCCATTCTCGATAATCTGAGTAAATACAGCAACTTTGACGTCTACGGACATCTGGATTATGTGGTGCGCTACAGCCCCGCGAAAGACCAGGGGTATTCTTATGAAGCCTTCCGCGGTCTGTTTGAGCAGATTTTAACAAAACTGATCGACATGGAAAAAGGCATCGAAATCAACACGAACGGCTTAGCCAAAGGTCTGCGTGACGCCAATCCCTGTCAGGGTGTCATCAAACGTTACCGTGAACTGGGCGGCGAGATTATCACAGTCGGTTCTGACGCCCACACGCCGGGCCAGATTGCCCATGCTTTTGACCGGGCGGCCGAAATACTAAAGGACTGCGGTTTCCGGTATTACACTACCTTCGAAAAACGCAGCCCCTCTTTTCATAGACTCTAAATTATGTCAACTGGGAGAGCATCTCCCAGAACGGCATTTTGTCCACGCCGTCTTCCTGTTTTTCCCCCAGGAACCTGACCTTATTGCCGTGATCAGGCACTACCCGCAGGATGGATCTGCGGGCCAGTTCCTCCTGGCTTAAATTCACGCAGATAATATATCTGCCCTCTTTCTTCTCGGGAAACATGGTTCTCTCTCCGGAGATTTCCTCTCCCGCCAGACTCACCGCAGCCAATCCGGCCATCTGAAATTTCTTGCGGAATTTGATAAAGAAGGAAATCCCTTCCCTGAAAAACACTTTCTTAATCCGCTCCTTGGTGACATCGTCATATACTTCACACAGCTCTATCTCATTGTTTACTTTTACTTTCGTCAGTTTTGATTCTACCATATATCCATACTCCCTTCACAGCATAAATCTTTTCAACATACTCTCCTCAAATAAAAATTCCTTCAGCCATTCCCTGCTTATCAGAACCTATACTATCACAGAGCCTGTGAAAATGTCGTGAACAAATCCGGTAGAATTTCTTAAGATTTTCTTAGCTACAGAATGGTGCCGCCGCCAAGCACACAGCCATCCTCATAAAAAACCACCGCCTGTCCAGGCGTAATGGCGCGGACTGGTTTTGTAAAAGTACACTTGATCTTATCCTCTCCCGCCTTCTCGATCAGGCATTCTTCTCCCTGATGGGCGTAGCGGATCTTAGCCGTCACCATCCTCTTCTCCGGCAGGTCTGCCATACCCATGTAATTGATCCTGTGGCAGTAAAGTATATCCGAGAAGACATCCTCCGCCTCCCCGATCACCACTTCATCCGTGTCCGGCCTGATCCTGGTCACAAACACCGGCCGCCCCATGGCCAGATTCAAACCCTTGCGCTGCCCCACTGTATAATGGGTGATACCCAGATGTTCTCCCAGAACCTCCCCGGCCGCCGTCACAAAATTTCCCCGCCCGGGAACCCTTTCTCCGGCCTGTCTGTCAATAAATGCAGCATAATCATGATCCGGGATGAAACAGATTTCCTGACTGTCGGGTTTATGGGCTGTCGTCAAACCCGCCTCCCGGGCAATCTGCCGTATCTGTTCCTTGGTGTAATCTCCCACCGGCATGAGCGTATGCGCCAGCTGTTCCTGTGTCAGTCCATAGAGCGCATAGGTCTGATCCTTCTTCGCTGTGACGGAGTTTTGTACCGCATATCTGCCGTTTTCCAATCTGACAATCCTGGCATAATGTCCGGTGGCAATATAGTCCGCCCCCATCTCTAGACTTCTTTGCAGCATGGCCTCCCACTTCACATACCGATTACAGACCACACAGGGGTTGGGCGTCCGCCCTGCCAGATATTCTTCCACAAAATAATCTACCACTTTCTCCTTGAATTCCTGTGCAAAAGGAATCACATGATGTACAATGCCCAGCTTATCCGCTATCTGTCTGGCATCCTCCACCACATTAAGACTACAGCATCCCCCTTCCTTTTCCATGCTTTCCGCCGGCTCTTCCTGCCACATCTGCATGGTCACGCCAATCACATCATATCCCTGCTCTTTTAAAAGATAGGCCGCCACCGAAGAATCCACACCGCCGGACATACCTACCACAACCTTCTCTGCCATCTTTCCAAACCTTTCTTCTATACTATATGAGACCCTTGCCGCATACACTGTAACCATATCGAATCATTATGTGGTGCCTATGACGACTAAATGGAAAAACCCCTTGATCACCGGAACAGCCATCCTCACGCTGACCGGGCTTATCAGCCGCCTGATCGGCTTCTTTTACCGAATCTTTCTGTCCAATGTATTCGGTGCAGAGGGCATGGGAATCTACCAGCTGATCTCCCCTGTGCTTGCCCTCTCCTTTGCGCTCACTGTCTCCGGTATACAGACCGCCATCTCCAAATACGTGGCGAATGAAAACAGCACACATGACTATAAAACCTCTTTCCGCACACTGTGGGCGGGATTTCTCATGGCTTTTTCCCTTTCCCTCACCTGTGCTGCGCTGATCTATCATTGGTCAGAAGCGATTGCCGTCACCTGCCTGATGGAAGCACGCACAGCGCCGCTTCTGCGGATCATAGCGCTGTCCATCCCCCTGGCCTGCGTCCACTCCTGCATCAACGGTTATTTCTATGGTATCCGCAAGACTGCGATTCCTGCCATCTCCCAGCTGGCGGAACAGATCTGCCGCGTAGGCAGTGTGTATCTGATTTACTATATCTGTCAGAAACACCAGATGGAGCCAACCATCAGCTTTGCCGTAGTGGGCCTGGTGATCGGGGAAAGTGCTTCCATGATCGTATCCATCCTGGCCATCTTATCCAGGGCCCACAAAGTGTTTCCCTACCGCACTTTCCTTCCGGTGCGGACTGAAAAGATCCAAACCCACTGTATTGCCATCTATAGCCGCATCATGGGACAGCTCCTTGCCCTGGCAGTGCCGTTATCGGCTAACCGTCTGGTGATCAACCTGCTACAGAGTATCGAGGCCATTTATATCCCCAACCGGCTGATGGCCTACGGACTTAACAACACGGATGCCCTGGGTGTTTACGGCGTGCTGACCGGTATGAGTCTGCCGCTCATCCTCTTTCCCTCCGCCATCACCAACTCCATCTCCGTCCTGCTTCTGCCTATCGTGGCGGAAGCCGATGCCAATGGCAACCAGGCGGCTGTCAGACGGGCTGTCCTGACCTCTATCCGGTACTGTCTGCTCCTCGGCTTTAGCTGCACCGCCCTCTTTTTGCTGTGCGGCCGCCTGGCGGGGCGTATCCTCTTCCACTCGCAGTTAGCCGGCAGTTTTATCCTGACCCTCAGTTTTATCTGCCCGTTCATGTATATTGCAAGCACACTGGGCAGTATCTTAAACGGACTGGGCAAGACCGCACAGACTTTCTGCTACAGTGTGGTCAGTCTTCTGCTGCGCCTGGCGTTCGTCTTCTTCGCCATCCCCTGCTATGGCATCAAAGGCTATCTTTGGGGGATACTGGCAAGCCAGATCCTACAGACCACTCTCTGTACCGTTTCTGCCCTGCATATTTCCCGCAAGGGTTGCGATTCTTAAAACAATATACTATAATGTAGGTGTTTTTGCCAGAGAAAAGTGTACAAGAAGATATTACCATAAGGAGAAAGAAAATGTCATTTCAATATGTTGCAAAACTTCCCACCCCGGAGGAGATCAGGGAGCAATTTCCCATGCCGGCGGCCGCCACAGCAATCAAACAACAGCGGGATGCCCAGATCAAAGACGTACTTACGGGAAAAAGTAATAAATTCCTGGTCATCATCGGCCCCTGCTCCGCCGATAATGAGGAGGCCGTCTGTGACTATGTCAACAGACTCGCCAGAGTCAATGAAAAAGTGCAGGACAAGCTGATCCTGATCCCCAGGATATACACCAACAAACCCCGCACCACCGGGGAAGGCTATAAAGGCATCGTCAGCCAGCCGGATCCTGAAAAGAAACCCGACTTTACCGCCGGACTGATCGCCATGCGCAAAATGCATATCAGGGCCATTGAGGAATCCGGGCTGACTGCCGCGGACGAGATGCTCTATCCTGACAACTGGGGTTATGTGGAGGACATCCTCTCCTATGTGGCCATCGGGGCCCGCTCCGTGGAGGATCAGCACCACCGCATGACAGTCAGCGGTTTTGACGTGCCCGCGGGCATGAAGAATCCCACCAGCGGCACCCTTTCCGTCATGCTCAATTCCATCTATGCGGCACAGCATCGTCACTCCTTCATCTATCGCGGCATGGAGGTAGCCACTGACGGAAATCCCCTGGCCCATGCAGTACTTCGCGGTTCTGTCAACAAACACGGCAGAAGTCTGCCCAACTATCATTACGAAGATTTAAACACCCTCTACACTCTGTATCAGGAGTATGATCTGATGAATCCGGCCTGCGTTATCGATGCAAACCACAACAATTCAGACAAGCAGTTCGAGCAGCAGATCCGTATCGTCAAAGAAGTCATGCACAGCCGCAAACTGAATCGTGATATCCATAGTATGGTGAAGGGCGTCATGATTGAAAGCTATATTGAAGAAGGCAGCCAGAAGATTGGTGAAGGCGTCTACGGCAAATCCATTACGGATCCCTGTCTGGGATGGGAGGCCTCCGAACAGTTGATTTATGATATTGCGGACTATGACTAAATCGAGCTTCGCTCGATTACGAGATCCGCTTCGCTGACTCGGATTTGCGGATGGTTTTCAGAAGATTTTCAATAGTAATCAAAAACTCCTGCGGATTCTTTTTGCACCAGAATCCGCAGGAATTTTTTATAAGATATCTTTATGCTTTACCCCCGGGGGTGCGCCTTGGCATACACTTCCCGGATATGGTTATGATTCAAATTTGCATAGATCTGTGTCGTGGAAATATCGGAATGTCCTAACATTTCCTGAACGCTCCTCAAGTCGGCCCCATTTTCTACCAAATGTGCCGCAAAGGAATGCCGCAGCGTATGGGGTGTGATATCCGCCTGAATATCGGCCTTTTTGGCATAATACTTAATCAATTTCCAGAATCCCTGCCGGCTCATGGGCTGCCCGGAACAGTTGGCAAAAAGCACATCTGAAGATTTATTCTCAAGCATCTCTTCTCTCGTACCGTTCAAATACCTGGTCATGGCACTTTTCGCCGCCGCACCGAAAGGAATGATTCTCTCCTTATTGCGGTCACGACACAAAATAAAACTCATCTGCATATTCACATCGGCAACTTTTAAAGTAATCAGTTCCGTCACCCGGATGCCGGTGGCATAGAGAAGTTCCAGCATGGCTTTATCACGAATCTCCTTGGGGGAATCCCCGGAAGGCTGCTCCAGGAGACGCACCACCTCATCAGGCGTCATGATTTCCGGCGCCTTCTTTTCAATTTTGGGCGCTTTGAGTTTGCCGGAGATATCCTCCGGCACCATGCCTTCCTGCACCATATAATGATAAAAAGCCTTCAGGGACGCAATATTCCTGGATACTGTGGCCGCCGCAAACTTATTATTCTCCAGATATTGTACATAATCGCTCAGATCCTGTGCCGTCACATTTCTCGCTTCCTCAATGCCACGCGATGCCATAAAATGCTGCACCTTCTGCAAGTCCCTCTTGTAGGATAACTCTGTATTGGTGGAGGTGTTCTTCACATTATGTAAATAGGTGATAAATGCACTGATCTCTTTTTCCATGTATTCGGAAATCCTTCCCCTCATGATTCCTTTATGTAAATCAAATTGCCGTCTGCATTACATTATAATCAGATTTTTGGAGAAAAGCAAATGGATTTTTCCC
>CAMNXA010000053.1 GCA_946566685.1 uncultured Lachnospiraceae bacterium
CATTTGCACAGATGGTATTCAAGTTTGTGGAGATACAGAAGTTATTGGACGATTTAGGGGAACAATAACAGCCGTAAGGTCAGAAAGATACCGACTGCCGGAAAGTTGCAGGCGGTATTTTTTTTGCGCCCACATTCGGGAGAAAACGCTGTTTTTGTGTATGGTAACTTTGGGAGCGGTATACAAAAAGGGGTGCGCCCGCAAGTATCGGCAACTGCGGCAAACGGGGCATACGGATGAATAAAAAATAAAAAAGATTTTGAGGAGGTGGCGTATGAGTCCACAGGAACAGCTTAACGTGATGGGTAAACAGCTTGAAATGATTCTGAAACAGCTTGCCGATTTGCAAAAAATGGTGTCTCCTAAAAACGGGGGCGCGGCGAAAGTGGTATACAAGCCGGTGGTTGTCGGTGTGAAGGATGTCAGTTCTGCCCAGCTTTTTGATGCCTATAAAAAAGGCTTGAATTTGGAACAACTCTGCCAGCTTGCAGACGGCAAGTACACGGCAGAGCAGATCGTTAAAAAATTGCAAAGGATGGGGGTGCAGTAAAAATGGGTGCAGTAATAAAAGTGAACGGAATGGAAGTGCCGGAGAGTCTGGCGATCATTGACACGGCAAACAAAACTGTGACTTTACAGACAATGTTTATTAGCGAGCAGAAGTTGGATGTTGATAAAATCCATGCGGAAGTCAATCTGTTCGGGGAAATAGAACAGTAAAGATATAAAGGGCAGGCATTGGAGAACCATGTGCAACAGCGATTAAAAGTTGCATTTGGTTCTCTTTTTTGTTGATTTTGTGAAGTGAGTTTTTTATACATTTGTTTTTTTAACGTGCACTCGCTAAGGGTGGGTGTGATTTTTTTTCGAGCGAAAAAAGGGGTTTCGATGGTGAAAACCTAAGGATTTCTGAAAAAGGTGCGGAAGGTGTGGAGAATTGGGAGAACATGAAGGGGCTGGCAGAAAAACGACTGGTTGGGAAAATGATTACTCAATACATGGTTGAAAGAAACATTTGGTTCTATTTTCGGGAAATGACCATAATGTGAGCATTTGCGATTTTGCATATTTATTATAGAAGAAACGCACCTGTGATATCGGGAAAAGCGTGAGTGCGGAATCCGTGCAAATATATCATTTATGCGGGACATAGGTAAAATGAAAAGTGGAGACAGTTTTTGGACTGGTGGACATGAGTGTTTGCATTGGCAAAAAATACATTGGATTTTGGGGAAATTGGATTTTAATAAAAAAATGAAATTATATTTTCGGTGGCTTTGGTAATTTTGCCAGTGGCAAAGATGAAGAGGAACAGCGTATAATTCCATAATTTTAGTTTTTGTAACGTAGTGCTATCATAAAACAGACGCCTATTTAGCTTTTGATAACGACCTGCGATATTAGGTCTAACCGGCTGGATTTATCGTTTACAGGATAACGTTAGTCGTATAATGGAAATATGTTATTTAGTATTTCCGATGGAGAAAATTTCGTTAAAACCGCACAATTTATAAAAACCCCCAAATGCCGATATATATTGTGAAAGCGAGGGAAAAAGCGAAACATACAAAAAATGAAAACAGAAAATCAAGCGATACTAGGAGCAGATGGACTTAAAAAAAATTTGGACAGGAGGAAGATTATGGAAACATTGATACAATTTCCAAGCGGCGAGCTGACAGGCAGGAGTTTCACGGAAGTCGGTAAGCCAGCGGCGATAGAAATGCAGAAGGGTTGTGAAATGGTGCGCTCTGATTGCATACTGACAGCGCGGGAGACATCGACTGAAATGATGGCGCAGACGGTCGATGAAGAAATGGATAATTACGATCGGGCGGTGGGAAGCGCGACACCGACATCACGAATGCAAAATCCGATGGCTCATCGTAAATCGAGACGAATTACGGATCGAAACGGGCATACGATTCTCGCTTTTATCGAGGAGGATGAGGAGGCGAATCGTAAGATTTGCTTTTGCCAGCAGTATATAGACGGAACGTTTTCAAGGGTGTTGTCAATGTCGCAGGTGGATGTACTTAAAATGATTATGGCTGGCGCTGAAGGTGACAATCCTATTGATAATCGTGCGGATAAAACCCAAATAAAATTGGGATCTAGATATGCGAATTCATTTAGCGGTACGCGCTCAGATATAATGTCGATTCGCGGTATCGTGGAAATGATTGCCGGAGAATTGCAGAATATTCCAGTGTACCATGATGACCTCACAGAGGTGGAGCGCGTGGAGTTTTACCAAAGGCTTATTAGGATAATTAAGGGTATGACATCGCAAATGCTGAACGATCATCGGGCGTATTACCCGCTGTCAATGGAAGATATGGAATACATCACACGGAATCTGGGAATGAAGAAAGTGGATTTTCTAAAAAAGTTAAAAAAATATAGATTACTGTATCTAACGCCATCATCAAAAGGGTATCAAACAAACGTTCGGTTAAACGGGACGGGAGAAGATAGTTTTACGACATGGCGGTACTGCATTCTTCGAGACGAATCGTTGGAAAATGATGAGGATTTAGAGGGCAGTTACGATTTCTAAATTCGAGTGGGGGCTGTTTTGACAGCCCCCCTTTCAGTGCAAAAGTCTGTAAAAATCTGAAAAATTCCTTGCATCCTTTACTTCCCTCTGGTACAATCCCCCATAACAAATAAAAAGAAAGGAATCCTTTCACTATTTAACTTTACATATGTAACTAGAGAGGATTCTTTAGACTGGAAAGACTATGGAGTTAACGATATATTAGCCAGGGTGGTGGAGTCGGATAAACTGAATAACGGAGCAATCATTTTGATGCATAACGGGGCAAAGTACACGGCTGATGCACTGGAAGCCGTCATCATCGGGCTACAGGATAAAGGCTATGAACTGGTGCCCATTTCCCAGCTGATCTATAAAGATAAGTATCATATGAAGGCCGATGGGACACAGGTGTCCGGAGAGTAAGTGCCCGGCCCCAAAGCCGACAGACCAATAAAAAGCAGAGGTCTGTCGGCTTTTGTATAAAATATACATATTTTTGTGGTAATTATGGCTTTTTTGCATAAATTTTACAATTCAACTAGGAATATTATTTTATATGTTATATAATTTATTTATCAAGAAAAATAGGAGGAATCGTATTATGGCAAAAGAAATGATTGCAATGCTTCTTGCCGGTGGACAAGGCTCGCGCCTGTATGCACTGACAGAGAAGCTTGCAAAACCGGCAGTTCCTTTTGGCGGCAAATATCGAATCATCGACTTTCCGCTTTCCAACTGCGTCAATTCAGGTATTGATACCGTAGGTATCCTGACTCAGTATCAGCCACTGGAGCTCAATGAATATATCGGTAATGGTCAGCCGTGGGATTTGGATCGTCTCTACGGCGGCGTGCATGTGCTGCCGCCTTATCAGAAGGCGCATGGGTCAGACTGGTATAAAGGCACGGCAAATGCGATTTATCAGAATATATCATTTATTCAGCGTTATGATCCGAAGTATGTGATCATTCTTTCCGGGGATCAGATCTGCAAACAGGATTACAGTGATTTCCTTGAATTCCACAAGGAGAAAAATGCGGAATTCAGTGTTGCCGTTATGGAGGTTCCGTGGGAAGAAGCGCCCAGGTTTGGCCTGATGGTGGCCGATGAAAACGACAAGATCACGGAATTCCAGGAGAAACCGAAGAATCCCAAATCGAATCTGGCTTCCATGGGTATCTATATCTTTAACTGGGATATCCTGAAAAAGTATCTGGAGGAGGATGAAGCCGATCCCAATTCAGAGAATGACTTTGGTAACAATATCATTCCTAATCTGCTACGCGATCAGAGGCAGATGTATGCATATCATTTTAATGGGTACTGGAAAGACGTGGGAACCATTTCCTCTTTGTGGGAAGCGAATATGGAGGTGTTGGATCCGGAACATAGCGGTATCAATCTCTTTGATGAGGATTGGAAGATTTACAGCCGTAACGCAGGTATGACAGGTCATAAGATCAATGCGGGCGCAGTGGTAGAGAATGCCCTGATCACGGATGGATGCCGGATTAAAGGTACGGTGAAGCATTCCGTCCTCTTTGGCGGCGTCAAGGTAGAGGCCGGCGCGGTCGTGGAAGATGCTGTCGTCATGGGCGGTACAACGATTAAATCCGGTGCGGTTGTGAGACACTGTATCGTGGCGGAAAATGTGACGATCTGTGAGAATGCAGTGGTAGGCGCAATGCCCACGGAGGAGGAGAACGGCGTAGCAACCATCGGTTCGGACGTTATTATAGGTGAAAATGTTGTGATCGGTCCCAATGCCATGGTGAAAAATAATGTAGAAGGTGGTGAAGTAGAATGATTAAGTCGAGCACAAATGTAATCGGTATTATTTTTCCAAATAGTTATGACGCTCTTGTTCCGGAACTGGTCAGTGTTCGTTTGATGGCTTCTATTCCCTTTGCCAGCCGTTATCGTATCATTGATTTTGTCCTGTCCAGCATGACACATTCCGGCATTGACAATATTTCCGTGGTAGTGAATAAGAACTATCATTCCCTGATGGATCATCTGGGATCCGGCCGTGAGTGGGATCTGGTACGCAAGAACGGCGGTCTGCATATTTTCCCGCCTTTTGCGGAGAAAGAAGTGAGCGGTCCTTATGTGGGACGTGCCGGTGCACTGGCAAATCTTCTGGATTTCCTGAAATCCCAGAAAGAGGAATATGTGGTGATGTCAGACACCAATGTGGTGGTCAATTTTGATTTCAACGCAATGCTTCAGGAACATATGGACAGCGGCGCAGACATCACGATCGCTTACAATGAGCAGGAACTGCCCAAGGAGCTGCTGGATTATCAGACAAGCGACAGAATCTTCTATTATACATTTGATGTGGAGCAGGGACGGATCCGTAAGGTGAGCATCAATCCGAAGACGGAGGGGGTACAGAATACTTCCATGAATATCTTCGTCATCGGGCGCGAACTTTTGATTGAACTTGTCAGCACCGCATACATGCAGGGCAAATCCTTCTTCATGCGCGATGTGATCATGCCCCAGCTTAATAAGCTGAACGTACAGGCTTTCAAATATACGGGTTATGTGGCCCGCATCAGCGGTATGAAGAGTTACTTCGAAGAGAATATGAAGCTGCTGGATGATTACAATCTGGATGGGCTGTTTTCTCCGGCTCCGATTTATACGAAGATTCGCGGCGATAACCCGACTCACTACAAGGACGGCGCAAAGGTTCAGAACGTGATGATGGCGGACGGCTGTGTGATCGAAGGGGAAGTGGAGAACAGCGTAATCTTCCGTGGCGTTAAGGTTGGCAAAGGCGCCAAGATCAAGAACTGTATCCTGATGCAGGACACCGTAGTGGAAGCTGGCGCGAATGTGGAATATCTCATTACTGACAAGAATGTCACAATTACGGCAGGTAAAGAGATGAAAGGAACGGATACGTTCCCGGTTTATATTGAGAAGTTTAAGACCGTGTAAATTAGTACGGCATTATGAAATGCAGGTCTCCTATGATAGTGAATCATAGGAGACCTTTTGAGGGAAAGGCTGTTTCTATCATGAAAGAATCATTTACGAAGGATCATACATTGATTACTAAGGGAATCCTGGTTATTATGCTGCTCGCACATCATGTGTTTTATAAAGATGATGCGTTGCCGCATAATATTGATACGATAATAAGGGACACGAAAGTGTTTTATGATATAGCTTCCTATTGCAAAATATGTATTGCAGGATTCGCGTTTTTAACGGCTTACGGCATGACGCAGAAATTTAAAAAGATGAATTCGAATGATCCCAAGTCCTATTTTACAGTAACGGTAAAAAGACTGTTAAAGTTGGAATTGTCGATTGCAATTATATATATATTTGCGGTGTTGTACAAACGATTTGTTGTAGTACAATCTTTGCAGGAGTTATACAGGGAAGAAGGGGAGAGTGTGGCGGCGATGCTGTTGAATATGGTCATTGATATGCTTGGGTTGGCTGATTATTCGCAGACGCCCCTGATCAATGTTACATGGTGGTATTTGTCGTATGCAATTCTTTTGATCACAGCAATGCCGTTTATCTATATGGCATATAGGAAATTTCGGTATCTGCTCATTCTGGCAGGATGCTTGCTGCCCTATGCTGTCCTAAATTCGGAGGTGTCTTTTGCATTGCTGCTCCCGGTGGTGATACTTGGAACCGCTTTCAGTTATGAGGATTGGTTTGCAAAACTGCAATGCAGGCATAAATGGCAGGGAGTTGTCAGATTGATGATAAGCATGCTTCTTCTCTATACAGCCTATTTATGTTATATCACAACGAACAGGGTGTTTAGTTTTACTTTAGCAGCAGTGATTCCCTATGTTGCGTTTCAGTTTGTTTCCAGGATACCGGGGATAAATATCTGTTTGAAATATCTTGGTAAGCACGCGACCAATATCTTTCTGGTGCATACGTTCATCTATCGGTATTATTATACGGATTTTATTTATTCTTTTCATTATGCGCCATATATCCTTCTGGTATTGTTAGGAACCAGTCTCTGTGTCTCGATTGTGATCGAATTGCTTAAGAAGATCACAGGCTATAACTGGTTATCAGCCAGAATAGTGGAAGTGGTGGATAAACATTTATCGGGCATAGATGAGGAGAGTGGGGTAAAGGCATTGTAATTATACAAAGAGGGGGAAATTCACATGAAAAGGAAAATCCATTCCGGCATAGCGCTTCTTTTGTCTGTCAGTCTTCTGTGTGCCTGTGCGGCGGATACATCTACACAAAAGCAGCCCCAGGAGAAAGAGGCGGATGCAGAAGAGAGCAGGGAAGAGGAGCCGTCAGCAGGGAAAGAAAACGGCCAGGAGGCAGAAAAGCAGGAACAGGAGCCGGAAATAGCTTTCCCGGTCGGTGAAGGACAAAGACCACAGATGATTGATTGGGGCAGGATGACGGATGTGACGGTGACGCCCAATGTGACGCCCTATGAGATCGCGGCGGATCTGAGCAATGTGGAGAATCTGGAGCAGTTTTACTTTGAGGATCCGATGAAAGAAAAGCTGGCGGAGAATGGTTTTGTGGTGTTTGGGTCTGCGGGCTGGGAATTTTATGAGATTTACGAGACGAACAGATATGGACAGATTCCGAATTTTGTGACGGTGGATTCGCTGATGCACACCTATCATCTCTATTTTTCCTATTTATTAAAAGGCATTGAAAAGAAGCAACTGTCGGATGCGCTTAGGCAGTTGAGCGAGCGGATGATGACTGACAGTATGGAACAATATGAGCAGTTGAAGGGCAGCGAGTGGGAGAATGCGGCCAAGAGGAATGTGGCTTTCTTTACCGTTGGAGCCAGCCTGCTTGATGATACGGTGGTTCCTGCCGATTATGCGGCGGATATGGTACGGGAGGAACTGGCGAAGATTGAGAAGGGCGGCGGGATTGCAGGCTCTGCTATCACCGGGGATGAGGAAGACTATTCGCAGTATGCGCCCCGTGGTTATTATAAGGGAGATTCTGCACTGGAACAGTATTTCAAGGCCATGATGTGGTATGGCAGGATACATTTCAAGCAGGAAGAGGAGGAGATGGACAGGAGCGCCCTGCTGATGACGATGGCGTTGACAGAGGACGCCCAGGCGTATGCACTGTGGGAATCCATCTATGCAGTGACCTCTTTCTTTGCAGGTGCCAGCGATGACCTGGGGGTGTGCGAGTATGCGGAGGCGGCCCGTGAGGTGTATGGTGAGGATCTGGCGTTGGATAAGCTGAATGCAGAGCAGGATGCTTTTGCCAGATTCCATGAACTTACCGGGACACTTCCGGCGCCGCAGATCAATTCTATTCCAATCTTTGATGGGGAAGATAATGTCATCCGCGGCTTTCGGTTTATGGGCCAGCGCTTTAGCATAGATGCTTCTGTGATGCAGAAACTCCTCTACAGCCAGGTGCGGGAAAATAGCACAGGCGGAATACGTATGCTGCCGGACGTGTTGGATATCCCGGCGGCGCTGGGCAGTGAGACGGCCCTGGAGATCTTGCAGGAGGCAGGAGAGACAGAGTATGCCGGCTATATGGAGAATATGGAGGCGCTGAGAACCCAGCTTGCCGGGGAAAACACCAGCCTGTGGTCGGCCAGCCTGTATGCATGCTGGCTGAATACGTTAAGGCCGCTGCTGTTGGAAAAGGGAGAAGGTTATCCTGTGTTTATGCAGGGCGAGGCGTGGGCTAGGAAAGATCTGGAATGTTTCGCAGGCAGCTTTACGGAATTGAAACACGATACGGTGCTCTACAGTAAGCAGGTGATGGCGGAGATGGGCGGCGGTTATGACGAAGAGATTGACGACAGGGGCTATGTGGAGCCGGAACCGCTTGTGTATGCAAGGTTTGCCGTGCTGGCAGATCAGACGGCGCAGGGGTTGAAGCGTTATGGGATGCTGGAGGCCGCAGATGAGGAGAATTTATTGCGGCTGTCCCAGATGGCCGGGCAGCTTCAGACCATATCCGAAAAGGAACTGCGGGAGGAAGCGCTAACGGATGAGGAGTATGAGTTTATCAGGGCTTACGGTGGCAATCTGGAACATTTCTGGTATGAGACGATCAGGGATACCGCCGATGAGGGAGGCGCCGTGCCGGCTCCGGCCGCATTGGTGGTGGATATTGCCACAGATCCCAATGGAAGTGTGCTGGAGATAGCAACGGGCAATCCATCCAGGATTTATGTGGTGGTCAAAGTGGATGGCAAGGTGAAGGTTGCCGCGGGGAGTGTCTATATGTTCTATCAGTTCCTGTGGCCGTTGGAAGACAGGCTGACTGATAACAAGTGGCATCAGATGCTGGGGATTGAGCCGGACGAAACGGGAGAATATCATTACGATCTGGAGATATTACAGCCGGCCTGGACGGAGAGTTACCGATATCAATATGAGTGGGATTAAGAAATTTAATGGTATCATCAAAATGGGAATCGCGGCGGCCCTGTGTGTCGGCGCGATTCTGTACATTCTGTGGAACAGCGGCGCATTTCTGCCGCGCTGGATTATCTGGGAGGAGTGCGGCCTTTCTACCGGAGACGGCCGGTATACGGTGGCTTTGGCGCAGCACAAGGCCAGCGTCTGGTGTGGCGAGGCAGTGGCATGGTCCTCTCCTGCGGATATGAAGGTGCAGGCAGCAGCATCCCTGGATGTTGACGGGGACGGCCGGGAAGAATTGATACTGCTGTGCTGGAAGCGGGGGCGGTATGGCCGGCATATGCCTTTTTGGGTAGAAAAGGATGAGAAGAAATGGTCCCAGCATTTGTTTGTATATGAGTATACAGAAATGGGGGTTCGGCCCAAATGGATGTCCTCTTATATCGGACAGGATGTCAGCAGGATGCGCGTACAGGCCGCAGAAAGCGGTAAGGGGCGTCTCTGGCTGACAGAGCCGGGCGGAGGGGAAAACTGTTTTATATGGACTTCCTGGGGCTTTGCAAAAGAGGAGACCGAGGTGACGTTTACGGTGTTTGGGGATAATCTCCTGCATGAACCCATATACAACTATGGTCTTGCACAGCAGGGGGATTTCGGTTTCTTATTTGAAAATTTTCAGGATGTCATTGCCAGGAGCGATGTGGCTGTGATTAACCAGGAGGCGCCCCTTACGGACAATCCGGCCCGCTACAGCGGGTATCCAAGGTTTGGCACGCCGCAGGCGGCGGGATGGGCAATTGTGGAGGCTGGCTTCGATGTGGTGACCTGCGCCACCAATCATGCCCTGGATCAGGGGCCTGCGGGAGCGGATGCCACGAAAGCATTTTTTGAGGAGCATGACATCCTGTGCCTGGGGATACGTACAGAGGGAGAGGTGGAAGAAAGACCCTATGAGATACTGAAAAGAAGCGGTATCCGCTTTGCCCTGTTTAACTATACGTATGGTGTCAATGGCAGGGAAACGGCAGGAGGTAATCCCAATAAAGTGTATCTGCTGGAGGATGAGGAGCAGGTTAAGCGGGATTTGAGGGAAGCAAAGGAGACGGCGGATAAGATCATAGTCTTTGTCCATTGGGGGACGGAGGGGGCAGCAGAACCGGATGCCTTCCAGGAGAAATGGGCGCAGATTTTTCTGGAAGGGAAGGCAGATGTGGTAGTCGGCACCCATCCCCACATTTTGCAGCCCTGTACGGTGCTGCGGGACGGCAGCGGGCATGAGATGCTGGTCTTTTATTCCATTGGCAACTTTATCAGCGCCCAGCCGGAACAGACCTGTGTGCGGGGCGGAATGGCTTCTTTTACCATTGAATTGACGCCGGAAGGAAGCAGGATTACCAGATATTCCCTCCAGCCGTTGGCGATAAGATGGCAGCAGGGCGGCAAATATCAGACAGACTATGCGGTTTTCGACAGGGACTACAGACCGTTGTATTTGCGTATGGAATGACTAAAAGGGCTGGAAGTCATACGGAAGAATATGTTATAATAGATGCAGAAATCAGGCCATTGTGCGAGTGTTGCGCTTTGTGCTCAAAGATTTATGTTATCAACTAATAGAGAACGGAGGTTATGTTATGCACAGTGAAAATTTATCGGCAGCAGAGGCGCTGCAAAAGCTGAAGGACGGAAACGAGCGTTACTTGCAGGCTGCCACCAACCCGGGAGACGTTTCACCGCAGATCAGACAGAAGACTTGTGATGAGGGACAACAGCCCTATGCGATCGTGGTGGCGTGTTCAGATTCCAGAGTGATACCGGAGAGCATCTTCTGCGCCGGAATCGGAGAAGTGTTCGTTATCCGTGTGGCAGGAAATGTGATGGACAATCATCAGCTGGGAAGCGTTGAGTATGCGGCGGATCATCTTGGCTGTAAACTGGTGGTCGTACTCGGACACGAACACTGCGGCGCGGTAGGAGCAGCGTTACAGGGAAATCCGGGTGGATTTATTCAGTACATAACAGATGAGATACACAGGGCGATCGGTGATGAGAAGGACGAATACCGTGCCTGCTGTCTGAATGTGAAACGTGCCGTAGATCTCATCAGGGAGAAGCTGGACATGAAGGATGAGAAAAATGGCGTTAAAGTATGCGGAGCATACTATCATATCGGCAGCGGTAAGGTTGAATACCTGGATATGTAACAGAGAGTTATAAACAAAATACCACTTTTTGCAGTAAAATCAGAATTAGTATGCAAAAAGTGGTATTTTTTTGCAATTATATCAATATTTTTTTCAAACTAATATTGTGAGTAAATGCGGGATGTGTTATTCTTAACATAACAAATGTTAAAGGTGGATAAAAAAATGGATATGATTTTGCACTTGTTTGTAATTATTTTTTTGATCTTGTTCTTTACCATGATAATAGTTTTTAATGTGGCACGCTTTGTTTATTGGATTAAATGCATTAAGATCAAGGAGTGCTCGAATCGGAAATGCCGCTTCAACGTTTTCTGTTATAAGTATTATGAAAAGTATACGGAAGAAGAAATCGCAAGACTGCGTAAAATGATAGCGGAAAGCGGCCTTTCCAATGAAGTAAAACCGAGAGAACCTCAGAAATAGACGATTAAATTATGATTTAATTTTGAAAAACACCAAAATAGCAGGGTTAGTATACGGTCTCAACATCAGATATGGAACCGTCTGTTATTTTGAATTTCCAGATAGAGTGACCGGGAATTCTGTGCTCTGTTAAATAGTAGGTGTTATCTATGGAAGTTACGTAATATGGCGTGCCTCCGCCAATGAAGTGTTCATACACGTCATCGTATTTTCTTTCTATCAGGTTTGATAAATCGTCTGTGTAAATCATGGTCGCATAGTCCTGGTTTCCATTAATATCAGTTGATATTGTAATAAAATAGCCCTTTTCGGCTATGGTAAGCTGGATCATGCCGGCCATGGTGTCGGGGACGGGATAAGTTTCCCGGATGGCAAAGGTATCAAGGTCTGCCCGCAGGATTGCGGGGCTTCCGAGGATGCCGGATACGAAATAGACATCGTTTCCGGAGATTGTAAAAGAGCGCACGTAGGTGCCTGCAAGTTGTTCTATCTGATGAACCTTGGTCAGATGCATGCGGCTGTCATCCGGATCGTGCCGGAAGAGATACATTTCACCGCTCATGGAACTCAGGGCATAGAAAGTCTGTGTGTTGTCATCATAGATAATATAATGGGGCCGGCTGCCGATCTCCGTAAAAGTCTGGGTGTGGTAAAATACACCTTCTTTCTTTTCAAATACCAGGATCCGGTTATTTTCCGTGTCGTCAACTAAATATACCAGACCATCACTGGCGATGGTATGTCCTTTGCTGATTTCATTGGTCATGACCTGCCACTGTGACAAAGAATCGGTCAGATTGTCATGATAGATAACCTGATTGTGGTAGCAGTCCACAATAAAATAGGTATCGTCCACTTTGGTAATATAGGTGGGGACGCTCAAATCAGGGTAGGGATTTGTGGGAACGGCGGCAGGTGTCAGAGAGGTTTGATCCGCATTGGCCAGATCCAGCACGATGTCTGAGGCTCGAAGGGATTCTTCACTGGCCAGGGCAGCAGGCGGTTTGGGGGTGGTATGCTCTTTTGTCCCGCAGGCGGTCAGTGCCGTGAGGGCAGCCAGGATAATAAGCAGGCATATATATTTTTTGGGGGTTATGGATTTTGCGTTTATAGGATTCATAAGGAATGTCTCTTTTCTGATTGCAATTCTTATTGCTATTATTTTGTAGTTACTATTTTGCTGTGTTCTTATTGTTATTGGTGTTATTTTCTACGCCTATTTTAGCGGTTTCGCAATTATTTCGCAACATCTTTGTATGGATATTCAATGGAGGGCATGGTACAATACTTACAAAAGGGGTGATGATAAATGCCGGATAATCTTAGAGGTTTACTGGGAGACTACAGAGAAGCTGTTGTACGGATATTGGGTGAGCGGTTTGTCAGGATGATTTTGTTTGGTTCCTGTGCCAGGGGAGATTTTACGAAGGATTCTGATATGGATATTATGATTCTGGCGGATGTATGTCCGGAAGAAGTGAGTGATTATGCGGATCGGGTTTATGATGTTACGTATGATTTTGAGATGCAATATGGAATGGAAATAAACCCGTCTATTCAAAGTATGCGGATTTATGAGCAGTGGAAAAGAGTGTATCCCTTTTTTATGAATATTGAAAAAGATGGAGTGCTGGTATGACACAGGAATTTTATGGAAGGGATTTGGCGCGATATAAACTGGAAAGAGCAAGTGAGGAGTTGGATACTGCCAGACTTCTTTTAGATAATGAAAAGTTGAAAGCATCAAACAATAGGGCCTATTATTCAATTTATTATTCAATAACGGCAGTGTTGTGTTTGGAGCCTATCGCGTTTAAAAGACATAAGGATACGATTGGATATTTTAATAAGAACTATGTTCATACAGGTATTTTTCCCAATGGGATCGGAAGAAATATCTCAAAAGCAGCAAAAATCAGGCATGCAAGTGATTATGACGAATTTTACATTGCAAATAGAGAAGAAGCGGAAAAACAGATTCAGACTGCAAAGATGATGATTGACCTGGTAGATAAATACATTTCCGATTTATAGGAAGGTAAAAGATGACAAATATGTCATATCAAACAGAAAGCAAAAAAAATACATTTCCAGACGGCTATAACGCCGCTTTCGGCATCCTCTCGGCCCTGGCGATCCTTATGGTGGTGGCGGGGCATCTGGGCTATAATATTCTGACGGTGGGAGATCTCTTCCCCTATTATTCGTTTCATGTACCGCTGTTTATGTTTATTTCCGGCTATTTCTATCGGCGAGAAGAGCAGGAGAGGCCTTTTGCTTATATGAAAAAGAAGGCGCGCAGACTGCTTTTGCCCTATTTTATCTGGAATCTGGTTTATGGTCTGATTGCCTGGCTGCTGCGTTTAGGGGGAGATTTTACGTTGGGGGAACCGGTTACGGTGAAAACGTTGTTTCTGGATCCCTTTCTGCATGGCTATCAATATATTTATAATTTTGCGGCCTGGTTTGTGCCGGTGCTTTTCCTGATAGAAGTAATGAATCTGCTTATGCGGATTGTGCTGGGGGCTATCCGGCTGGAGGATGAGTGGCTGATTTTGATCGGAACACTAGCGGTGGGAATGGTGGTTGTATGGCTGGCGATCAACGGTCACGTGTGGGGGATGTATAAGATGCCGGGACGGATTCTGTTCCTCTATCCCTGCTTTCAGATGGGACAGTTCTACCGCCGGAAGCTGGAATCGCATGACAGGCTTGGGAATCTGCCCTATTTCGCCATCGTCCTGGGAATACAGGTGTTATTAAATCTGTGCTGCAATGGGCTGGCATACAGTTGTGTGTGGTGTACGGCGTTCGCCAACGGCCCTGTTATCCCGTATGTGACAGTTGTGTCAGGTATTGCATTTTGGCTGCGGGTGTCGAAGATCCTCGCGCCTGTCTGCGGGAACAATTCGGCGGTGGCCTATCTGGGGCGCAATACTTATCCGGTGATGATGCATCATATTATGGTATTTATGGTGATTAAGATGATGCTTGCGGGGATCGCTGCCGGGACGGGGTATCTGGCGGATTTCGACTTTGGGCGTTTCTATACGGATATCGATTACTGTTATCTGATAAAGGGGGCGGAGGCTTTCAAGATGGTCTATCTGGCGGCGGGGATTGTGCTGCCGCTGTTGCTACAGCGGGGAGTGAATCGCCTGCGTGAGATTTTAATGATAGATCAGTTTAGCAGGGCAGGAAATTAGAAGGCCCTGCATATGGCGACAGATTGTCTGCCAGGTGCCGTGTCCTAATCCGGCAGTATTGCCAAGCCAGTATTTGTGCGTGCCTTCCAGGGTGACGAGTGTGATGTGATAGTGGCCGAACCAGGACGGTTTCCTGGAGGGTGGACTCATGATGATCTGGCGGATTCGGTTTATACTGTACATGGTGTGGTCGATCTGTAGCATGTTGCCCACGAATACGATTCTTTCCGGGCAGTTCCTTTTCTTGACGGCATTGAAAATCAGAATCTGCAGGGTGCGGCACAACAGGAGAAAGCTGCCAAGACAAAGCAGAATGGAGCCGTATCCTATGACCATGGGGAGTATACTACCAAGGGCATCCGGCATTGGCACAACGAGCATCCAATAAAAGATACAGGACGATATTCCGAAAACTGCCAGACAGAGTATGAAAAGAATGAGCAGACGGCTCGACATGCGTTTCCAGAGATACTTGGGATTAATCAGAATCTCATTTGCACTTTGGAATGCATTCATCATGATTTCCGTTTTATCCGCTTCATCAAGATGTTCTGTGCGGTTTACCCTTGTGAGCAGCTGCATGACCCGTTCCAGGTCTTTTTCGCTGAATTCATAGAGGCGGCAGCTCTTTTCTTTCCCATTGTTATCCTGAAAAATCAGATAGCGTCTGCGGAAGAACCAGCCGATGAGATGAATGTGAATATAGGATTCTACAGTTTTAGGACGGATGAAATCTGCCAGGGATAGCTTGTCTGTGTGGCGCATGCGGTGGATGATGATGTCATTGCCTGACAGCGTGACTGTGGTGCGGCGCAGAATACATCGGATGAGAGTGATGATCAGGGCAGTGAACATGACGCCGGGCCATGCCAAAAATACGCTCAGATAATAAAGGGGCGATAAATACAGGGACCAGAGCAGTCTGTTCAGGAGTGGAATATTTGCTAAAATTGTCAACAGTAAGCCGAGAACGTAAAACAGGATGCAGAGCGCAAAGCCCAAGATGATGGTATGAATCATGATAAATTCAAGGCTCATGAGGGGACTGCTGGTGACGGAGTGGTTATCTTTTGCTGTATTCATATATTTATTTATTGGGTTATCCTTTCAATGATTGATGTACCTGTGATAAAGTATATCTTATGCGGGTTTGAATTGCAATCGGCGGGGGAGTGTGATACGCTATTGACTGTAAGATTTTGGGAGGGTAAGTTATGCCGGATGTGGAACTCTGGATACAGGTTATGATGGGTTTGACCTTACTTGTGGGAGTATTGTTGACTGTACGGTATTTTATACGCTGTCATACGGTACAGATATATAATTGGGACGGCAGACGTTACCGGTTTCTTGGGAGGGAATGTCTGAGGAGAAAAGATGACATATATGTCATAAATATGAAAGAACGAATTGGGGATTTGTCCTATACCACCAGATACCGGCTGTTGGCGTCTCCGGAGTTTGTCCAAAGGCGCCGTTATGGCAGCCTGCTCTTGCGGGCAGGGGCAAACGAGGCCTGGCTTCCCATTGAGGAACGGATGACAAAGGATATATATTTTTACCACAGATAGAAAGGCAGAGCATATGATCACAGTCAGTCTGTGTATGATTGTCAAAAATGAAGAGCGTATTTTGAAACGGTGTCTGGACAGCCTGACAGGCCTGATGGATGAGATTATCATTGTGGATACGGGTTCTACAGACGCTACCCGGGAGATAGCGGCGAAGTATACGGATCAGGTTTATGATTTTGCCTGGGTCAATGATTTCTCGGCGGCCCGCAATTTTGCTTTTTCCAAGGCATCAAAGGAGTATATTTACTCGGCGGATGCGGATGAGGTGCTGGATGAGCGCAACAGGGAGGCCTTTTTGCGGTTGAAGCGGACGCTTTTGCCGGAGATAGAGATTGTGCAGATGTATTATGCCAATCAGCTTTCCCATGGAACCATCTATAATTATGACCGGGAACTGCGGCCCAAACTTTTTAAGAGAAACCGGACGTTTCGGTGGCAGGGCGCCATTCATGAACAGATAGGAATCACACCTGTTATTTATGACAGTGAGATAGAAATCTGCCACATGCCCGAGAACAGTCATAAGGACAGGGATCTGGCTGCTTTTGCGAGATTGACGCAGGCCGGGGAAATGCTGGATAAGCGATTGCACAATATTTATGCGAAGGAACTTTTTATCGCCGGAGAAAGTAAGGATTTCCTGGCGGCAAGGGAGTTCTTCCGGGCTTCCTGCGTGGATGAGGCGCGGGGCGATGATGAGTTGAAAGAGGCGGCCTGCGTGGCAGCCAGGGCGGCGCGGCTTGCCGGGGATGTGGCGGATTTTTTTAAATATGCCATGAAGGTGGTTGCCTGCGATGGCTGTGCGGAGATCTGCTGTGAGCTGGGAGAATATTACAGGCAGATCGGAGATTATGACGAGGCCGTGGTGTGGTTTTATAATGCGGCTTATGAGACGGAGTGCATCCTGAATATCCGTTGCGGCAGTGAGATACCGTTACAGGGGCTGGCGGACTGCTACCGGCTGCTTGGCAATGAGGAGCAGGCGGCGGAATTTGAGCGGCTTTCGAAAAAGGGAAAGGGAGAAGACTGACAGCATGAAATGGGAAGAAAATGTGCGTAAGGTGGTACCCTACACACCGGGAGAACAGCCGGACAGGCCCGGCATCATTAAGTTAAATACCAATGAGAGTCCCTATCCGCCGGCGCCGGGTGTGGCAGCGGCGATTGAGAGGTTATGTGCGGACAGGATGCGGCTTTACCCGGCTTTTCCGGAACAGACGGCTCTTGCGGCAGAATTGGCCGACTTTTATCATGTGGGGACGGATCAGATTTTTATCGGCGTGGGGTCGGATGATGTGCTGTCTATGGCATTTATGACTTTTTTCCATAGCGGCAGACCGATCCTGTTTCCGGATATCACCTATTCCTTTTATGATGTATGGGCGGAAGTTTACGGGATTCCTTATGAGAGAAAAGCGCTGGATGCGGCGTTTCGTATTCAGCCCCAGGATTACAGACAGCCAAACGGCGGGGTGATCTTCCCCAATCCCAATGCACCCACCGGTGTCCTCATGGGACTGGAACAGGTGGAGGAGATTGTGGCGGCCAACCGGGACGTGGTGGTGATCGTGGATGAGGCTTATATTGACTTTGGCGGGATAAGTGCGGTGCCGTTATTGGAAAAGTATGACAATCTTCTGGTGGTACAGACCTTCTCCAAGTCCCGCTCCATGGCCGGGATGCGGATTGGCTATGCGCTGGGCAGTCCACAGTTGATCCGGTACCTGAATGATGTGAAGTATTCCGTTAACTCCTATACTTTGAATTATCCGACACTGGAACTTGGAGTGGAGGCGGTGCGGGACAGAGCCTACTTTGCATCCTGCTGTGAGAAAATCATACGGACGCGCACCCGGGCGGAAGCGGAACTGACAAGGAGGGGCTTTACGTTTCCCAAATCTTATGGTAATTTTATCTTTGCGGCCCATAAGAGTGTACCGGCCAGGGAAATTTTCGAACGGCTGAAAGAAAATGACATATATGTCAGATGGTGGAACAAAGAGCGGATTGACAATTATCTGCGGATCACCATTGGGACAGATGAGCAGATGGAGGCGCTGTATGCGGCGCTGGATCAGATCTGCGGCGGCTGATTTATATAAGTGACAAGGGAAGCAGCGGCCGCTTGAGAGAATTTACTTGCGAAATAGACATATACTTATAGTAATAAAGTAATCATAAAAAGATAGAGGACATAAAGCGAGTTTGTGTCGGAGCCACAAACTCGGAATCGCAGTTGAGAATAAAAGCATTCCTTCGGAAAACTTTGAAATTCTCAGCGCGTGCCTTCACAAAAAGAGCTCCGGCATGGAGGAAAGAATGGAAAGTTTAGCAGTTGCATTTGCCAATACCCTGGGAAAGTATGTGGCCAAAGAAGTAGTGGTTTTTATTATCTCTATGATCCCGATCCTGGAACTTCGCGGCGGCCTGATCGTGGCCTCTCTTTTGCAGGTGCCGATCACCACGGCCATCCCGTTTTGTATCATCGGCAATATCATTCCGATTCCCTTTATCCTGCTCTTTATCAAGCAGGTGTTCAAGCTGCTTAAGAAGATCAAGCTGTTCCGGGGCATCATAGAGAAACTGGAGAACCGCGCCATGGGTAAGAGCGACAGCATCAAGAAATATGAGTTTTGGGGTCTGGTGCTCTTTGTGGGGATTCCCCTGCCGGGTACGGGTGCCTGGACTGGTTCCCTGATTGCAGCGCTTCTGGACATTGATTTTAAGAAAGCAATTCTGGCGGAACTTTTGGGAATCGCGATTGCTACGATCATCATGTCCATCTTTTCCTATGGACTTTTGGGAGCGCTGCTGGGTTAGAGGCGGAAAGTTTGTCACGGCTGTGACAGATGAGGCATGAAAGGATGAAAGAGAAGAAAAAGGCGGTTTTGACAGGCGGTCTGATTGCGGCAGTCCTTGTGTGTGCCGTCCTGGCGGGCGTTCTTGTCGTCAGGCATTACACTGGTACAGGACATAAAAACCTTGCCAGAAGGCGGGGCGTAATCGCCACCTGTGACAGCGTGGAGAAGGAGCACCTGTCCGCAGACATGGCTGTTGACGGGGATGATGAGACGCTGACCTCCCGCTGGTCGAGCGAGAATAACTGGGAGGATGCCTCCCACTATATACAACTGGAATTTCCGGAAGAAATTTCAGTTTCTTTTGTTGTACTGAAATGGGAGCGCAGAAATGTGATATCTTATGCCCTGGAGGGCTCCCTGGACGGGAAAACCTGGCAGATATTACAAAGCTTTGACACGGCGCCGGCGGCCAAACGACAGGAAATCGTGCTTAAGGAGGCTGTGCAGGTGCGGTATCTGCGTCTGTCCACCTATGCGGTGTCCAAAGAAGAATCTGATTATTCTAATCTGTATCAGAATGTGTCCCTCTATGAGTTTGAGGTCTATGCGGACAAGCCTGCGGCTTATCTTTTAAAAGCGCCTGTTATTGAAAAGGCAAAGGATGGGAGCAGACGTCTGGTCATGTCTGAGGCGCCGGCAGGCTACCGGATTTCTTTTATCGGTGCGGACTTAGAGCAGGTCATCGGTGCGGACGGCACGGTCTACGAGACCATTCAGGATAAAGAGGTAACGGTGGGTTACCGGGTAGAGGATACAAGCGGCCGGGAGGAGGCCAGGGAAGTTTCCTTTACCCTACAGGTGCCTGCGGCGGTTTCGCAGGATACCGTGCAGGATGAGGTGCGGGAAGCTGCGGATGACTCGGAAGCCGTCTCGACAGGAGTCGGGGATCCGGAGCAGAATCCCAGGCCGGCAGGCATTCCGTCCGTGGCGGAATGGTGCGGCGGTGAGGGATGCTTTGAAGTGGGAGAGGACTCCCGGATTGTGGTGGGGATTGACAGTATCCCATCGGCAGCTGGCAGTATCCCATCGGCAACAGGGCAGGGCGGCAGCGCACAGGCAAAGGAAGCCGAACAGGCACTCTGGGAGGTGGCGCAGCTTTTTTGCAGTCAGTATGATAACCGCTCCAGGATTCCCAGGCTGACTGTCTGCAAGGGAACCATAGAAGATGTCAGGGCGGGGGATTTTTATCTGGGATATGCGGGCCAGTCCAATGGATTGGGAGAAGAAGGCTATACCTGCGACATAACTGACAAATGTGTCATAAGGGCGGAGAGTGCTACAGGAGTCCGCTGGGGAACCGTCACTATCCTACAGATGCTGTGCGGTTCTTATCAGCAGCCCAGTTTATATCAGGGCAGGATTCGGGATTACCCGCTCTATCAGGTGCGGGGATTTGGTATTGATGTGGCCAGGAAACCGGTGTCCCTGGATATGCTGTATCAAATGATGGAGGTCATGTCCTGGTATAAGATGAATGATTTTTCGATTCATTTTAATGATAATACCATTCTTACTACCAGCGGCCTGACGGACTCTGCCAAACGGGCTATGACGGCGGACAGCGCCTTTCGTCTGGAATCGGATATGACAAACGGGAAGGGGGAGCCTCTGACTTCCCGGGATTATGCCTATACCAAGGAGGAGATAGATCAGTTCATCGAGACGGCCAGAGTCTATGGGGTGACGGTGGTGCCAGAGATCGATACGCCGGCCCATTCCCTGGCTATTACACAATTGTATCCTGAATATGCTCTGCGTACCAGCAATGAGTCGGTGGATCAGATTGATCTGGGCCAGGAAGAGGCGGTAGAGTTGGTGGAGGAGTTGTGGCGGGAGGCCCTTGCCAGGGATACGGGCGCCTTCAGGCAGGCCCGGATTGTGAACATTGGCATGGATGAGTACTACGGTGAGGGTGAGGAATATCGGCAGTTCCTGACGCGAATAAATCAACTGGTGCAGGAGTCCGGTAAGACCGTGCGCCTGTGGGGAAGCCTCAGCAATATCGGCGGTACCACGAAACCTTCCCCGGAGAATTTGCAGATGAATATCTGGAGTACGCTGTGGGCAGATCCCCAGGAGATGTATGAGGCGGGATATTCCCTGATCAATATGCAGAACAATCACCTCTATATCATACCGGGCGGCGGATATGACCATCTGGATGGCGGGGAACTGTATGAAAACTGGGCGCCCAACAAGTTCTACGACTACAATCAGACAGAGATCATCCCCGCTTATTCGCCGCAGATGCTGGGGGCTTCCTATATGATATGGAATGATATGAGCGGTAATCTGGATATCGGCATCAGTGAGTATGATCTGTTTGTCCGCTTCCGGGAACCGTTGACGGTGCTGTCCATGAAGCTGTGGGGGGCATCGGAATTGGAGGAACATGCACAAAGGCTGCAACAACCGGGGTCGGTGTGCCAGACGGATAGCACTCGTTATTTATTCGCGGAAACAGCGGCAGCGGAGCCGGATTATGAGATTGAGATGAAAGTGTGGCTGGAGCCGGGGAGTGGCCAGAACGGCGCATTTCAGGAGCAGATCCTTGCGGAGGGGGACGGTGCCTATGCCAAATGGGCTTTTTATGCGGTGGAGCCGCAGACGGGCCAGGTTGGCTTTACCAGGGAAGGCCGGACTTACACATTTGACTATACGCTGCCTGCGGGAGAATGGGTGAACCTGAAAGTCCGGGGGATGGCAGGAAAGGTCATTCTCTATGTGGAAGATAAGGAAGTCGATGCCGTTGGCAGTGATGAGCCCTTTGAAGAACATGCAACGTTTGTATTCCCATTGCAGAGGATGGGACAGCAGACGTCCCATTTTGACGGGAAGATGACGTGGGAGGTATTGTATGATGCGAAGGGATGTTATGGTTTAGTCTGGCAGCTTGGGAGATAATACGGTAAATTTGGCATTGCAGATGAATCAGTAATGCGGTGTAGTTGACATTGCAGGCCGGCGGACAGGCTGGAGTGGAGGAACGAATGGAAGCATACACGGATTTTGCGCAGGTTTATGATGAGTTTATGGACGAGACACCCTATGAGGCATGGTGTGAGTTTCTGGTGGAGATGCTGAACAAATATGGCTTGGGCAGTTGGGATGTTGACGGGGGCTCAGAGCCAGGTGAAGAAGTGCCCTCAGACGAACAGGAGATACAAAATCTCAGGCAGGAGCGGAACACTATCCTCCACAAAGCCTCCGGCACCGGAACCCTGACAGAACTG
>CAMNXA010000054.1 GCA_946566685.1 uncultured Lachnospiraceae bacterium
TCAGATAAATATCCGGTTCCGGTTTGCTTCTTTTTAACTGATCCCCACCCATTATCACTTTAAAATAATCATACAGCCCCGCCTGCTTTAATTCACTCGCCACCACTTCCTGGCGGGTGGAGGAAGCCACTGCCGTAGGGATGGCGCAGCCTTTCAGATAATCCAGAAGTTCGCGCACACCTTTTTTGACAGGCAGGCCGCTATTGTCCGTGCGTTCATGGAACAGCACGGATGCTTCCTGTCTAAATTCTTCATAGGGAAAATCACTGCCATAATAATCCAGCACAATTTCCTTCGTTTTCACAGCATTTGTCCCAATGCACGGCAGGAATACTTCCCGTATCCCCTGAAAACCATATTTTAAGCCTACCTCTTCCCAGCAAGACAGGACAAGCCTCTCACTGTCAAAGATAACACCGTCCATATCAAAGATGACTGCCTGTATATGTCTGTCCATTCCAATCCTCATTCGATTGCATTTCACTCTTTTCTGATATAAGCAATGAACGCATTCCCGTTTTGTTCCAGCCACTCTGTGGAATCATTCATGCCTCTTTTCTCCAAAGTTCCTTCCACCGGATCCATGACTACAATATTGAGTTCATTGAAGCCCACGATCAACACTGCATTGCCGTCTGCCAGTGTAGCCAGCACAGGAATATCTTTATTGACGTAATATAGTACGGCATCCAGGCTGCATCCTGTCAGATCCAATATCGTACACTCCTGTAGGTCGTTATTTAAAATATCAAATACCGTATCCCCGCGATTGAGAAGTCTCTGGGTATTTCTGGAAATCCCCTCAAAACGCAGAATGGTATCCAGGCAGACCGCCAGAGAGCCTTTTGTCTCTGTGATCACATCTTCTGTAATGGCCATAATCTGGTTGCGGCTGCTCCTGGTCTCCCGCCGCCAGATATAATCCCCGTCATCATCCACCACCGCACCGGCCGTCCGATAGGCCAGATCCACTGCTTTGCCCGGGTTCACGTAAACGCCTTCGATTCCGTTCTTACCGTATACATAGAACCGTGCTTCCACCGCGTTTTCCTCTGGTGTACTGACAGTACGGCTGCCCTCAAAAAGCACTTCCTTGGGTGTGAGATGCAAAAGCGACTTACTGTCTATCTCATTTTTGACCACAATCTGACAGATTGTCTCATAAGTTTCAGTGGCCACATAGCTGATCGTATTACTGCCTGCCCTGACCTCTTCGGTACTCATAATCTGATCATCAGCCACTTCCTCATATACCCCGTTCTCCTCATCAAATACTACTCTGGACAGATTGATCTGGTTCTCCTGAATCTCGCTGCCCACAACATAGACGTTCTCTTTCCGATAGGTTTTCAGAAGCTTACCCTCGTCACTCTGGATTCGCAGCTGATACATGGGAAACACCGTACTGCCTGACTGGTTCACAATGATATCATTCTTCCTGGCCAGACCATAGATCAGATCTTCCTCCATAAATCCAAGGACTGAGATATATTCACCCGCTCCTGCATCAATCCTGGTCTGTGTCTGCGTATTCAGATTCATCAACACCAACCCGGTCGATGAATAGAGATCATTTCCTTCCTGCCATACGAACATTTTATTGGAGTCTGACACATGATATGCCCCCTCCCGCAGTCCGGAAGCCACCGTCTGACATGCCAGAGAGTTCAGATTTACCCCATACACGGCCCCATCCATCATAAAGTAATAGATGCCGTTTCTATTCACAAAGGACAATTTTTCCATATCTGTCTTTAACAGTTCATATGACTTATCATAAGGAATATAAATCCTCTCCTCCACGGTATTCGTCATACTGTTATAGCCATATACCGCAACGCCTACTTCTCCTTCGTGTCTCCCCCTGTTCATATACCCATATACAAGGAAAGCAATGTTGCCGGTCTCGTCCACGCCCAGCACCTGAATATCATGTCTGTTGTACGCACTCCGCTCATCCAGGAGCCAGTCCACATTGCCATAAAAACTAAAAAGCCTGGACAATTTGTTATCCGTCACATTATAACTGTATAGCTTGTCTGCCACCGTAAACGCAAAAACGTTACCGCCGTCACTCTCCTGGAGCGCCACCTGATCACCTGTGATGCCAAGCACGATCTTGTCATTGACATAGACATCCGCTTCTTCATCAAAAATCTGCTCCATGGTTCTCTCAAAATCCAGCAGATACATCCTATCCGGCGTATATCGGATTCTATAATATTCCCTGACGCGATAATAATTGGTCTGTTTTCCTTCTTTCATACTGACCATGTATTCCATGACAAAAGAGCCTGTCTGTTCTGCAAGTTCCTTGATCAGAATCCCAGGATCCGTCACTCTGTTCACTGCCAGATTTCCCCAGGTCACCTGATCAAAGCTGGAATGAATCGTCACCTTATGAAAGGTAGTATTATCTCCCTCCGCATTGGACTCCAGGTATTTGGTTAATTCAGCCGCCGCCTCTTTGTCGAAAGTACGCTCATGGAAATCCAGAATATAGTCCAGTTTCTCCTGCACGTGCAAAACTTCGCTCATGACCATTCTGGAATAATAACGTATCTGTTCCGCCCCCTGCGGCGTCACCAGAAATACCAGCATATACTCCGTATCGTTCTCGATCAGATCCTTTAATGTGATCTCAAAATCAATCACATCCTCGTTCTGCTCAAAATTCTCTACCTGTGTATTCTCTACAAGACGTTCCCCGTCAGGGCTGCGTACTTCGAAGGCGATACTTTCGATTTGCCTGCCATAAGTATCTATCCGCACACTGACCTTCCGGTCATTTTCTATCGGCTGTAATGTCTCACGCAGATAAGCGCTGCTCATGCTCCGGGCATAGCCGTGAAGACAATTAACCCTGTGCCCAGCCGCAGACATGGACACCACGGGAAATGTCGCCTCTCCCATTTCAGTTGTCATATCGGTATTTCCCTGGTTCATCACCCTGCTTAAGATCATCAACGCCAGCGCAAAGATGATGCCTAGGAGAACACCTTTTATGATTGCTTTTTTCATAATATATAGGATTCCTCTAACAATCCCCGCCTTCGCTCTGGTCATTCAGCAATTTAAGCAGGGTCGGCTCTATCTGTAAATATTCTGCAAGACGGCACACTTCTTCCATTTTACGCTGCCTCTTATCCGGTTCCTCCAAAGACCGCCTGACCGCCCGAATCAGCAGGTTCTTCGGTGTGTGCTCCATATCAATAAATTCCAAAATACTGGTCTCATATCCCTGTGACTCCAGCAGTTCAGCCCGGACTGCATCCGTGATCAACGCTGACATACGCTCTTTGATAATACCATATCGCAGAACGGATGCCAATTCTTTATTGCGAATCTGCCTGTTTACTTCATGCTGACAGCAGGGGACAGACAGGATCACTTTCACGTTCCATGCAACCGCCTTCAAAAGCGCATAGTCTGTGGCTGTATCACAGGCATGGAGCGTCACCACCATATCTACCCTGTCCTTCATTTCATAATCTGCAATGTCACCTTTTAAAAAAGTAAGTTTCTCATAACCATACTTTCTGCTTAGCAGATTACAATGCTCGATCACATCTTCTTTCAGGTCAAGCCCCGTAATCTCTACATCATACTCTTTCAGGCAGTGCAGATAATAATACATCGCAAACGTCAGATACGACTTGCCGCATCCAAAATCCAGGATCCGCACCGTATCCTCCTTAGGAAGTGTGGGCAGAATATCTTCAATAAATTCCAAAAAACGGTTAATCTGTCTGAACTTATCATAACGGGTACGCACAATCCTGCCGTCATCAGTTTGTACACCCAGGTCTATCAGAAACGGAACCGGTGTGTTTTCCTCCAAAATATAATGTTTCACCCGGTTATGGGACATCTGTAATTTACCTGCCTGTGCCTGTATTGAGCCCTGCACCGCCTGCTTTCTTTTTACAGTCATTTTCCCTTTCTTGCTGACCAGTATCACAGCCCTGCAATTCTTATGTTCCACCTCACACTGTCTGAATTCCTGCGCGATCCTCTCCTCGATACGTTCAATCATGACGGAAGTGTCATAATTTTCATGAAAAACCTTCGTCCCCTGATACACCGTCTCCTGAAAAAGCAGCTTTTCCCTGATCATGACGGGCCTGATCTTAACCTTGGCAGCAAAAGATTCCCCTCTGTTTCTGGGATTGCTCAATATGATCTGATAAAGTCCACTGTCTACAGTATCCTGCAAAAGCACCTTAAGCTGCTCATTCATCCTTTATCCCTCTGCCTGTTCCAATTTACACTCTGTTTCTATTTTAATCAGATTCGCGTAAAACCACAACTAGAATTTTAAAATTCCATTGCGGTTAGAATGACGTTTTCTGTAAATCTCGTAACACAAAAGCACCTGCACAAACTCCGAAATCCGATCCCAGTCTTTCTCCTGTACTGCCTGTGCACTCGTCACTTCCTCCTGTACATTCTCCTCTTGCTCCATTTTCCTTATCTTATCCACGATTACCTGCGTGAGCCGGTAAATCTGCCATCTATCCGGATATTCATCATAGATCATGCTTCCCTCATAATCCAGTCTGTCCAGTGTTTCAGCGATAATCTTCTGATATTTCTTCGCCTCCAGGGGATACATCTGCTGTAGGTATTCCAGATCCCTCGTCACTGTATCTTCCTCCTGATAATACAGCGGGAGCGGATATGCCATGTAAAAAGGTAAAATTCTCGATTGATTCATGCAGTTCTCCATTTGGTGCACATCACAGTACACACTTAACATCGTTTACCTTATCATATGCGTTCTTTACGGAAACGACAAACAGGGGAACGACCTCATCCGCTCCCCTGTTGTTATGCAATACATATGTTATCTGATCATTTCACCACTTCAATTCTTGCGACCGCACGTTTTAAGGACATCTCTGCCCTTCTCATATCCGTTCCCGGCGCATGCTCCCGGATTCTCTCCTCTGCACGCGATTTTGCCTCTTCCGCACGTGTCACATCAATCTCTCCCGGCCACTCTACGATCTCTGCCAGAATGGTAACCTTATCAGGAAGCACCTCGGTAAAGCCCGCATGAAGTGCTGCCTCCTTTACTTCCCCATCCCTGGTGATCGTGAGGATTCCGGGCGCAACGATCATGGTCATCGGGATATGATCCTTATAGATACCGACTTCCCCCTCGACCGTATTGAATTCTACCATGGATACCTCTTCCTCATAGAATATCCTGTCCGGTGTTATGATCTTTAAAGTAAAATTTCTATCATCCGCCATATGCTACCTGCTTTCATATAACTTCATATCTTACTATTTGACGCGGGCAAGTACATCGTCAATGCTTCCTGCATTCAGGAAATAACTCTCCGGAATGTCATCATGTTTGCCTTCCAGGATCTCCTTGAAGCCGCGAATCGTCTCCGTGATCGGTACATACTTACCTTCCATACCGGTAAACTGTCCGGCTACGAAGAACGGCTGTGACAGGTATCTTTGCACTTTTCTTGCACGGGATACGACCAGCTTATCCTCCTCAGACAGTTCATCCATACCAAGGATTGCGATGATATCCTGCAACTCTTTATATCTCTGCAAAATTTCCTGTACGCCTCTGGCTACTTCATAATGCTCCTGGCCAACCACCCTCGGATCCAGAATCCTGGAGGTGGACTCCAGCGGATCCACTGCCGGATAGATACCAAGTTCCACAATAGATCTGGACAATACCGTAGTTGCATCCAGATGTGCGAACGTGGTAGCCGGCGCCGGGTCAGTCAGGTCATCCGCAGGCACATATACAGCCTGCACGGACGTGATGGATCCGTTCTTGGTGGATGTGATACGCTCCTGCAATGCGCCCATCTCCGTCTGTAACGTAGGCTGGTAACCTACCGCCGAAGGCATACGTCCAAGCAATGCAGACACTTCCGAACCTGCCTGGGTAAAACGGAAGATATTGTCGATGAATAACAGTACATCCTTACCGCCCTTATCACGGAAGTACTCCGCCATGGTCAGTCCTGTAAGACCTACTCTCATTCTGGCCCCCGGCGGCTCATTCATCTGCCCGAACACCATCGTAGTCTTATCGATAACGCCTGACTCTTTCATTTCATAATAGAGGTCATTACCCTCTCTGGTACGCTCTCCAACACCGGTAAATACGGAATATCCGCCGTGCTCTGTGGCGATATTACGGATCAGTTCCTGAATCAGAACTGTCTTACCTACACCGGCACCGCCGAACAGACCAATCTTACCACCCTTCTGATAAGGACACAGAAGGTCTACGACCTTGATACCGGTCTCCAGAAGCTCTGTCTCCGTGGCCTGCTCCTCGAATTTCGGAGCCGGCCTGTGAATCGGCTCATAGTATACGTCCTTAGGCGCCTCGATATTATCGATCGGCTCACCCAATACGTTAAAAATCCGTCCCAGGGTATTCTCTCCCACAGGAACCGTGATGGGAGCGCCCGTTGCGATCGCTTCCATACCTCTTACCAGTCCATCGGTAGAACCCATGGCGATACATCTGACGGTATCATCACCCAGATGCTGCGACACTTCCACAACCAATTCCCCGGAATCCTTGAGCGGAATCTTAATCGCGTCGTTGATTTCCGGCAGGCTTCCCGCCGAAAACTTGATATCAAGCACCGCACCGATGATCTGAGTGATTTTTCCAAGATTTTCACCTGTTTTTACTTCTGCCATCTTTTTATCCTTTCACTCATGTTTATTTATGCACAAACTGTCACCCCATGATCTTTTCCCATCTCCGGAAAACCCCGACTACGAAATGGCATTTGCACCTGCGATAATTTCTGTTAATTCCTGCGTAATAGATCCCTGACGTGCCCTATTATACATCAGTGATAAATGATCTATCATTTCCTCAGCATTGCTCGTAGCAGAATCCATTGCCTGCATCCTCGCGCCGTTTTCGCTCGCGACCGCTTCCACCAGACCGCCATAGATCAGACTCGTGACATATTTGGGAATGATCATGTCGAGCGCCTCGTCATCCTCGGGCTCAAAATTCATCATCGCCTTACTGCCCGTCTCCGCTCCATCTTCTTTACTGTCTGCCGGCTCCACCGGAAGAAGTTTCAGAAGTGTCGGTTCATGGACTACGGTGTTCTTAAATCTGGTATAAGCAAGATAAATCTCTCCGATCTCCCCTGCCGCAAAGGATTTGAGCAGTTTGTCACTGATCACCATGGCATCTACATAAGAAGGCTCCTCGATGATATCGGGATTGTCCTCCACAATATGATACCCATGCCGATGCAGTGCATCTTTACCCTTCTTACCGATCGCATAGATTTCCAGATCTTCCTTGTTGAAATCCCCCTTCGTGATGAGCTTCACGACATTGGAATTATATCCGCCCGCGAGTCCTCTGTTGGAAGTGATCACGATGACCGCCTTTTTCTTCGATTCTCCCGCTTTCAGATAGGGATGGTTCAACCCGCTGGTCTTGGCCAGCATGGAAGTCACGGTTTCATACATACAGTTAAAATATGCCTTGGACTGCTCTGCGCGCTGTTTCGCCCTCTGCAATTTCACCGTAGAGACGAGTTTCATGGCTTTGGTAATCTGCTGAGTACTCTGGATACTGCCTTTACGCCTTTTAATGTCTCTCATTGAGGCCATAGCGTCACCCTCTACTTTCTACTTAATGAAACTGCGCCTTGAATTCTTCCACAGCCTTCTTCAATGTTGCCTCTGTCTCCTCGGAGATCACCTTCTCCTTCTCGATCGCACCCGGCACCTCAGGATACTTGGTATCCAGGAACTCAAACAGTTCCTTCTCAAACCTGGTGATATCGGCCACCGGAACATCCAGCAGATACTTGTTGGTTACCACATAAATGATGATAACCTGATACTGTACCGGCATGGGCTGATACTGCGGCTGTTTCAGGACTTCCTTGATACGTTCGCCCTGTGCCAGCTTCTCCTTGGTATCGGCATCCAATTCCGAACCAAACTGGGAGAACGCTGCCAGTTCACGATACTGTGCAAGTTCTGTACGGATAGGCGCTGCAATCTTCTTCATCGCCTTAATCTGTGCCGCACCACCTACTCGAGATACGGACAGACCCGCATTGACAGCCGGTCTGAAACCGGAGTTAAACATTTCTGTCTCCAGATAAATCTGGCCATCGGTAATGGAAATGACATTGGTGGGGATATATGCTGATACATCACCCGCCTGTGTCTCAATGATCGGCAGAGCCGTCAGGGAACCGCCGCCGTACTCTTCATTCATTCTCGCCGCACGCTCCAGGAGCCTGGAATGTAAGTAGAATACATCACCCGGATACGCTTCACGCCCTGGCGGTCTCTTCAAGAGCAGGGAGAGTGTACGGTAAGCCGTAGCATGTTTGCTCAAGTCGTCATATACTACGAGCACATCCTCTCCGTTCTCCATCCATTCTTCACCGATTGCACAGCCAGAGTAAGGAGCAATATACTGTAACGGTGCAAGTTCGCTGGCCGTAGCCGCAACCACCGTGGTATAGCTCATAGCGCCATGCTCTGTCAGTGTCTTAACGATAGAAGCGACTGTGGAAGCCTTCTGTCCTATGGCCACATAGATACATTTGACGCCCTGCCCCTTCTGATTAATGATGGTATCAATAACGATCGCCGTCTTACCGGTCTGTCTGTCACCGATGATCAGCTCACGCTGTCCTCTTCCAATCGGTACCATGGCATCGATAGCCTTGATACCTGTCTGTAATGGTGTATCCACAGATTTTCTTGTGATGACACCAGACGCAACTCTTTCAATCTTACGATATTTGTCAGTCTGGATAGGTCCCTTGCCGTCAATCGGCTGGCCAAGAGCATTCACTACACGTCCAAGCATGCAATCACCTACAGGAACTTCCACCACTCTGCCTGTAGTCTTTACGATATCGCCTTCGTTGATATTATGCTGGCTGCCAAGTAAAACCGCACCCACATTATCTTCTTCCAGATTCAGCACCATACCGTAAACTTCACCGGGGAACTCCAAAAGTTCACCCTGCATCGCATTCTCAAGTCCGTGTACGCGAGCGATACCGTCAGCCACCTGGATGACCGTACCCACTTCGGATACTTCCAATTCTGCGGCATATCTCTTGATTTGATCCTTAATGACTGAACTGATTTCTTCTGGTCTTAAATTCATGGATCATACGCACCTTTCTTCTAAATTTCTTCAGATCTGCACTTTCAGCAGTTCTCTTTGTAATTCGTTTAATTTCGTACTGACACTACTGTCCACAACCCTGTCGCCAATGCGGATCACCATGCCGCCGATCAATGACGCATCCAATCCGTAATGAATCTCCATTGACTTATATTTTGTGGTATCCAGCAGTTTACGTTCAATCTTCTTGCACTGCTCTTCCTTAAGCGGGGCGGCGGTCGTCACCGTAGCAACGCCAATCCCCTTATACTCCTTGACTTTGTCCACAAAATATGTCAGGATCTGGTCAATCTCCTTATAACGGTCTTTCGAGATAATGATAGTCAAAAAGCCCAGCAGTTCCTCGGATATCCTTCCCGCAAACACGTTTTTGGCAACCTCGATCTTCTCCTCCTTGATAACCTTCGGATGATTCATCAACCTGCCAAAATCCTCGTTTTCTGCAAGGATTTTCTGAAGCTGCTCGATTTCTTCTAACAGGACATCTACCTTGTTCTCTTCAACCGCAAGTTCAAACAACGCATCCCCGTATGTCTTTGAAATCAGCTTAGCCATGTGCTCTCACCTATTTCTTTCAACGTTTCTTCCACCAGACTGTCCTGTACAGTCGTATCGATTGCCGCACTGACAACCTTGCCGGCCATCATGGACGCCAATACTACCATTTCACGTTTTACCTCGTCGGCAGCTTTCTTCTTCTCCAGTTCTGCCTCTACGCCGGCTCTTTCAATAATTCTGGCAGCTTCTTCTTTTGCGTCCGCTACAATCTTGTTCTCATTGGCCAACGCCTTCTTCCTCGCTTCCGCAAGGATTGACTCGGCCTCTTTATCAATATCTTTTAACTTGGCTTCATACTCTTCTTTCAGTGCCCTGGCATTTTCCATATCTGCCGCAGCCGTATCAAGTTCATTCTTGATTCTCTCCTGACGCTTCTGCATCATATCCCTCACAGGATTGAACAGAAAATGGGAAGCAATCAAAAACAGCGAGAACACGGCTATGATCATCAAAACGGAATCCGCGATAAGCTGTAAGTCAAGATCAAATAATCTCGGCGCCATCTCCGCGGATGCCAGCACCAAACCCGTAGCTGTTACATTCAAGCCCTTCGTCCCCCTTTCTTATAATTATCTCTAAATTGTATCCGAGGCCGCGAAGCGGATCTCGTGAAGTTAATTCCGCAAAATCTTCTCAACTTATTCCAAGGCCGCAAAGCGGTCCTTGAGGAGCTAATTCCGCAGGAATTTGCTCCAACTTCTTAGGGCAGTAAAGGCTTAACGAACAACAGCAGCATCGCAATCAACAGACCATACAGACCTGTAGTCTCGGCAACGGCCTGACCTAATAACATGGTGGATGTAACATCGGATTTAGCACCCGGATTTCTTCCCACTGCCGCAGCCGCATGTCCTGCTGCAATACCCTGACCTACACCAGGTCCGATACCAGCGATAACTGCAAGTCCGGCACCGATTGCTGAACATCCCAAGATAAAATTGTTGTTAAATTCTCCCATTTTTGATTTCCTCCTTTAATATGTGTTTCAAAATTTAAAATGGTCTTCTTACTATAATAATTACTCGTCTGTGGTACAGGCATTGGTAATATACGTCATGGTCAGCATACAGAATACATATGTCTGGATCGCTCCGGAGAACAGATCGAAGTACACATGCAGTGCCGCCGGCCAGATAATAGCGATCTTTGACAAAAGCGCATATACTAATGCCAGCATAACCGTACCGGATAAGACATTGGCAAATAGACGAAGCGACAATGAGATCGGCACGGCAATATCACCAATCATATTGATCGGCGCCCAAATCGGCCACGGATCACACAGCCCGGCAATGACGCCTTTGACTTTCTGGTATTTGAACTGATTGTAGTGAATCAGCACAAAGGTCATGATACCCATCGCAAAGGTCACACCATAATCTGCCGTTGGCGGCCGCAGGCCAAACAGTCCGGAAATGTTGCTAAGCAGGATAAAAATGAAGATCGTACCGATATAATTGCGGAACTTGGGGCTGAATTTGCCCATAACGCCGCCGATCATTTTGTCCAGCATCTCCACCACCAGTTCGACAACATTCTGGAAAGTACCCGGAACATCCGATGCATGTTTGACGGCACGGTTCGCTGCAATACAAAAAGCTGTGATCACCAGCATGACGATCAGCACACAGACATGTGTGGTTGTAATCCAAACTGTCTGCCCAAACAGTTCGTAGGAAAACACGCCATGAATCATGAAATCAATATCCGCGCCGGCAGATAGTAAAATTCCCTGTCCCATACTTTCACCTCCTTCTACACATCAGTTATAAAAATATTACCAGGCATCTCTTCAAAAGTAAATTTGCTTCGCAAATCAACTTTGCTGCTTGGTCTGCTTTCTGGTACAAAGCCTGTGTATAAGCGGATTGAAATAGGCTGATAATTTCATGCCCATATAACCGCAAAACGTAAAAATAGGATTGGCAAACCCACTATAGATCAGGGCCGCCATCACAAGAACCAGTACCAGATAGCGTATGATGTTGTTGACGCCCATACTCTTTACGGCGTCCTTTTCAGCCATATCAAGCCCTCTGTCCAAAGACCACCACATATGGACACAACCTGCTATGGCAAGTACTATCCCAATCCACAGCCCCAGGCTGTATGAGATATCTCTTGAAAAAAACAACAGTACAATTTCAAAAACAATTCCATATAAAAAAATTCCCAGACAGAGTTCAAACAATGTCGGATCTATTTTTCTTTTCATAAATCATATCCACCACGTTTCTTTCAGTTCTTCCCGCCGTCTGCCGTTTTGCTGTCATTCTGCCCATCCCCGCTGTCTTTGTCCGTCCTTCGCCTGCGGGTGACAGCCGGCGTCTCATATATCTTTTTTGCAAACCGAAACACATTCGTAAATCCGGCCAGCGCACCGACAAAAAAGAGCGCCACCGTCCAGACTGAAGTCCCCAGCTTACGATCTATATACATCCCCGCAAAAGAACAGAGAAGTATGGGAACCAGCATATTGACGCCAAACTGGGTGATCATCATAAGCGCCTGGTAGACATTTCTGTTATATTTCAAAATACATCCCTTTCCAAATAAAACCTAACAGTAAAATTATATCCATTTTTGGTACCTATGTCCAGTATTATTGTGAAAATGAGAGAAATAATCAAAGCATTTAAAACAATTTACATTGACTTTTGACCGTCATAAGTGTAACGTATCGAGTAAGAAGTCGTTACATGTTTTCTTTATCTATGGGGAGGTAGTATGGCAGGGCCAATCTTATACCGTAAAAGACTGATTCCGGAAGAATGTGTACTGTTGAAAGATGACAGGGTATTGCACCGCGATGAAAAGATTATCGTAACCGGCTGGAACACCCTGAAACCCCGCAAGGATCTCCATCATGGCTTTTCCTGCTACTACTTGCAGGAGGGTATTAAAGTGAGCCGCTTCTATCGGGAAGACAACTCACTTCTGTACTGGTACTGCGATATTGTCGACTATGCATATGATGCCGGCACAGACACCTACATAATCACGGACCTCCTCGCAGATGTGATCGTTTATCCGGACGGTTTTGTCAAGGTCGTTGACCTCGATGAACTTGTCACCGCCCAGGAAAGCGGTCTGCTCACCGATGATATGCTCAAGAAATCACTTCTCAACCTGAACCACCTGTTACAGATCATTTATAACGGTGGATTTGATCAGTTGCAGACCCCTCTCACGCAATATGCAAATCAATAGAATATATGTCCGCCAATTCTGTATTGGGGGGTAATCCCATCGATCGGCGTCCTGAAATATACGCAGTTTCCCACATTGGTAGCGCCGCTCATTACCTCATCTGCCGCCTGATAACATCTGGCTGTAGCCCTGCCTTCCGCCAATGCCAGCGCAAGTCTGCCGCTGCCCACAGGCGAAAACTGCTTGTTCTGATAAATAACACCCGTTACTGTATCGGGATAGACCGAACTGAGCACGCGATTGATCACCACCGATCCTACCGCCACCTGACCGGCATAGGGTTCTCCCCCGGCCTCACAATAGATCAGATTGGCCAGAAGATATCTGTCCCCCTCGGCAAAATCCACTTCCGAAATATCACGCCAGCTGGACTGAGCCGCCAGTTCCGACATCCGCATTTCCTCCGCCAGCTTGGCGCGCAGGGCTGTCAGATTCTCCTCCTGCTCCTTGATCTTCTGCTCATAAGCGAGGGCTTCGGCCTCCGCCTCAGAAATCTGGCTGGCCGTAGCATTGATGGAATTGGAGGTCTGACTGACCAGGCCGGATACACGGCTCTGTTCCGCCACTACCTGAATCTTATATTCGTCCAGTTCCGCCTTGTTTTCCTCCTGTTTCTCCTTCGCCAGTTCCAGTTCCGCCTGTTTCTGCTCCATGGCCGCCTGGGAATCCTTATATTCCTGCAATACTTTCTGCTGATAAGAGGACAGCTGTTCGATATAATCATTCTTATTCAAAAAATCCGAAAAATTGCCCGCAGAAAAGAAGAGTTCCATATATAAAAAGTCACCGCGCTCATACATGAACTGAATCTGATGTTTCATCGTATCATAATGATCGTCCTTCAGCGCGATTGCCTCTTCAAGTTCTCCCGTCACTACCTCGATCTCCTCGTCAAGTTCTGCAATCTCGGCTTCTTTATCAACGATACTCTGCTCCAGCTCACTCAGGTTATTACTCACCTGTGTCAGTTCCGTATTCAAAGTCGACAACGCCCCCTGCAGGGAACTCTGCTGTTGATTCAGGTTTTTCAGATTCTCCTCCGTCTGGTCCAGCTGGGACTCCGTCTCCTGTTTCTCCCGCTCCGCCTGACGGATTTTCTCCCTGGTCTCCTCCGTGGCCTGTACGGAGAAGGGCATAACGCTGCACAGCAAAATAAGAGCCAGACAAGCTGCCAGTTTTTGCTTTCTCTCCATATGTTTCCTCCGACCTTAACCTTGTTCGATCAGATCTACTCTCCTCTGGTGTCTCTCCACCCCGGAAAACTCCGTATCCAAAAAAATGTCCACAATATTGAGCGCTACGCTCTCTCCGATGATCGCCGCACCCATGGCAAGCACATTGGCATCGTTATGCTCTCTTGTAAGTCTTGCAGACACCGGATCCCCGCAGAGCGCACAGCGTATCCCTTTCACCTTGTTTGCTGTCATGGAAATGCCGATACCCGTAGTACAGATAACGATTCCCCGGTCACATTCCCCGGACGCCACCGCTTTGGCAACCGCCGCGCCGTAAATCGGATAATCACAGGAACTCTTATCCTCACAGCCATAATCCTTATACTCGAATCCCCGTTCTTTCAGATGCTCCATCACTTTCTGTCTCAGATCAAATCCGCCATGATCACTGCCAATCGCTATCATATCCTTCCTCCTTCATAAGAGACTTCTTCCTGTTATCTTACACTAAAATCCGCGCTATTTCAACTCTATCACCCTGTGTCCCGCTGCTTTTAGAAGTCTGTTCATCACAGCCTGTCCCACACCGGCGCCCTCAAAGCTCTCTGCATATATGATCTCCACGTCCTCATCGTCAAATTCCCGCAAGATACGATAGAGCCGCCTGGCAAGAGCGCTTTCATCCAAACGGCTGCCGCCATTCTTGCACACATCGGCATGATAAGCGCTGGCCGTTACGTCAGAGGCGATCACTCCCGTTTTTTTGTTCCTGGTCCGGTATTGTTCCAGCTGTGCATTGATATACTCCGTCACCGCCTGCTCCGGCCCGGAAACAATCGTCAGTTCGCCTTTGGGCGCATAATGCCTGTATTTCATACCCGGCGCCTTCGGGGCCTGTCCGCTGTCATCGCGAAGGATTGTGACATCCTCCTCCACCTGGCCAAGAGCGCTCTCCAGCATTGCTCTGGTGATATAGCCCGGCCGCAGTATGACCGGCGTCCCGGCAGTCAGATCTACGATCGTGGATTCCAGCCCCAGTTCCACATCCCCACCATCTATGATCATCTCAATCCTGCCGGATAAATCCTGGGCCACATACCTGGCCAGGGTAGGACTGGGCCTGCCTGACCGGTTCGCGCTGGGAGCCGCCACATAACCGCCCGCCGCCTCGATAAAGGCCAGCGCCGTCTTGTGGGAAGGCATACGCACCGCCACCGTATTGAGGCCCCCCGTGGTCTCTTTCGGCACCAGATCTGCTTTCTCCAGAATCATAGTGAGCGGCCCCGGCCAATAAGCCTGTGCCAATCTGACCGCTTCCTCCGGTACGTTTTTCACAATGGCCGAAAGAGCCTCCCATCTGGCAATATGTACGATCAGCGGATTATCAGAAGGCCTTCCTTTCGCCTCATAAATTTTCCGGGAAGATGCGGGATTCAACGCATCTCCACCCAATCCATACACCGTCTCCGTTGGAAAAGCCACCAGGCCGCCGGCTCGTATGATCTCCCCGGCTTCCCGGATCACTTCCTGATCTATATGTTCTTCCTCTATCTGTACTATTCTGGTCTCCACGTCCGTCCGCTTCCTTAATATTCTCATTTTCTGCTGTTTATATGTTGCAGAATCGCCAGGTGAATCGCCCAGGCGGCTTTTTCCTGATAAATATCAGAAGATAACTTCAGTGCTTCCTCATTGTTTGACAAAAACCCACACTCCACAATGACAATCGGGGAGGACGTCTTTTTTAAAAGATAATAACTGTCATTGGCCTTGGCCTGCCTGGTATTATCAGGATCCAGTTCCGCCGTCAGAACCTGCTGGATCCGCTCCGCCAGTTCCTTGCTCTCCTCGCTGCCTGCATAATAAAAAACCTGCGCGCCATGAACATATTCCTCATGATAACTGTTCTGGTGAATGCTGACTGTGAGATCAGGATGTTTCTCCTCGATGATGCCCACCCGGTTCTTCATATCCTGCACTTTCTTATTCGGCGCCCCTTCTTCATAAAGCCCGGCATCCGAATCCCTGGTCAGCACCACATCCACATCCGCCATCACAAGAAACTTCTGCAATTTTCTGGCAATCTGAAGATTAATATCTTTCTCCAGGCTTCCGTCCACTCCGACTTTACCTGGATCCGCTCCGCCGTGTCCGGCGTCAATGACCACACAGGGTCTTTCAGCTGCTGTCTCTACCCGCCTCGAAGAAGCCATCTTTACGCCCCCGCGCACAGCAAAACCCACGCTGAGCAGCAAAAGCGCCCATAAGACCACCCGGATCATCCTCTCATAATTTTCCGGTTTATTCCACTTCATAAACTCATTCCTGACACCATTGCCTTACTTCAATCATATGAGTGGTTTCCCGGAAAAATGCGGGCGCATGCCTATTATTGATTCATATACTCTTCGATCACATCCCAGACGGAAGGCTCCTCAAAGCCCAGCTTCCATTCTGCCACGCCTGCGATCCCATATTTCTGCATGATATTCAGTTTCACACGGATCGACTCCACATCCTCAAGCCATACCTGGCAGAAACCGTCTGCGGACTGATACTCTCCGTAATTCTGACAGGTCTCCTCATCCCATCTGGTGGTGATGCCATGCTCTGCGATATAAGCCCGGGCCTTCTCCATGCCCACCGCCTGACTGGAGACAGAGGTGCCTGATGTCTGCCATATTCTGGTATAGAAGGGGATTCCGTTGATCACCTTCTCCGCCGGCACCTGATCCACCGTGTCAGCGATACCTCTCTCCACAAAATCGATGGACGCCACAGAACCCGCCTCGTCACTGCCGGCATAGTGTTCGTCATATCCCATGATCACCACATAATCCGCCACAAGCCCCTGCTCTGCCCTGTCATAATGATCCGTGTGACCCATAGGTACATAGTTGTCCACCGAAAGTACGATTCCGTGCTCCCTGCAAGGAATGGAAAGCTCCCTGATAAACTGAATAAAAGGTTCCCCCGCATCCAGACTGATATTTTCAAAGTCAATATTGAGGCCGTCCAGGCCATATTCCAGTGCAGTATTGATCAGGCCGTCTATCAGATGCGTCCTGTTGGTGGTGCCGGCAAGCACCTCATACATATCCACATCCACGCTCTCCACATTGCCCACTAACGCCCACACCTCAAGGCCTCTCTCATGGGCCTTATCCACGTAGGACTGGGTTGCAAAACTGCTGAAATCTCCCTCATTCCCCACCAGCGTAAACCAGGTCGGGGATATCACATTGATACTCTTGGTATCAGCAAGCATCCCATCCAGCGTTTCATTGCCGTCCACGCCGCCTATGCCGTGCCACGCCAGATTTATTTTATAATCCCTTGTATTGGACTCATACACCGGCTCCACATAATCCGTCACCGGAACCGGCGTCTGCGTACTCTGCTCCTCCAACCTCTTATTTTCCACATAACCGATGAAGGCATCCTTCGTCTTTACCTTCGACCAGTTCTCCATTTCTTCCAATACGACAACCTCATCGCCCTTGCTCACATCTGTCAGGATATCACTCTTGATCCCGCCCTGATAACGCACCTGGGTATCTTTGGCGATCGTTGCCACCTGCCTCTCATTCCACTCCGTATAAACCTGCATATGGTTGGGCTCATAAAAGAGCTCATAAGAAAAATTGGCGTATTCCTTCACATAATCCGCCGCGATATAGAGCATGTCACCCTCATACCTGGCAATCACATACCCCCTGGCTTCACTCTCATCCCCCCGGGTAAGAATATCCGTTCCTATCTGCGTCCTGACCACCTGATCCGGCAGGGCATAGAGAAGAAGTCCTTCCTTTTTATCTTCATAAAATCTATCATTAAAATATTTATGCACCGTAGCCAGATCAAAATAACACACACCATCCCAAAGCTTCGCATGCTCTTCAATCCGTTCATCCTGCAAGATCACGGGCACATCATCCGCACCCCTGACACCAAAATACTCTTTCAGATCTGCCCGTTCCTTAGAATAAGAATATTTCTCTAACAGCTTCGCTCCAAACCCTGCTCCTGCGACCACTACAATAAGGACGATCGCGATTATCACCGGAATTGCTTTTTTCATGTATCCAGCTCCTTTCTGACCGTCCTAATTATAGCAAACTATTTCTTTCCAGTCATCATGATTTTGACATTTTTCGCATTTTTCCGCGTTGTGAGGTAACTTTGATGCCAAATCTCCCACTGCATGGACCATAATCCATAAACGCCGGCAAGCGGGAACTTCCTTACGCAATGAATAAATCAGGTTCATATCGAAGATACTCTGTCTCATACAGTGTAACCGTCCACCTCTTTCTCTAACCAGCCAAAAGGAAATATAAATAATCAATTGTGATATACTAACGGCATATGATATATGGGGTGGAAATAGTTCTAAAGATATCCCTGACATGCAAAATAGAAAAATAACTGTATAACCTACTCATTCCTTGTGAATTATAATTGTGAAATATAGAGGGGAATAAGATATGGTCTCTGACCAGGCACACCGCCTATAAGACTTCCTCCCTCTGATGAAAGTCCGGGAGGAACAGATGTTATTTATGAAATTGTGCATGCCTCCTTTCGCTGCTGATTGTCAGGAGACATCTTGTAGTTGGATTATAACCATAATCTGACAAAAAAGCAAGCATATTCTAAAATTATTAAAATTTTTTAAACACTTTCCGCGCACTATTGACTAAAACTGACGCAAAGTATAATATAGTGGCAAAAAAGTAAATAGTAAGGATGTGAACATCTCAATGAAAATAGAAAAAGTAAATGAACACCAGATCCGATGCACTTTGACCAGGGAGGATCTTCTTAACAGAGAATTAAAAATCAGTGAGCTGGCCTACGGCACAGAAAAAGCCAAGAGCCTTTTTCGCGACATGATGCAGCAGGCCGCCTATGAATGCGGTTTTGAGGCGGAAGACATCCCCCTGATGATCGAAGCGATCCCCCTAAACGCAGAGTGCATCGTATTGATCGTCACCAAGGTAGAAGATCCGGAAGAACTGGATACCCGTTTTTCCAAGTTTGCCCCCTCCGTTCATGATGAGGACGGTTTTGCGGAGGAGGCTGAGGAACTCATGGACAGCTTTGCCGATGGTGCGGATGAAGTGCTTAATATGCTTCGCAAAATGAACGGTTCCGACCTGTCTGACGATGTCTCTCAGACAGCGGCCCAGTCCTCCGGCGCAGCAGCCAAGGCCAAAAAGGAACCCGCGCCTGCAAAGATTGCCAGCCGTCTGTTCTCCTTCTCCTCTCTCAGGGATGTGACCAGACTGGCCCGCATAGCTTCCGCTTCCTACCCGGATGCAAACTCTCTCTACAAGGACGATGTATCCGGCAAGTACCTTCTCGTTCTGAATCCATCCTCCATGGATATGGATGCATACAACCGGGTATGCAGTCTGATCTCGGAATATGCCAGGGTAGAAAAAACAGCGGCCGCCACCGGCGCTTATCTGGAAGAACATTACGAACCGCTGATTCAGGATAATGCGTTGGAAGTTTTGGCGCAGATATAAGCGGAGAACTTTTTAAATGCGAATATCATAGTACTTGAAAAGGGCTTCCCAACATATGGAAGCCCCTTTTTATCGCTTATGACATTATGGCGGATTCGCTCCGTGCCATCCTCCGTCTGCCGCTGTTATTATGCGCCTGTGACCGCATCGATCTTGGACATCAAATCCTCGACTGCAATCCCATGTACCATAGCTGCCTCTTCCAGCGTCTCGCCCTGTGCGGACGGACATCCAAGACAGTGCATCCCAATCTCCATGAGAACCGGTGCGATATCCATGTTAATCCTGAGCGCTTCGCCGATGGTTGTATCTTTACTGATCTGTGCCATATTTACACCTCCGATTTAATCTTAATAGTAATAGTCTGTTAGAATAGCCAGAATCTATTCATGTTGATTATAATCGCAATGCAGAGGTTGTGCAAGAAATTTCTTATTTTAAAATGTCCTCATTATCTATATTTTGTACCTGCATTTTTTTACATACAATTTTCACAAATTTTTAAGTTAATTTTTGGCATTTGTATGCGAAAAAGTACAAAGGCTGTCTTGACTCTTTCACTTTTTATAACATATAATATTGGTACTGGATAAGCATGTTTTAACCACAAAACATTATTAAAAAATTTTAAATAGGAGGTTATTTCAAAATGAGACCAGAATGGAAAGATTTTGTAGGCGGTAAGTGGGACAAAGAAGTCAATGTCCGTGACTTTATCCAGAGGAACTATCATCCTTATGATGGTGACGAGTCCTTCTTAGCCGAAGCTACACAGAACACGAAAGACTTATGGGCACAGGTTCTTGACTTACAGAAGCAGGAACGTGAGGCTGGCGGTGTACTTGATATGGACACCAAGGTGATTTCCACCATCACATCCCATGGCCCCGGCTATCTTGACAAGAGCAAGGAGACAATTGTAGGTTTCCAGACAGATAAGCCTTTCAAACGTTCCCTTCAGCCTTATGGCGGTATCAGAATGGCTGAGAAGGCATGTTCTGACAATGGTTATGAAGTAGATCCCGAAGTCAGCGAGTTCTTCTCTACCCACAGAAAAACACACAACGCAGGCTGCTTCGATGCTTACAATCAGGAGATGAGAGCTTGCCGTTCTTCCCACATCATCACAGGTCTTCCGGATGCTTATGGCCGCGGCCGTATCATCGGTGACTACAGACGTGTTGCTCTGTACGGTATCGACAGACTGATCGAGGACAAACAGGAGCAGAAAGATTCCACAGGCCGCGTTATGACAGATGATGTAATCCGTCTTCGTGAAGAGCTCTCCGAACAGATGGTTGCCCTGAAGATGATGAAAGAGATGGCTGCTTCTTATGGCTGCGATATCTCCAAACCGGCATCCAACGTACAGGAAGCTATTCAGGCTGTATATTTCGGATATCTGTGTGCAGTTAAAGAGCAGAACGGTGCTGCTATGTCCCTTGGACGTACATCTACTTTCCTTGATGTATATGCAGAGCGTGATCTTGCTAACGGTACTTTCACAGAGCAGCAGATTCAGGAATTCGTTGACCACTTCATTATGAAGTTAAGATGCATCAAGTTTGCTCGTACACCTGAGTACAACCAGATTTTCGCTGGCGATCCGGTATGGGTAACCGAGTCTCTCGGTGGTGTTGGTGTTGACGGTCGTCCGATGGTAACAAAGATGAGCTTCCGTTATCTGCACACATTAACCAACTTAGGACCTTCTCCGGAGCCCAACTTAACAGTTCTCTGGTCCACAAGGCTTCCTGAGGCATGGAAGAAATACTGTGCTAAGATGTCCATCCAGACTTCTTCCATCCAGTATGAGAACGATGATCTGATGAGAGTGACTCATGGTGATGACTACGGTATCGCATGCTGCGTATCTTCCATGGTTATCGGTAAAGAGATGCAGTTCTTCGGCGCACGTGCTAACGTTGCCAAGTGTCTGTTATACGCTTTAAACGGTGGTATTGATGAAGTTACCAAGAAACAGGTTGGTCCTAAGTATCGTCCTGTTACCGGTGACGTTCTCGATTACGATGACGTTATGGATAAATTTATTGACATGTTAGAGTGGCAGGCAGATGTATATGTAAACACATTGAACATTATCCACTACATGCATGACAAATACTGCTATGAGAGAGCAGAGATGGCTCTTCATGACAGAGACGTTAAGCGTTATTTCGCAACAGGTGTTGCAGGTCTGTCTATCGTGGCTGACTCCTTATCCGCTATCAAGTATGCTAAGGTTGAGCCGATCAGAGACGAAGACGGTATCATCGTTGACTTCAAGACCACTGGTGAGTTCCCGAAATATGGTAATGACGATGACCGCGTAGACGAGATCGCTCAGGAGATCGTACACAAGTTCATGACAGCTATCAGAAGACATCATACCTACAGAGAAGGCGTTCCGACAACTTCCATCCTTACCATTACTTCCAACGTAACCTACGGTAAGGCTACAGGTAACACACCTGACGGACGTAAGAAAGGTCAGCCTTTCGCTCCTGGTGCTAACCCGATGCACGGACGTGATACTCATGGTGCAGTAGCTTCCTTATCTTCTGTATCCAAACTTCCGTTCAACGATGCACAGGATGGTATCT
>CAMNXA010000055.1 GCA_946566685.1 uncultured Lachnospiraceae bacterium
TGATTTGACACATTATTGTTATCTAGAAATTGTTATGCTTTGAGAGTATTATAGACGGAATGCTTCTCCTTGTCAAGTCCGGGTTTGACAATAAATTTCACCCGCTTTATATTAATACTATACTCCAAAATCCATACATCATCTTCAGGAGGGCGAACACCATCATGAGACGAAAAGACAGAGAAGTATCCGATATCCTGACACTAACAAACATCCTAAACAAATGCAAAACGGCCAGCATTGCCATGATCGATGGGGATATGCCTTATGTCGTCCCCTTAAGCTATGGCTATGAGATTACGGAAGGTTCCCTGCTTCTCTATTTCCACTGTGCCAAAGAAGGACGCAAACTAAATATCCTGCACACCAACAACAAAGTATCTTTCACCATCTTTGACGAAGGAGAACCTCTGCACGCAGACACGCCGTGCAATTCCGGCTATTATTATTCCAGTATCATCGGCAATGGCACCGTGAAATTTATTGAAGACAGTGCAGAGAAACGACATGGTTTAAGTCTAATGTATGCAAACCAGTCAGGAAAAAATGTGGAATTTACGGATGCACAGGCAGATTCCGTATGTGTATTCAAGATTATTTCCAGAGACTATACCGGCAAACAGAAAGCAATGATATAACAATACCGCCAACAAGGAGGATTACCATGCAGTATCAGGCAAAAACTTTCATCGGTAGAAACGGCACCCTTTATACCTTAAGAAGTCCGCAGGCACAGGATGCGCCAAAACTCCTATCTTATCTGAAGCAGTCTGCTCTGGAGACCGAGCACGGGATCAGCTATCCGGAAGAACTGGATTTCAGTGTGCAGGAGGAAGAAGATTTCATCCGCAAATTTGTTCAGGATAAGACCGGTATTATGATCTCCGCCTTTGAGGGCGATACGCTGGTGGGCAATGCCAGCCTCTTTGCTGTTCTGGACAAAAAGAAAACCCGGCACAGAGCCACCTTCGGCATTGCCATCCTAAAGGCTGCGTGGGGTCAGGGTCTGGGATATCAGATTCTGTCTGAGCTCATTACATTTGCCGCAGGCGCAGGCTATGAACAGGTGGAACTGGAAGTTGTTTCAGACAACCTGCCAGCCATCAGCCTCTATCAGAAACTGGGATTTACCGTTTACGGACAGCGGCCTCGCTCTTTTAAGCTAAATAACGGGAACTACAGCGATAAATTGTTGATGCTATTAAAGCTGCGATGATACAATTGCCGCCATAATCAGACCGATTGCTCTTTCTCATAACCGTCCATTTATCTGTCAGGTAAATATGAAGTAACTTTTATGGCAAAAACCAGAAATTTTCTTTCCCGCCATATTATAATATCTTTTGATGCATTATAATATAACAATAAGTTTTATAGACACTACGGAGGAAATGACAATGCACAGCCTGAGAACTAAATTTATCATTATCATTTGCATTATCTGCATCATCTGTATCGGATTAACAGCCGGAATCAGCTATGGACTGGCTTCTTCCATCATGATGGATTCCAGTGTAAAGAACGAAAGCCTTACTTCCCGGAAAGCCGCCCAGGAAATCGAAACATGGATGAACGCAAAAGGCGAATTTCTGAATACCGTCAGAGCCGATCATGAACCAGGCCTTTGGTCAGATCATGGAAACCAGCGGGGAATGTCTCTCCATCAGCTATCAGACAAAAGATATTTCTCTAAAACAGACCAAAGCCGTGGAAGAACTGACGAAATGGTCTGCTGACTTAAACACTCTCTCCGAGAAATTGCAACAGGAAACTTATGAGTTTACGCATTAAGGAAATTTTTAAAAGGCGCTTTTCGATGAGAAGCGTCTTTTTTTGTCCAGGATATATCTTCTGATAGGAATGTATAAAATAACCATATATCCGCATACTAATTCCCAAAGCAGTTTGCTTTGCAGAATAAGTCCGGCCATGCCTGCTTGGCAGATTCACTCTGCGGTCTCGAATAAACAGCAGAATTTCTTCCATAAATATAGGCATGACCTAATTGATGCAAGGAGTATTATGTCAACCAACAGTGCGACCATCTATTTAAAAGCTGAACAGAACGTGGAACTGCAATCCCCGGATGTGTATTTAAAGGATATCGGAAAACTCACCTGCTCCGATGCCCATATCCTGGCCAAAGTCAAAGCCATTAAACTGCATCATTTCAAGAAAGATTCAGAAAAGCGCCAGGTCATCAGCATCCTGAAAGTCATTGAGGAGATTGAAAAGGTCTGCCCCGGTGTTTCCATAGAAAATCTGGGCGAATCGGATATTCTGATCGAGTACATTCATGTAGACAGGCATAAAGGCTTTATACAATGGATCAAACTCCTCTTCGTGGCCTGTGTCAGCTTCTTCGGCACTGCCTTTACCATCATGGCCTTCCATAACGATATTGGCATCAATGATGTCTTCAGCAAAATATATGAAATGGTGATGGGACGGCCCGGAGACGGCTATGGCATTTTAGAATTATCCTACTCTATCGGCCTGGCGGTGGGTATCATTGTGTTCTTCAACCATATCGGCGGCAGAAGAATCACTAAGGATCCCACACCCATAGAAGTAGAAATGCGCGTTTACGAACAGGATGTAAACAAATCCCTGATCGAGACGGCAGACAGGGAGGGCAAGACGATTGATGTTTCTTAGGCAAATCCTTCTGGCAGTCATCGGCATCAGCGCCGGCCTGATCGTTTCCGCCGGTGTATTCACCGTCCTGATCTCGGTTGGGCTGATTCCCCGCTTTGCCGGCAAAATGCACGTTGCCCGCAAGATATTCGTGCTGGAAGAAATGGTGGTGTTAGGTACCTTGGCCGGCGGATTCTTCAGTATTTTCAGCGATTGGGGCATGATCGGGGAATTTGTGAGGCAAAGACAGATATTCGGACAGGGCACTACCAATGGCATCTGGGATTTTATCGGAGTAATTTTCTTACTCATTTTCGGCCTGTTTGCCGGTATTTTTGTAGGCTGCCTGGCGCTGGCTATCGCAGAAATGCTCAACACCATACCCGTCTTTGCAAGAAGGATTGGATTTCGTCATGGTCTGGGCATTGCCATCCTGGCAGTGGCACTTGGAAAGCTGTTGGGAAGCCTGATCTATTTTACACAGCGTGTATTTTTGTATGGCAATCCGTAATTTTGGAATCTATACTAATTTAAGAAGGGAACTATCAAAACATGACACAAAATCAGAAACCACAGACCATGCAGGAAAAAAAGGAAGCCGCCTACAGGCAGCACGTGGAACAGACCACCCCCAAATACAGCCTGCCGCTTCGCATGTGCAAGGCATTTCTCATTGGCGGCCTGATCTGTCTGGTCGGACAGATTATCTTAAACTATGCAACGAACTCCCTGGGGCTCGACAAGGATACCGCCGGTTCCTGGTGTTCCATGCTCTTAGTGCTTGTGAGCGTGCTTCTCACCGGATGCAATATTTATCCCAAACTGGTAGAGTGGGGCGGTGCCGGCGCACTGGTACCCATCACAGGCTTTGCCAACTCCATCGCTTCGGCTGCGATCGAGTACCAGAAGGAAGGACAGGTTTTTGGTATCGGCTGTAAAATCTTTACCATTGCCGGCCCTGTCATCCTCTATGGCATCTTCACCAGCTGGTGCCTGGGCGTACTATACTGGATCGGGCACCTTCTGGGCATCGTATAGTGTGAGAAACGACTGCCCTGCTGCTCCCTCTCACACCGGATTGGACATCCTGCAAGCCACAATCCCCGTCACTCGATAATCCGGTATTCCAACATCTCATACAGAAGCTTCGTCCCCTCTGTAATCTCAGGGGGCAGAAGCGCTCTGGCCACCAGTTTTAATTCTTCACTTTCTTCATCAATTCGTTTCAGGTTTGCATAATCTCCATCGATGCTTACTACCTGATATTGAAATGTGTTCATCTCCTGCACCCTGCCTTTCCCGCTTCACCTATGCCACAATCCTATCCTAATCATGACCCTGTTTCCGCTTTATCTCAGTTCATTCTGGTTTCAGTCTAACACACTTCCTCCCGCAAATGCAACAGAATCCGCTTCTCCATACGGCTCACCTGTACCTGACTGATTCCCAGACATTGGGCCACTTCCACCTGTGTCTTATCCTGAAAATAACGCATGGCTATCAGCTGTCTCTCCGTGTCGCCCAGCTTTCCTAACAGTTCCTCCAGCAGCATATGATTCAGGATTTTTTCCTTCTCCACATCCTCACAAGCCCCGCTCCCATTGAGACTGTTCAAGCCTGCGGCACAGCCCACACCTGCACTGCCGCCCACCACCTGATCCACCAGATAGATCTCATTCCCATCAGACTGATAGACAGACTTATAAATAGACTCTACTTCCACATTGGCATCCAGAGCCATCACAATATCCTCCACACTTAAGGAAGTTGCTTCCGACAATTCCTGTAAAGTCGCCTCCCTCCCATAAGTCTGGGAAAGCCTTTCCGCCGCCTGCTTGACCTTCCATCCATTCTCCTTTAAGGTACGGCTGACCTTGACCATCCCGTCATCCCGCAAGAACCGCTTGATCTCTCCCTGTATCATGGGCACTGCATAGGTGGAAAAACGCACCTCAAATTGCAGATCAAACTTATCGATCGCCTTCATCAGTCCGATACACCCAATCTGAAAAAGATCTTCCGCATCATAGCCTCTCCCCACAAAACGCTTCACAATATGGCGCACCAGCCCCAGGTTTTCCTCAATCAGTATCTCTCTTGCCTCTTTATCTCCTGCCTGTGATCGTTCGATTAATGCGGCAGTCTCTTCCATGGGCTATTCCTCACTGCCGATCCAGGAACCCAGGCCAATCTTCTTACACATGCGCACCACAGTCCCCTGCCCCGGTTCTGACTGCACTTCCAGATCATCCATAAATGCCTCCATGAACGCAAATCCCATCCCGGACCGCTCCAGTTCCGGTCTGGTCGTAAATAAAGGTTCCATGGCTCTTGCTATGTCTTCTATCCCCACACCCCGGTCTATGATTTCCACCTCCAGCATGTCCTTTTTCAGTTCACAGTTCATGTAGATACGGTCTGTAACATTTCCCCTGTTTTCATAACCATGGATGATCGCATTGGTCACCGCCTCGGAAATAGCAGTCTTCACATCAGATACCTCCTCCAGCGTTGGATTCAAAGGGGTGATAAAAGCCGACACCGCCATCCGCGCAAAGGACTCATTATCCGACACCGCCGCAAATTCCAGATGTATCTCATTCGTGATCTGTCTGTAATCTTTCTTCTCCAAAATCTCTATCATAGCTGTTTCCTGCTCCTTTCTCTCCATACCAATTCACTGCATTACTCTATTCCGTAATCTCCACAATATTCTCCACCCCGGCCAAAAGCAGAATCCTCCTGATGCGGCTGTCCGTATGCACGGCATACACCTTCCCCCCAAAGCAGGAGATTTTCTTATATCGTCCCACAAGAATCCCTATTCCCGAACTGTCCATAAAGGTTGTCTGAGAAAAATCAAAGACAATATTTTGCACTTCCCTGGAAAGAATAAATCTGTCCGCTTTTGAACTTATGTTAACCGACTTATGATGATCTATTTCTGTCGGCATCCTTATCATAAGGTAATTGTCTATCACTCTGAAGTCCTCTTCCATATTATGTAAACTCCCTTCTGATTTATATATAAATAAAGAGAACGTAATGTGTATCCCACTACGTTCTCTTTCGTGTCTTTATGATATCTTTTATCTTAGGATTCTCTTCCAAACGCCTGTCCGCCGTCTCCGGCGCTGCCGTTCTTAATCCTGTATCTCATCCTCCATCTCCTGTAGGAAATCCTCGGACTTACTGGCCTTTTCCGTGCCCGGGAAAAGCTGGATCACCTGAAGGTAAGCATCTTTCGCTTCCTCCATCTTTCCCAGGCGGTAATAGGCATTGGCCAGATTATAAAGCGCCTCACCATTGGTAGCATCATACTGGAAAGCCTTCTCCAGATTTGGCACCGCATCTGCGTAATTCTCCTGCCGATATGCCTCATAGCCATCATTGTAATAGGACTCCGCGATACCCGGCCCCACCAATGCCAGCAACGTATTGTAGAGATTTTCAAAGGCTTCCGAATTATCGCTTTCACCCTCGACCGCTTCCGCCTCGATCTCCTCCAGATAATCCGCCACCACCGTGACTTCCTCCGGATTGGTCAGGTATGCGTCAGCAGCTTTCATCAGGCTGTCCACAGACCGTAATGTGCCGTCTGTTCCCAGATACGCCGCCAGATCCTGCTCCAGATTTCCCTTTTCTTCCTGCAACACACCGAGCTGCTGCTGCAATTCATCTATGGTAGCCGTCTTGGCATCCAACTGTTCACTGACTTTACGCAAGTCCTCATCAATATTTGCCTTGGCTGACTGTATTCTGGCCGGCAGGATCAGGAAAAAAGCGATGGCTATACCGATTGCAAGCCCAATCCCCAGATTCAGAAGCGAGGTGACTCCCTTGCCCTCTTTCATATTGACGGGCTGTATGATCGTCTCATTTCCACTCTGGTACTTGACGATTTCCTCCGACTTCTTAGGTTTCTTCGCAGTATTCTTGACCCCTTCTTCGGGCATCAGCATCTCATTTACTTCTTTGAGATAACGGAGGGTGGCCGTATTGTTGGCGTCAATCTCCAGACATTTGGTCAGTTCCCTTTTAGCCCGTTCCCATTCTTCGCTGTTAATATACAAAAGGGCCAGCAGCTGATGTGCCCTGATAAATTTCGGATTTAAAGAAAGCACTTTTTTCAGCTGGATCACCGCCAGATCCAGACTGTCCTGGTTACAGTAGGTAAGCGCCTGATTATACTTTTTGATCGTCTGATTGATCGTGTCCAGCCGGTTCTGATTGGTCTGGATCATATCGATATAATCATCCGCAATATTCTTCTTCGGGCGCAGGTTCTTGCTGATAACCCACTCGCTTAAGGCTGCTACCACCTCACCCGTCTCAAAATATACAAGGCCAAGCAGATTGCGGGCCTCCACATTATTCTTGTCAAACTTCAAACTCTGTCTCAAACTTGCAATAGCGCCTGTCAGATCTCTGACACTCGCCCTTTCCAATCCGTCATTATAAAAACGGTTCGATATATATATAATCCTTTTATAAAGGGTTACATCGGCACCACAGTTCGTACAGAAATTGTGTTCTGACAGAGTACATCCACACCGATAACAGATCATCTATGCCAATCCCCTATTCTTCTTCCACTTTCTTAGCATCTTTGACTATCTTCACCATCAAATCAGCCATATCCGTCAGATCCTGATTATAAATTGCTTCCTCCGCATCCTCCACTTCCAGACTGGGATGGAACTTCTTCAACTCTTCTTCAAAATTGATCATGCCCTGATCTCCTTATAAGGGCTTTGACTTCGCCCGCCAAATATAATGAACCGACAATATACACCCTGTCCCCGTCAGCCCTGTGTGACAGCAGCCCTTTAAGAGCTGTCTCTAACGTCTCATAGGCCATGACTTTGACACCTGTACACTGTTCAAACGACTCTTCCAATCTCTGAAGCGGCAATGCCCTTTCCCCTGAAAGAGCGGCAACGCCGATCTCCTCAAACAAGCCTGATCCTGCGAGTGCCTTCGCTGCTTCCTCATACTGCTTGTCCCGCACGCTGGAAAAGAGTAATTTCCTTCTGCCACCGCAGGGATGTGCCTTCACCGTCTCCAAAAAGGCCTTCATGCCATCTATATTATGGGCGCCGTCCAGATATACGCCTGGAAAAATTTCCTCCATCCTGCCTTCCCAGAATGTTTCCCGGATACCCTCCTGCAAAACTTTCGCCGTAATACGGGAATCCTGAAGAACTCCCAGCGCCGTTGCCGCCAAAGAAGCATTCTCAATCTGATAGAGCGCAGATGTAGACACAGTAAAACCAATATAATCATAATAGTTTAAATGGAGAGAAAAATCAATTGTTTTATCCAGAATCTTTATTTCTTTTATCGCCGTCTTTTCTACCGGAAAGGTTTTCGCGCCGATTTTTGCCGCATAATTTTCGATCACCTGCACCACATCCGACTGTCTGACCGGATAGACCACCGGCACACCCGGCCGCAGAATCCCCGCTTTCTCTCCTGCGATCTCAGAAAGTGTATCCCCCAGATACTCCATATGGTCATAACCGATGGAAGTCAGGATACAAAGTGCCTTATTCGCCACAACATTGGTGGCATCCAACCTGCCCCCAAGGCCGGTCTCCAAAACTGCAAATTCCACGCCCCTTTTCTCAAAAAGCACCATCGCCATAAAGAAAAGAAACTCAAAAAAAGTGGGATGATAAGCTTTCCTTTGCAGATCCTGGGGCAAATTGTCCAGATGCTTCTTCACCACGTGAAAAGCATCTACAAACTCCTTTTCACTCACCAGTTCCCCATCGATCACAAACCGTTCCCGCATGGTCACCAGGTGCGGTGAAACAAACATGCCGCACCGGATGCCCGCCTTCTTTAAAACGGTTGACAAATAGGCACAAACAGAGCCTTTTCCGTTTGTGCCCGCTACGTGAAGTATCTTACAGTTCTGTGCCGGATTTCCCAGATGCGCCAGGAATTTCCGGGTGTTGTCCATACTGTTTTTCTTCGTAAATTTCGGGGTAGCGCTGATATACTCCTGCGCTGCCCCGTAAAGATCACTGATCTGTGTCATTCTCCTGCTGCTCCCGCTGCTAATTGTGTATGATTACCGTACCCTCGATGACACCCTTATCCGCGGTATATTTCATATAACAGGTATTTCTGTCCATGATCATCCGCTCCGCATTGATACTGATGACCACATTCCTGTAAAGATTGCCGTCCACCTTAATATAAGATTCCCGGCCCTCCTCCATGGTCGTCTCCAGTTCTTCCCGTTCTTTGCCTATCTTATCCAATTCCGCAAAATATTCATCCTTTAAGCGGTTCCACTCGGAAAGGTTTGCTTCCGTAGTCATCGCGGTATTGGCACCCCGTCTGCGTTTCTCACGCAATGCCTCCGTCATGGCATCCACCAGTTTGGCAAGTTTTTCCTTGATCTCCGCTTCCTTGCGCCTGTTTTCCAACAACAGGTCGAAAGACTCCGGCTGATAACCGCAGTGCAAAATCGTCTTTACCTCCACGTCATTGCCAGCCGTCATGGCTTCAATACTCTTGAGCGCATGTACCTGTCCGCCAATAATAGCGCCCTTCTTACCATTGGTGATCACCTTATCCTTTGCGGACACTTTGGAATTCAGGATAACGTTGGACTGGACGATACCGCCTGCCTCCACTGTGGTATTTTCTATAAATTCCGCAAACACATTGCCTCTGGCCGATATCTTGCCGCCGCCCTGTATCCCGCGGGACAAAAGCACATCACCGCCTGCAAAGAGCGAAGCGCCGCCGGTGGTACCATGTATCTCAATATTACGCCCGGCACGAATCGTGACACCGCCCTCCACATTACCATTGATGATGACATCACCAAAGAACTCTATCTTTCCAATAATGGCATCCACATCACCCATGATCTCATGTACATTCTGAATATCGATCTTGCCGTCTTTTACTTCTATTTTGCCGTCATTTAGCGCATAATATACGCCATTCTCCCTGGTTATGCCTTTCCCCCGCATGGGCGGAAGATCCCTGGCCGCCGCAGCCTTCAATACATTACCCAGCACTGTATAGCCGTCCTCACCAGGTACCGCATAATGATAGATTGCTACCTTATCACCTTTGTGTACGTTTTGAAGCGCACTCATACTGGAATAATCTACGGTGCCGTCCTCCCGGATGGTAGGCCCCATATGTTCCTCCGGAGAAAAGAGATACTCAAAATAGCCATCATTCCCCGGCACAGACTCCTGCCCTTTCGCAACCAGGATTTCCCTCTCATAGACTTTCTTCTTGACCATCGCAGAGAGATTGGAACTGTGATATCCCTTGACCACCCCTTGCTGTTCCAGATAGCTTTCCAGCTCACGCTTGGAATACGTCTGACCCTCTGCCGGTGGCATCAGGTAGAGCCACGCTGTCATCTCGTCATCTTCTACGCGCAGATATGTGCCTTCTGCCAGATTGGTCTCTATCAGAGGTTTCTTCTCTTCTTCCGATTGTTCTACAGCTGCTGACTGTGTTTCCTCTCCCTGCTTGAGCACCGATGCTGCAGGCGCTGCCGGAGATAGACCCTTCGCCTTGGCCATTGCCGCTTTCAGTTTCTCCAGCTGCTCTGACGAAAGATTTGATACGGCCACGTGACTCACCCCACTTTCCTCATGACACTAGTGTCACTTATTTTCATTTCCAGATAAAAACCAGATTACCCTTATATATAACTCTACACCAAATCTTTGCACTTTTCCAGCCCCAAAAGAAAATTCTTGCGGAATTATCCTCTATATCTGTGCAAGCTGGGACAGGCGTTCTTCTACCTGTGCCTTCATCTGGGTGTATTTCTCAAGCTTTGCGCGTTCCTCAGCCACCTTCTGCTCCGGCGCCTTGGACATGAACTTCTCATTGCCAAGCATCCCTTTCACTCTGGCCAGTTCGCCCTCCAGACGTTTTTCTTCCTTTTGGAGCCGCTCAATCTCCTGTGCGATATCCACCAGTTCCTCAAAGGGAATGTAGACAGTTGCATTAGGGATCACCACTGACACGGCGCTGTCATCGATACCGCTCTTATCCGCCTGGATGGTCACCTCCGAAGCTGCTGCCAGTGCAGTGAAAAACTGTCTGCCTTCCGTAAAGATCTGCCGTACCTCATCCCTGTCACTGACCACATACACCGCCGCCTTCTTCCCCGGCGCCACATTCATCTGTGTCCTCACATTGCGGATGCCGCGCACAGCTTCCTTCATCAGTTCAATCGCCGTCTCTTCCTTCGTGTACTGCCTGTCATCGTTGAATACAGGCCACCGGGAAATCATAATAGACTCTTCTGTGCTCTGCAATGTGCAGAAGATTTCTTCTGTGATAAATGGCAGATAAGGATGTAAAAGTTTCAGAGCATCAATCAGCACATTCTGCAAAGTCCACAGCGCCGCCCTCTTTCCGTCTTCCTCACCAGCCTCCATGCTGTAGAGTCTGGGCTTCACCATTTCAATATACCAGTCACAGAACTCATCCCAGATAAAGTCATAGACTTTCTGTACCGCGATACCCAATTCAAAACTGTCCATGTTATCCGTCACTTCCCTGACGAGAGTGTTCAGCTTCGAAAGGATCCATTTGTCCACCGGATACAGACTATCCCTGATCTCATCATAGGATACCTCCCAGCCGCGCCTGCCTGTCTTTTCTTCCTCCTGATCCATATTCATCATAATGAAACGGGACGCATTCCATACCTTGTTGGCAAAGTTCCGGCTGGCCTCCACTCTTTCATAGTAGAAACGCATGTCATTACCGGGCGCATTGCCTGTGATCAGCGTCAGCCTCAGGGCATCCGCGCCGTACTGGTCGATGATCTCCAGCGGATCAATGCCGTTCCCCAGTGATTTACTCATCTTACGTCCCTGGGAATCCCTCACCAGCCCATGGAACAACACTGTCTTAAAAGGTTTCTCCCCCATCTGCTCATACCCGGAGAAGATCATCCGGATGACCCAGAAGAAAATGATATCATAACCGGTCACCAGCACATCTGTGGGATAGAAATAATCCAGATCTTCCGTATGTTCAGGCCATCCCAATGTGGAAAAAGGCCACAGCGCCGAGGAAAACCAGGTGTCCAGTGTGTCCGGATCCTGCGTAAAGTGTTTCCCGCCGCACTTCGGACATACCTCAGGCTCTTTTGCCGCAACTACGATCTCGCCGCACTGATCGCAATAATACGCCGGAATCCTGTGTCCCCACCAGAGTTGGCGGCTGATGCACCAGTCGCGGATGTTGTCCGTCCAGTTGAAGTAAATCTTCTCCATGCGTTCCGGAATCAGCTTAATCTCTCCCTTTTTCACCGCTTCCACCGCAGGCTTTATCAGTTCATCCATCTTCACAAACCACTGCTTCTTGATCATGGGCTCGATCGTTGTCTTACAGCGGTCATGGGTTCCCACATTATGGGAATAATCCTCTACGCGCACCAGAAGCCCTGCCTGCTCCAGTTCCTCCACGATCTTCTTTCTTGCCACATAGCGGTCCAAGCCCTCATACTTGCCGCCGTTTGCATTGATCGTTGCATCGTCATTCATTATATTCACTTCCGGCAGGTTATGACGCTTGCCCACCTCAAAGTCGTTCGGATCATGGGCCGGCGTAATCTTTACCACACCCGTTCCAAACTCCATGTCCACGTAATCATCTTCCACCACGGGGATCGCCTTGTTCACGATCGGCAGCCAGACCTGTCTTCCTTTTAAATAAGTATATCTCTCATCACCTGGGTTCACCGCCACAGCGGTATCGCCCAGCATGGTCTCCGGACGGGTGGTCGCAAACTCCAAAAACTCCGTCTTACTGGGCTGTCCGTTCTCATCCACCAACGGATACTTGATATGCCAGAAATGCCCTGCCTGCTCCTCATATTCCACCTCAGCGTCTGAAATGGAAGTATTACATACCGGACACCAGTTGATGATGCGGCTTCCTTTATAAATCCAGCCTTTTTCATGCATCTTGCAGAACACTTCCGTGACCGCCTTGTTGCAGCCCTCATCCATGGTAAAGCGCTCCCTGTCCCAATCACAGGAAGAACCCAGTTTCTTAAGCTGGGAAACGATCCTGCCGCCGTACTCCCGCTTCCAGTCCCAGGCCCGTTCCAAAAAGCCCTCGCGGCCAAGATCGTTCTTATCAATGCCCTCCTCTTTCAACTTCTCAATGATCTTTACCTCCGTGGCAATGGATGCGTGGTCGGTGCCCGGCTGCCAGAGCGCATTGTACCCCTGCATCCTCTTATAGCGAATGAGGATATCCTGCATGGTATTATCCAGTGCATGTCCCATATGCAGCTGTCCCGTGATATTTGGCGGGGGAATCACGATGGTAAAAGGTGTCTTCGTCTTATCCACCTCGGCGTGAAAATATTTGTTGTCCATCCACTTCTGATACAGTCTCTCTTCTATGCCTTTGGGGTCATAGGTTTTGGCCAGCTCTCTTTTCATGTTATGTCCTCCTTTTCTACATTAAAACACCCTCTGCCATACTCTGGCAAAGGGCGCAGATACGCGGTACCACCTTCATTTATCACTCATTGAATCACAGCCTGCAACATCACCGGGATTCTATCCGTTAACGGGGATAATGCGTGTGCGCTTACTATCATCCGGATCCCTACTCATCCGAATCCATACGGACGCTTCTGCACACCGGCTTCAGGGCCACGTTCCACAATCCCTCTCCGAAGAAATCTTCCAGCTTTCGATCTCTCTCTCTGGCGGCGGCGCTTGTGTACTCTTCCCTATCATCGCCTTTCTATTCCTACAACTGAATCACAACTGCCTGTTCTTGCAGTAATATTAATAATATAGACAAAAACTTCTGTTTTGTCAATTCTGTCTTTGCATTTTTGTCACGACACCTTCTGTCCCTCCAGCACTTCCAGAAACACATCCACCAGATGCGGATCAAACTGTGCTCCGGAGCAGCGCCGTAATTCTTCCACTGCCGCCTCATGGCTCATGGCCTTATGGTACGGCCTGTCATGCACCATAACGTCATGGGAATCCACCACCGTGATGATCCGCGAAAGCAGCGGTATCTCCTCCTTCGCAAGGCCGCCGGGATAACCTCCGCCATCCCATCTCTCATGATGATGCAGAATAAACTCCCCGATCGGCTGTAATTCTTTGGAGGCGCTGGCAATCCGATAGCCTTTCTCCGTATGCGTCTTCATGACTTCCCATTCCGACTCTGTCAGCTTGCCCGGCTTGGCCAAAATGGCATGCGGAATCGCGATCTTGCCAATATCATGGAGCACCGCCAGAAGCGCCAGCTTGCCAAGTTCCACATCCGAAAGGTTTAAGGCTCGTCCCAGTCTGGTAGCCATTTCCTTCGTGCGCTCCACATGCTCTTCCGTCTCATAATCACTCTCTGTCAGCGTCTGTGTCAGAGAATCCAACAGAGAACTCTTTCTGGAGGATTGACTCATCAACTTCTTTGTACGCATACTCTGCGCCGCTTCCCTGATGGCCTCATCAAGACTCTTCGTCTGATCCCTGATCACAGCAATACCATACTCCAGATCCGTATTGATCCCGGTATCGTTATCCTGCCGGTACTGTTCTCTGATGTTCTCAAAAAGCCGAACTGCATATTCCTGCTCTGCCTGCATAAGGCCTGCTGCCATATCTCCGTCTTCCAGCCTGGCCAGGATTGCCTCCTTGGGCAGATTCTCCCGCATAAGGTCTGCCGCCTTCCTAAGGATCCTGTTCCCCTTCGTCCAGCCGTATACATCATTGACCAAACCAATCCCGTTGGTGTTGCAGACTACCACAGTCACCGGATACACCTCATTGGACAGCATGTTTTCCATTCGGCTGTAAAAACTGTTTCTGGAGTACAGCTGCGTCAGCATATCCCGTTCCACTTCTTTGTTCCGCAAAAGCAGAAGATGCCCGATGCCGCGTCCTTTCTCATCTCGCAAACATCTGAAATCCCCCTGATATACCCTGGCGCCGGCCTCAAACGGATTGTCCCACTCAAACTCCTGATCCGTGCTGGTATTCTGCATCTGCCTGAATACCCCGATCTGAATAAAGTCCATCATACTGATCCTGTGTTCCTGATTGCTCAATACCGGAAAAAGTTCCCGCATATCCTTATTGCTATCCGCCACATACCCCTCATAATCGAAAAGGACCATGGGAGCGCCCATATATTCCAATATCATCTTCCGTGTCGTATTCAACATCCCTTTGGAAGAATAGTCAAACGTATTCCTATAGACGAAAGGACAGCTGAAACCATAAATCAGCAATGCTATGTCCACAGGCAAATTAATAATACCCGTCAAATACATGACATTGAGCACGATCATGGCAAACAGCCACAAAAGACTGTTCTCATATCTGGCCCGATATATTTTGGGTACGCTGACCGATTTATAGACCAGGATAAAGACTGCCAGGAGAATCAGCAGACACACAAAACCCATATGCAGATAAAAGGACGGTCTCATCTGATACATATAGGAAATGAGATATCCCTCATCCGGCTGATATTGATAACGCATTAAGATTTCGTGGAAGATATTCAGGAACAAACATGCGGCATCTATACATACTAATGCGCATACAGAAAGACAGAACACCCTTTTATACTTGAATACAGATAATTTGGGCTGTGTAAATTCTATCAAATAACAGACCATTGCCAGAATCAAAAAATCCAGACAGACAAAATAAATACTGCCTGACACTGACGCCTGGAAATAGGTATCGGCGCCTATCCTTGCCAGATAAGACAGATCAACCGCCGCCACTGCCACAAACATCGTACCTGTCAGCAATCCCATACGATTCCTGCGCCTGTACGTCAACACGGCGCAGACAAGCGCACACAAAGCCGCCAGGCTATATCCCAGAAAATACCCCATCACAAAAACCCTTTCTATTCCTTAAATAATGTCCCCAAAATAACGGGCAGCCCGCAATCATATCATGTTGTGCAGGTCCCTTCACCAAACACAGCATTTTGCATAACAGAGAATTTCCTGTCACATTTTGCCCATATTTAATATAATGATACCATACAATTTCTTCCATTTCTATCCTTCTAGCATTTTTCTTTCTTGTGATAAGCTACAAACTTCTATGTGAAGTTTTGGCTATTTTAGACCATAACGTAATCCCACATGGTACAATGCCGGTCAATGATAGGTAACGCCCCGCCCTATGTGCGGCATAAGGGCGCTGAAAGCCGCATCCGCCACAAATATGACTAATATAGTCAATATTGGCCACACCCTGATTTTGACTGGAATCCTGCGGTAAAGCGAATGAAGAATAGGCGCCAGCACACATACGAGAACCGTCCCGCCAAGCCCAAACAGAATACTGCTGGCCATACAGATCCTGCCATGCAGATTCCAGTTCATCTGACTGTAGTCCCACCATTTGACTCCCCAGGTCAATTCCAGGTACCAGCCGGCCAGATACTCCAGCAGCGTACACAGACCCATGGATGACAAAAATGTCAGGAAAGTTCTGTCCCGCCACCTGTGAAACAGGATTTCCAGCATAACAGCGCCTGCTCCATAGATTGGCAGCCAGGGTCCTGTCAGGAACCCTCTATTGACATAAACGTCATCTTTAAAAAGATACAGACTGCCCTCCCATAGCCAGCCAAAGACTGCGGCTATGAAAAACAAGTACAAATAGAATATGAAATCCCATTTTTCCGGATATGACGCTGTCGGCTTCATTCTATTGACTCCTTTGGTAAATATTATAAGTATCTGCCAATTTCTGTCTGGTTATACATTTAAATATATTTATAGTTCAAACAATTGACTCCATTATACATATCATAGTATAGTGTTGTTATAGGAGCCGTTGTTGTAGTTCAAACAGAAAGGAGTGTTCTATGGCTAATTTACAATCTGGAGATATTTTAGTATTTGAGGCCGGCGATAACTGGCTCAGCAAATGCATTGCAAAGCTGACCAATTCCAATGTCAGCCATGCAGCCATGTGCTATCAGGACGAAACCATCGTGGAAATGGGCAGCCACGGTATCGCATGCAGTATGTGTAAGGAAGCCCCTGATGGAGATAATGCCTATTTGCTGCGCCTGAGTCCCAAACAGGATACAGCACCGTTACTGGCAGCCGCCAAAGAGTATCTGGACGAGAAGGTTTATTATGACTATCCGGATTTGGTATTCTTTGCCGGACTGATCATCTACAGAGCAGTCCGCTCCACCAAAAGATGGCAGAAGATCATGGATTACATTCTGGAACTGGCCGGCGCGGAATTGGATAAAATGCTCAACAAGATGATCCATAAGGATGGCAAAAGGGCTATGGTATGCTCCCAGCTTGTCTATCAAATCTATCTGGACTGCGGGGCGAACTATAAGATTCAGATCCATGACGGACTATTGCAGGCAGAAAATATGCTGTCAGAATCAGAGCTTGTCTGTCTGGCAGATCTGGCGTCAGAATGTGATTCGATTCCTGTAGAAAATACTGCCGCAGCAGACAGTGCAGTGCAGGCGGGCTGGAAAGAACCGGATATGGAGGCCGTATGCAGGGAACTTTACGAAACATTGGAGGAAGGTCAACAGGATAATTGTGAACTGTGCACCGCCAACGACCTGAACGGTCTTGTAGATAAGGCCAAAAAGTTTCTTGACAAAATGGAGGAACTTCTGGAACGCGCCGGCGTAGAATTACCGGTTCGTGCGCTCTTTGTTGCACCCAGTGACCTGCTTAAGGCAGATAATCTGGCGCATATGGGAACCGTTCATATAACGAGAGACTAGCAGATAAAAGCAATAGCAAAGGAGCCTGTAAAATGTCCCAAAATGATACCCGGATTTTACATCTTTATTATCTTGCGGAAATGATACTGTTCTTCGTCATAAAAGTGGCGGAACAGGCGTGGAAGGTACCCGGACAGGGAGATCCGGGTAAACCGGGCTCCCCTTTGGCAATACTGCGCTATGGTACGATCATATGCAATTTCCTCATGATTACATACCTGTACCTGCTGCATGGACGCCGTTTGCACTGCCGGGAAAATCTGATTCCTCTCGCCTTTGCGCTCACTTTGACAGCGGACTGTTTTATGTGCATGATTGTCGATAAACGCACTTGGGGATACCTGTTCTTCACTTTGGTAGAGACAGTTTACATGCTCTATCTGAGGCCCACATGGAAAAACATTTCAGTGCGTCTGGTTCTGTACGCCGCTTTGCTCCTTCTGATTTGGCAAATCGAAAGGTTGAATGTCGATAATGCGCTGGCCCTGGCTAATATGGTGCAGCTTACGGTCAATCTGGTCTGCGCATGGATATGGCACAGAAAGACAGACAGCCGGGAAACGCTGTTGTTTGCATTAGGCATCACCCTCTTCGCCGGATGTGATTATGCCATTCTCGTCCGAACCTTTACCAAGACGGACAGTCTGGTCTATACAATTGCTGCCTTTGTCGTCTGGACCTGCTATATTCCGGCGCAGGTGCTTTTACTGCGCAGTTATGTGGAAAAAATAATGGTTTCAGACAGGGTAGAATGAACACAATGGTATGACCATGGGATATTTCTCATGCTTCAATCTGGTATGGTCAAAAAATATCAATTTGGCACTTTCATAGCATCCATCTTTCCCTATAATAGAAGTAAATTCCTTCGGAATTAACTTCTCGAGGTTCGCAGGGGGCGAACCTCGGCATGAAAATTAATTTAGGTTCCGGAATTAACTTCTATTATTAACTTAGATTCTGGAATTAACTTCTATTATTAACTTAGATTCTGGAATTAACTTCTCGAGGTTCGCAGGGTCGAACCTCGGCATATGGGAGGAGAGGATGATTATGAAAAATGAGAAATTACTGAAAATTGTGTTTACCGGCATTTTTGCTGCATTGTCTTATGTGGTGTTTACCTTTTTGCAGATTAAGATTCCCCTGCCGGGCGGGGATGCTACTTCCATTCATCTGGGTAACGCCGTATGCGTCCTGGGGGCGCTGCTGCTGGGCGGTGTCTACGGCGGACTGGGCGGAGCTATTGGGATGACCATAGGCGACCTGTTGGATCCGGTCTATGTGGTCTATGCACCCAAGACTTTATTCCTCAAGTTCTGCATCGGCTTTATCACCGGCCTGATTGCCCATAAGCTGGGACACGTCAGCACAGAGACGGATAGCAAAAAAGTCCTGAAATGGACTATTACGGCTTCCATCTGCGGCCTGCTGTTTAATGTGATTTTTGATCCACTGATTGGTTATTTCTATAAACTGGTCATTTTGGGAAAACCGGCAGCCGAACTGACACTTGCCTGGAATGTGGCTTCCACTTCCATCAACGCAGTGACCTCCGCCATCGTGTCCGTACTGGTATACATGGCCCTGCGGCCTGCCCTGAAGAAGTCGGGATTATTCTTTACCATATCCTGATTGCGTATGACGGACATTTATAGATTGCACGATTGCACGATCTGCTTCGCTGGCTCAGATAATCGAAAATCTTTCCTACACCGTAAAAACAGCTAAGAGGCTGCACCTGCCAAAAGGCCGCCTCTTAGCTGCTCTATTCTACGCTTGCTTCTTCCTGTTCTTTGGAATTATCTGTATATCCCCCAGTTCGTATCATCCCGCATACCCATCGTCCTCCGGCATGACAACCGCCGCCACAATATAGATGATCAGCCCCGTGCCACAGCTTGCCAGCGAACACAGAAGCCATATCAGCCGCACCAGGGTGGGATCAATATTCAAATATTCGCCAATACCGCCGCAGACACCACATACCATCCTGTTTCCTCTGGAACGCATCAATTTTCTATAATCATTATTCATCCTTTTCTCCTTTCCCGCGCCGCTTATATTTCAGCGCTTTTAGTTGGCAAATGTTATTGTTATATTACCCATATCGCAGTCGATTTCCATCTGATTCTGCCTGTCATTATTCCAACTTTTACTGCTGGAAAGGCTGGAATAGTGATGGCTGCCAATCCTGACATCCCCCATGTCGCAGTCCACATCAAATCCATACTCATCCTCCGAACCTGCAAGGTGTATGTTCAGATTGCCCAGACTACAATCCGCATCCAGCTGTCCCGTGACGTTTCCTGCAATCTCCGCATTGCCCATGCCCAATTCCACTTCCATGCGTTCCTTCACGTCCATACCCTGCACAATGATCTCACCGACACCGATCTCCAGGATAGCTGTATCCGCCTTTAATGCGGCAGTCTCAATCCGGCCTGCACCTACCAGCAGATTGATTGTCTCCGCCTCAAATCCTTTGGCCTCGCAGGCACCCGCACCGACATTAACTTCCATGCTATCCGCTTTAAGCGGCACAGACTCCATATAGCCGGCTCCCATTTCAATTTGGACATAATCCAGATCGCAGCTTTTGGGCAGACACAGAGTAATGGTATCGCTTGGTCCGTTACTCCAGTTTCCAACCCGATGATATCCTCCATTCTCTAAATACAAAATATCTTTACCCGCCGCATCTTTCTCTACCTTATAATAAGTCTTACTCGTACTGCCTTTCACAGAAAGCCACACATTTTCATCGGCTGACTCCTCTATGCTAAAATGACAGTCCGACAGAACTATTTCCAGACTACGAAGCGAATCCGCCGTCACGCCCAGTTTCTGCTTGGTACCATTCACATCTGTCTTTACCCAGTTCCCATTCTCCCAGAAAGCATCCTCTCTCTCCCAGTCATCATTCCAAAAGCCAAATCTGTAATCGCCGTCCACATGCCTGTAAAATCCGAAGGGAATACCCGCTACGCCATTCAACGCCCCGGATGCGATCTGCTTAAATCCACCCAACAAGCCACATACCGTACAGATTATGCATCCCAGAAGGAACAGAACAAGTGCTGTGATCAAACTGCCTTTTGTAAATTTCTTCATGCCTTCGCACCTCCTCTATGAAAAATTCTCTGGCACAGACTGACTATGCCTCGAATCAGTGCCGGGATTGCCGTGCCTACCACCAACACTGTAAGCCACAGGAACACCAGCCCCAGCGCCGTCAGAATCAATCCTACGCCAACGAGACACATCCCGCCAAGCGGCATCCCAAACATAGCCACAATTCCGGTAACCACCAGGGCAATGCCCACCACGATGAATACCACTCCTATTGCCAGAAAAGCCAGGAAGATCCCCAGCAATCCGGCAAACAATCCCACAGAACCGCCAAACAGTCCTCCTAAAAGCCCCAGCCAGATAGGAGATGAAAGTACCGCCAGAATCACGATGAGCGCTATCATACCGCCCGACATTCCCTGTTTCGGCGGCGGATTGTTCCCAGCGTTCTGGCCGCCGTAAGTATTACCCTGGCCGTTTGGCCCGCCGTAAGCGTTACCCTGACCATTTGGCCCACCGTAAGCGTTACCCTGACCGTTTGCTCCGCCGTAAACACTGCCCTGGCTGTTTGCGTTATAGAAATTCCCTTGAGCATTCGCCCCGCCGTAGGTATACTGTTGTCCGGCAGACTGTGCCCCGCCATTTTGACCGGCCTGCTTTTCCCCCAAGTCCTGTGTCCGCATGACTTCATTTTTTCTCTGCTCCTCATACCCGCGGAAACCGGACTCCGTAAATTCTCCCACATTACCGCCGTCCACAAGACCAGCCTTAATGGATTTGGCAATATCTTCCGGAGAGCCTAACGATGCGATCACGCCCTGCTCATTGCCTTCCCCGGCATCGTCAAAATAATCATTGTAATACTGTATTGCCTCCTCCCGTTCCGCCGGCGGCACATCATTAAGCAGAGTTGTCAATCTCCTCATAAATTCTGCTCTATCCATTCCTCAATCCTCCCTCAAAGATACTGTTCAATTTGGCAGAATACCGATACCATTCACTGATATACAGATTAAGCTGTGCCCTTCCCTTTTCCGTGATCCTGTAATAGCGTCTGTTACGCCCTGCGCACTCCATGTCATACACTTCCAGGCACTCATCCTTTTGCAGCCTTCGCAGGACCGGATACAGCGTGGATTCGGAAATCTCAATAACCTGCCGTACCTCCTGCGTGATCTTGTATCCGTATGTGCCCTCCGGCTCATGGGACACCACAGCCAGCACAATAGCATCCAGCAACGCCGCACCTGTGTTAAAAACCATGCAATATACTCCTTTCCTGCTTTTTACATATCTCATAGGAACATCTCCATATGTTGGTCTATAATATTATTAATTTATATAATATTATATGACGTATAATACTGTTTCTGCTTATACTATATATCATATAATATTGTTTGTCAACATATATTTTCTGTTTTTTCTCTTAAATTTTTTTGAAAGGAACCTTAACATCTTTATCAGTATAAAGCCACATACAAAAAGCAGGACTCCGGAATAATCCCTTTGTCCTGCCACAATTTTTGTCTCCTCATAAACAGTATATCTGCAATGTCTTAAATTTTTTCATATGCAATCCGCAGAGAACCGTCCGCCACATGAATCATCCCACATTCCTGAAAACCATTCTTCTGAATCAGATGCTGCATCACATGATTATCCCTGTGCGTATCAATACGCAGATGGTCAATCTTTTGGTCACAGAATG
>CAMNXA010000056.1 GCA_946566685.1 uncultured Lachnospiraceae bacterium
GCTGCCATAAAGTGGGAGGCCACGGGGCAGAAGACTTTGTGCAGGGAACCATGAATTCCTGTAACCCTGTCTTCATCACAGTTGGGCTGCGCATTGGTGTGGAGCGATACTATTCTTATTTCAGACAGTTCGGCCTTCTGGATAAAACAGGGATTGACCTGCCGGGAGAGGCGGGAACCATTATGCACAAGATGGAAAATATCGGACCGGTGGAACTGGCTACCATTTCCTTTGGCCAGTCTTTTCAGATTACACCGATTCAGCTGGCCACCACGGCATCTTCCATCATAAACGGCGGCAGGCGTATCACACCTCACTTCGCAGTGAAGGCGGCAGATGCCGATGGCAGCAATGCGGAGCATTTCACTTATCCGGTGCGGGAGAATGTGGTTTCAGCTGAGACGTCTGAGACCATGCGCTATATTCTGGAGCAGGTGGTAGCTGAGGGAAGCGGCAAAAACGGCGCCGTGGAAGGCTATCGGATCGGCGGAAAGACGGCAACCAGTCAGACTCTGCCCCGTGGAAGCGGCAGATATATCGCATCTTTCTTAGGATTTGCACCGGCTGACAATCCACAGGTGCTGGCAGTGGCAATTATCAATAATCCCAAGGGCACATATTATGGCGGACAGATTGCTGCGCCGGTAGTCCGACAACTGTTTGAGAATATTCTTCCATATTTGGAAAAGATAGATTATAATGAGACAGGAAGTACAGACGGGAGTCATGGAAAGGATTAATGGAATAATATGAATGGTACAGTTTTATTGTCGGTGATGTTATCTTTTGCAATCAGTGTGGTGCTGGGGCCTTTGGTGATCCCGTTTCTTAAGAGACTTAAGGTAGGGCAGACTGAGCGGACAGAGGGGCCGGAGAGCCATTTGAAAAAGAATGGCACGCCGACCATGGGCGGAATTCTGTTTCTGATAAGCGTGATGGCCACATCTCTTCTGTTTGTGAAGGACTATCCAAGGATTGTTCCTATTTTGTTCTTAACGCTGGGGTTTGGGTTGATTGGTTTTCTGGATGACTATATCAAAGTGGTGCTAAAACGTTCCATGGGGCTGCGTGCATGGCAGAAATTTGCCTTACAGATTGTAGTGACGGGAATTTTCTTATTCTACCTGCAACGCTATACGGATGTGTCGCTGGCAATGAAGGTGCCATTTATGGAGGGAGTATATCTTGACTTTGGATGGTTCAATATCCCAATCTTCTTTTTTATTGTGCTTGGTGTAGTTAATGGAACGAACTTTACGGACGGCCTGGATGGCCTGGCAAGTTCTGTGACGGTACTGGTGGCCACCTTCTTTACCGTGGTAGCGATCGGGACGGGGAGCGGGATAGAGCCTATTACCTGTGCGGTTGTCGGCGCATTGTTAGGATTCTTATTGTTTAACGTGCATCCAGCCAGTGTGTTCATGGGGGATACGGGATCCCTTGCGCTGGGAGGATTTGTGGCGGCTACTGCCTATATGATGCAGATGCCGATCTATATCGCGATTGTGGGATTCGTTTATCTGATGGAAGTGGTATCCGTGATATTGCAGGTATCTTATTTTAAAATGACCGGTGGAAAGCGTATCTTTAAGATGGCGCCGATCCATCATCATTTTGAACTTTGCGGCTGGTCGGAGACAAGAGTGGTGGCAGTGTTCTCCATCGTGACGGCGCTTCTTTGTCTGGTGGCGTTGATGGCGGTCTGAGAAGTGTGAGAAGGATTTACGTATTATCTGTCGGTGGGGAGCCGGATATTTTGTTTATGACAGAATGATAGTTAATTGCTGTCAGAAAGGTTGAGATTATGGAGTTACAGGGGAAAAAGGTGTTAGTGGTTGGCACCGGTATCAGCGGGATTGGGGCGGTGGAAGCACTGCATCATGCAGGGGCCGTGCCGGTTTTGTTTGATGAGAATGATAAGTTGTCTGTGGAGGATGTCAGGGCAAAAATAAAGCCGGAAGTGGACGCTGAAGTTGTGATAGGAACACTGCCGGAGGAAACGGCAGACAGCATAGCGTTAGTGGTCTTAAGTCCGGGTGTTCCCACGGATACGGAGTTTGTGGAGCAGTTTCGACAGAGGGGTATCAGGATTTGGGGCGAGATCGAACTGGCTTATGAACTGGGAAAAGGGCGTGTGATTGGGATTACGGGCACCAACGGTAAGACAACGACAACGACCCTGGTGGGAGAGATTATGTCAGCCTGTTTCGCAGATGTGGATGTGGTGGGCAACATCGGCAATCCCTATACGGTGACGGCTCTGGACTCCACGGAAGAGACGGTGACGGTGGCGGAGATCAGCAGTTTTCAGCTGGAGACGGTGGAGAAGTTCCGGCCGGATGTATCGGCAATCTTAAACATTACCCCAGATCATCTGAACCGTCACCATACCATGGAAAACTATGCGGCGGCGAAGGAGGCTATCACCAGGAACCAGACGAAGGAACAGGTCTGTGTGCTCAATTATGAGAACAGTTACACCAGAGAGTTTGGCGGCCGGTGTCCGGCCAGGGTAGTCTGGTTTTCGTCCCAGAGAACGCTTACGGAAGGTTTTTATCTGGACGGGGAAGAAATCTGGCAGGCGGAAGATGATAAAGCTGTAAAGCTGATGAATATCCATGAGATGAAGCTTATGGGCACTTGCAATGTGGAAAATGTGATGGCGGCGATTGCCATTACCCGGGCCATGGGGGTGCCCATGGAGACGATCCTTGCGGTGGTCAGACAGTTTAAGGCCGTGGAACATCGGATTGAATTTGTGGACACCAAAGGCGGAGTGGATTATTACAACGATTCCAAGGGAACCAATCCCGATGCGGCGATTCAGGGAATCCGGGCGATGAATAAGCCCACGGTGCTGATCGGCGGTGGGTATGATAAGCAAAGTGAGTATGATGAGTGGATAGAAGCCTTTGACAATAAAGTGAAATGTTTGGTGCTGATCGGGCAGACCAGAGAGAAGATAGCCGACTGTGCGAAGAGACATGGCATCGAGAATGTGGTGCTGGCGGATTCTTTTGAGGAGGCGTTTGCCATCTGCGTGGAACAGGCACAGCCGGGAGACGCGGTGCTGTTATCACCGGCCTGTGCAAGCTGGGGCATGTTTCCCAACTATGAGGTCAGGGGCAGGATGTTTAAAGAGCTTGTGGAACAACTGGAGGAGTAAGGGTAAGTGGCACAGAGAAATTCTACACGCAGAAGACAACAAAAAAGTGAGAGTTTTATGGATTACAGCCTGCTGTTCATCGTCTTGTTTTTGCTGGGATTTGGTATGGTGATGGTGTTTTCTACCAGTTCCTATGAGGCGAACCTGGATTATGGGGATTCCACGCACTATCTGAAACAGCAGCTTTTTGCGACTATCCTGGGGCTTGTTGTGATGATTGTGGTGTCCAACATCCCCTATCATTTCTGGGAGCGATTTGCGGCGCTTGCCTATATTGTCTCGGCGGTATTGATTCTTTTGATCATTCCCTTCGGACACGAGGCCGGCGGTGCCACCAGATGGCTGTACATAGGTCCCATCTCCCTGCAGGTGGCGGAGGTGGCCAAAGTGGGTATGATACTGTTCCTGGCCAGTCTGATCTGTATCATGGGAAAGCGGATTCGGACCAGGAAGGGGTTTTGGACGGTGCTTCTGGTTCCGGCGCCGATTGCAGTGATGATCTGGCAGATTACCAACAACTTAAGTTCTGCTATCATTATTATGGGTATTGCGGTGTTGATGCTGTTTGTCTCCTGTCCGGATTATAAACGGTTTATCCTGTTGGGTCTGGCAACGGTTGCCGGTGCGGCGGCGGTGGTCTTTGCGGTGGTGCAGATGGCGCAGTCTCAGGCGGACAGCGTTAACTTCCGCGGCGCCCGTATCCTGGCCTGGCTGGATCCCGAGGCTTATGCCAGCGGCAAGGGATTTCAGACTTTACAGGCGCTCTATGCCATTGGCTCCGGCGGAGTACTGGGCAAGGGGCTTGGGATGAGCATGCAGAAGCGGGGCTTTTTGCCGGAGGCGCAGAATGATATGATATTTTCCATCATCTGTGAGGAACTGGGACTTTTCGGCGGGATTGCCGTGATCGTTATGTTCCTGCTCCTGATCTGGCGGCTGATGATCATAGCCAACAATGCGCCGGATCTGTTCGGTGCTCTGCTGGTGGTGGGCGTGATGGGCCATATCGCCATCCAGGTTATTTTGAATATTGCGGTGGTCACGAATACCATTCCCAACACGGGGATTTCTCTTCCCTTTATCAGTTATGGGGGATCCTCTGTCATGTTTCTTTTGATAGAAATCGGGCTGGTCCTTAGTGTGGCGAAGGGCATACGATTGAAAGATTTATAAGGACAAGATAATTTTTGGTCGTAAATCCATATAGATAGAATAGGTCATATTTTAGATTTGAGGTAATGATATGGACGCTATTCGTATCTATGGTGGTAATTGCCTGAAAGGGCAGACTAAGATACAAGGCTCAAAAAATGCATCGCTGCCGGTTTTAGCAGCGACACTTTTGATAAACGGTACCTGTGAGATCGAGAATTGCCCTTATATCTCCGATGTGTTTCATATGCTGCGGTTGTTGGAGAGTCTGGGCTGTAAAGTGACGAGAGAGGAAAATCTGGTGCGGGTGGATACGAGCCAGTTGTCAGAGTGTGATATGCCGGCAGATTCTGTGGGAGTCATGCGTTCCTCAATCATGCTTTTAGGGGCACTGCTTGCCAGAATGGGCAGTGTCAGCATGGAATATCCGGGCGGCTGTGTGATCGGTAAGAGGCCGATAGACCTTCATCTGCGTGCCCTTCGCCGTATGGGCGTGGAGATCGTGGAGAATGAGGAGGGGTTTTGTGCGCAGGCAGCGAACTTGCGGGGCGTTTCTCATGAGCTGCCCTTCGTCAGTGTGGGGGTGACAGAGAATCTGATTCTGGCAGCGGTGCTGGCACAGGGGAGAACGGTCATACATCCTGCGGCGCGCGAACCGGAAATTCAAATCTTATGTGAATTTCTGCAAAGCGCCGGTGCTGGGATTACGGGCATCGGTACAGATCGATTAGTGATTGAGGGCGTACAAAGGCTTCATCCGGTACGGTTTCACGTACCGGCGGACCGGATCGTGGCAGGCACTTACCTGACAGCCTGCATGTGTACCGGCGGCAGAGTGTTTTTACAGGATGCTCCTTGTCAGCATATGCAAAGTGTACTGGCGTGTGCCGAGAGCATGGGCACACGGATTGTCTGCGAAAAGGATGGTATTCTTGTGTCAGGCAGAGCCTGTAAATGCCTGGACAACGGGCTGGTGACAGCATGTTATCCTGGTTTCCCCACGGATCTGCAATCCCTTTTTATGGTGGCGATGGCACTTTCCGGGCATTCGGGCTGGATTGAGGAAACGGTGTTCGAGAATCGGTTTCGGATTGTGCCGGAACTGTGCAGGATGGGGGCCGATATTACGGTGCAGGGGGCAAGAGCCTATGTGCATCCCACAGGCGGCCTGCATGGAGCCATTGTAGAGGCCAAGGAACTGCGGGGCGGAGCAGCGCTGGTAGTGGCGGCTCTTGCGGCAAAAGGCACGAGCATAGTGACGAACCGTCATTATATAGACCGGGGATATGAGGATATCACATTAAACCTCAGGGAACTGGGAGCGGACATTGAACTGGCATGACACATGTGTCATATCATGAGGTTATGGAATGAGTGACAAGAAGACAGTCAGAAAAGTGAAGAAAAAGAATCCGAATCTGCGGCTTGTTAAAAACGGTGATATTCAGCCGAAAAAGAGCAGAAGACACAAGGATAAACAGGAGAAGATCCGTTTCGGCAGATCCAAGAGGATTGGAATTGCAGCCGGAACCTGTGTTTTTCTCCTGGCCTTGTTTCTTGGCGGTTACTATTATATCGTAAAGAACTATACCATTACCACGGTGTATGTGGAGGGGAATATCCATTACACCAACGAAGAGATCATGGAGATGGTTATGGGAGGACGGTATGGACATAATTCTCTGTTTTTATCCCTGAAATACCGGGATAAGGGAGTCGATGATATTCCCTTTATTCAGACGATGGACGTGTCTATTGAAGCCAGGGACACGGTTCGCATTACCGTGTATGAAAAGGCGCTGGCAGGTTATGTCTCTTATCTGGGCCGATATGTGTATTTTGATAAGGATGGAATCGTGGTGGAGACTTCGGAAGAGAAGACGGCCGGAATTCCTCAGGTAACAGGACTTGCTTTTGACCATGTGGTTCTGCATGAAACGCTGCCGGTAGAGAAACCGGAGATTTTTGATGAGATACTGAATATTTCCCAGCAGTTGTCCAAATATTCCCTGGCGGCGGACAAGATCTATTTTGACAGTAATTACCAGGTGACGCTCATCTTCGGGGATGCAAAAGTGGCCATAGGTGACAGCCAGGACATTGATGAGAAGATTATGACGCTTCAGTACCTTCTTCCTAGTCTTGTCGGAAAAAGCGGCACTTTGGACATGCGGGAATACAATGAGGATACTACGACTTACAGTTTTGAGCAGGACTAATTTAGGAAAATGATAACAAAAAGGCATAAAAACAAAAAAATAGGTTGCGAATTTGGTAAAATAATTATATGATAATCTATATGAGTTTATTTGGACGTAGATATTAGGAGGAGGTATCACCTTGCTTGAGATTAAGTCGAATGACGCTGAGTCTGCAGCGAAGATTATCGTAGTCGGTGTCGGCGGTGCGGGCAACAATGCTGTGAATAGAATGATAGATGAAGAAATAGACGGGGTGGAATTTATTGGTATCAATACCGATAAACAGGCGTTACAGCTGTGCAAGGCTCCCACACTTTTACAGATTGGTGAAAAGCTGACCAAGGGACTTGGCGCGGGCGCCAAGCCGGAGATCGGTGAGAAGGCGGCGGAGGAAAGTTCCGAGGAAGTAGCCCAGGCGTTGAAGGGGGCAGATATGGTGTTTGTCACCTGTGGTATGGGCGGCGGTACCGGTACGGGAGCAGCACCGGTAGTGGCTAAACTTGCAAAGGATATGGGCATCCTGACAGTCGGTGTCGTGACCAAACCGTTCCGTTTTGAGGCCAAAGCGCGTATGACCAATGCGCTGGCAGGTATTGAGAAGATTAAAGACAATGTGGATACCCTGATTGTAATCCCCAATGACAAACTGTTGGAGATTGTGGACAGGCGTACTACCATGCCTGATGCCTTAAAGAAGGCGGATGAAGTTTTGCAGCAGGCGGTGCAGGGCATCACAGACCTGATCAACATGCCGGCTATTATTAATCTGGACTTTGCAGATGTACAGACAGTCATGAAGGACAAGGGTATTGCTCATATCGGTATCGGTACGGGTAAGGGAGATGATAAGGCCAGCGAAGCGGCTAAGATGGCGGTGGAGAGCCCGCTCTTAGAGACCACCATCACCGGCGCAACACATGTGATCATCAATGTTTCCGGCGATATTTCCCTGGCAGATGCCTCCGATGCTTCCGATTATGTGAGAGCGCTTACCGGTGATGAAGTAAATATCATCTTCGGTGCGATGTATGATTCCAGCATGTCTGATACCTGTAATGTGACGATCATAGCAACCGGTATCGAGGAGAAGGCAAGACAGGCCAGCGGTCTTGGATTTAAGAGTGGATACATAACCCCTACTTCCTTACAGAGTAAGGGGACGGCAGGAACTTCCGCAGGCGTGGGACTTGGCGCATTCGCAGCTCAGGGCGTAGGGCTCAAGCAGCCGGTTACTACGGTGCAGCCTGGTGGACAAGCCAAGCCGCAGCCGACTTTAAAGCAGATTGGCGGGCTTAACAGAACCAGTGACATCAGAAGTTCAGTGGAGGAGAAGTCGTTAAAGATTCCGGATTTCCTGAAAAGTAAATAATAGAAGTAAATTCCTTCGGAATTAACTTCGCGAGATCCGCTTCGCGGCCTCGGGATAAGCGGAAGAGATGTAAATAGGACCACAGGAGAAAATCCTGTGGTTTTTTGTTGCTTCTTGTCTGGAAAAATAGTGGAAATGCTCCCTGATTGTGACAGAATATGCACCTGCTTTTCCCTATAATATTCTTAAGGCACGGAGGTGAGAGGTGTATTACAAATTATATATTGACAGTGTTTTTGTCCTGCAGTTTATAACGAACCTGTATCTGTTGTCGTTAGCCGGCAGTTTCCTTCGATGTACTGCCACGCATGGAAGGAAATGTCTGGGAGCAGTGCTTGGTGCCGTATTAAGCTGTCTGGCTGTCATGGTGCCTGTCGGAAGGATGGGCGGCAGGATGATCATAAGTGCGCTGCCTGTCAGTATGTGTATGATGTGTATCACATATCGGATACATAGCATAAAAAAGCTGATTCATAGTAGTCTGGTGATGGCTGGCTGTGGATTTTTTTTAGGCAGCGTCATGATATGGATTCTGAACCGGCTGAGAGTGATTCTGAAAGGCAGAGGAAGTATTTTTCTGACAATCTTCATCGGCTATCTGGCCTATCGGATCTTTGCAGCGGCACTTGGCATCATTTTAGCAAGGAGTCGTAACAGCCTTCGGACTGTGCGCTTTTATGTACCGGCGCTTGCGCAGGAAATCCGGGTGTGTGCGTTTGTGGATACGGGCGACCATCTGGCAGATCCTGTGAGCGGCGCTCCGGTCAGTTTGGTCAGCAGAAAAATAGCACAGTGTATGTCCTCCTGTTTTATGCCGGAGAAATATCATGCAGTTCCCTATCGGAGTGTGGGGAAGGACAGGGGGATTCTCAATGCTTATGAAATTCCTGAGATGATCATAGAGGAAGAAGGCCGGGAAACCAGGAGAGAACACGTTATCATTGCAATTTGTGATATGGGAATATCGGAAGAGAGTGTATACCAGATGATACTACACCCCCGGTTATTAGAAAACTAGGAGGAATAAAGATGGTTCTAAAAGTGGCAATCCCTGGAAGGGTTCAGTTTAAGATGGTTCACAGGGACACAAAGTTTTTGATGACGAAACAGGGCGACATTCATTACATAGGCGGAACAGAGGTACTGCCGCCCCCTCTTGAGAGTGAGAGGGAAAATGAGATCATAAGCGATCTGGGGACTGAGTATGAGGACGAGGCTAAGTCCATTTTGATAGAACATAACTTAAGACTGGTGGTGTACATTGCGAAGAAGTTTGACAATACGGGTGTGGGAGTGGAAGACCTGATCTCCATCGGGACCATCGGACTGATCAAATCCATCAATACATTTAATCCGGACAAAAACATCAAGCTGGCCACATATGCTTCCCGCTGTATTGAGAATGAGATATTGATGTATCTGAGAAGAAACAGTAAGCATAAGATGGAAGTCTCCATAGACGAACCTTTGAATGTGGACTGGGACGGCAACGAACTTCTGCTTTCCGATATCCTGGGAACGGATGAGGATGTGATCTACAAAGACCTGGAAAATGAGGTGGAGAGAAAACTTCTGATCAAGGCGATCGCCAAACTTTCGGAGCGGGAACAGACCATTATCAGACTGCGGTTTGGCTTGGGAAGTGTTGATGGAAAGGAGATGACGCAGAAAGAAGTGGCGGAACTTCTGGGGATTTCTCAGTCTTATATATCAAGGCTTGAGAAAAAGATTATGAGGCGTCTAAAAAAGGAAATGAGTAAGGATAATTGAATTGCTTTTTACAATAAATAACAGTATAATGAGCGTAAGGTAATATGTGGGTTACTGTTGAATTTGTTTGAGAAAATGGGGTAGATGGGGAGACAAATGAAGAAGATAATCTTGATTGTTGATGATGACCGGCTGACTTTGTCAACGGCGCAGAATTTATTGGGGGATGAGTATAAGGTGGTGGCTGTTAATTCCGGCAGGCAGGCCTATAAGTATCTGGAAAGGCACGTTCCGGATCTGATCCTTTTAGATATTAATATGCCGGAGATCAGCGGTTTTGAAGTGATGAAATCCTTACAGGCGGACGAGAGGTGGCGCAAGATACCTGTCATCTTTCTGACAGCAGACCGCAGTGTGGAGACGGAGATTGAATGCTTCAGGGTGGGGGCTTACGACTTTATCTCAAAGCCTTTTGAACCGCAGATTATGATGAGCCGTATTAAGAGTACGATTGAACTGGACGGCTACCGTAAGGATTTGCAGCGCAGGCTGGATGAGAAGACCAAGGAGATGGAGCGCGTCACGATCCAGGCGATCATGACGGTTGCCAACACCGTAGATGCGAAGGATGATTATACCAAAGGCCATTCCATGCGGGTGGCGGCGTACTCTGAGATTCTTGCACAGCGTTTGGGTTGGTCTGAGGAGGATATTCAGAATATTTATTATGTGGCAATGCTTCATGATGTGGGTAAGATCGGGGTGCCGGATGCTGTCCTAAATAAACCGTTCAAACTCACAGATTTGGAATTCAGGCTGATCAAAGGACACACGATCATGGGAGCGGAGATCTTAAAGGATTTTAAGATGTTCCCCAATGTCAGTATCGGTGCGAAATATCATCATGAGCGTTATGATGGAAAGGGGTATCCGGAAGGCTTGAAAGGGGAGTCGATTCCGTTGGTGGCACGTGTCATCGGGTTGGTGGATTCCTATGATGCCATGACCAGTAACCGTGTCTACAGGCGCAGACTGAATGATAACATTGTGATGGAGGAACTGGAAAAGGGAAAGGGAAGCCAGTGGGATCCGGAATTGGTGGATATCTTTGTCGCCCTGATCAAGGAGGGAGCGCTTGAGAAGGTATGGATGCCGGAGGATGAGTTGGCTTCGCCAATCTTTGACAGTGAGAAGATTGTAGGTTTGGCGATGGGGGCGGAGAGTGTTCTGGAGGCGCCTACTGATTATCTGACAGGGCTTTTGAGCAGGCGCAAAGGCGAGCAGGAAATTACAGCGGGGCTTCGCACGACCGGCGGTTGTCTGATGGTTCTGGATTTGGATCATTTCAGGAGAATCAACGAAGAACACGGACATCTTGTGGGTGACTATGTGATTAAGATTGCATCCGATGTCCTGCGGGAAGTGTGCGGCCGGGATATCATTTGCAGAACGGGCGGCGATGAATTTTTGTACTTCATAGAAGGCGCCAGAAGAAGAGATGATGCGGTGGTGAAAGTGAAGGAGATTCTGGAAGCCTTTGCGAAGAAGCAGGAAGATGTGGAACTTCTTAAGGAGACGCAGTTCTCCATCGGCATTAGCATATCCGGTGTGGACGGCCGGGAGTTTGAGGAACTTTATGAAAGGGCAGACAAGGCGCTTTACCATGTAAAACAGAATGAAAGTCTGCGATATGGTTTCTATGAGGGCACCGGCCTGGTACGCACGCCCGAACAGTCCAAGAGCGATCTGGAGAGAGTGATCAAGATCATCCAGAATCGAGAGGAATACCAGGGGCTGTTCCAGGTTAACTATGATGAGTTTGCCCACATTTATGATTTCGTACAGCATATGTCCAATCGGAGCAGGCAAAAGACGCAGCTTCTGCTGTTCACCCTGTTTTCCCAGGATGGGAGCGAAGTCAAGTTAGAGCGTATGGAGATCGCCATGCAGTGTATGGAACAGGCAATCTGTAAGTCTCTTCGCGGTGTGGATGTAGGCACCAGATACAGCAGTTCCCAATTCCTGGTAGTGTTGATGGGAACGGAGAAAGAAAATATACGCGTGGTGACAGACAGGATTGTACAGAATTATTTTAAGCTATATGGGGGCAAAGACATTACGCTGACGTATGATATTGCAAGATTTTAAGGTATATGTATAGGAGAAAGGACCGGTAGTTTGCCGGTCCTTCTTTTATGGTAGAGGAAAGTTCTCTGCTTATCCGAGTCCGCGAAGCGGAACTCGCAAAGTTAATTTGCGAAGCAAATTTACTTTTTTTCAGGCAGTCAGATAAAGGCGCATGGTCTTTAAAGCATTCTTTTCCAGCCGGGATACCTGAGCCTGGGAGATGCCGATCTTCTCCGCAACTTCCATCTGTGTTTTTCCTTCAAAGAACCGCAGTGAGATGATCTCATATTCCCGCTCGGAGAGTTTTTTCATGGCTTCGCTTAAGGAAATGTGCTCCACCCAGACTTCCTCCCGGTTTTTCTTATCGCTGATCTGGTCCATCACGTACAGGGTATCGCCGCCGTCCGTATAGACTGGTTCATATAGACTCATGGGGCTCTGGATGGCATCCAGCGCATAGACGATATCTTCTTTGGAAACACCGATTTCTGCGGCAATTTCCGTGACAGTAGGCTCTTTTGAGTTGGCCCTTGTCAGATGTTCCCTGGCATAGATAGCCTTATAGGCAGTATCCTTTAAGGAGCGGGATACCCGGATACTGTTGGCATCCCGAAGATACCGCCTGATCTCGCCTACGATCATGGGTACGGCATAGGTGGAAAATTTTACATTCAGGGAACTGTCGAAGTTGTCGATAGCTTTAATCAGACCGATGCAGCCAATCTGGAAGAGGTCGTCCACATTTTCATTACTGGAATGGAATCTTTTGATGACGCTTAAGACGAGCCGTAAATTGCCGTTGATATATTCGCGGCGGGCGGACAGATCGCCTTCTTCAATCCGTTTAAAAAGCTCTTCTTTCTCAGTATTTTTCAGAAGCGGCAGTTTGGAAGTGTTTACGCCGCAGATTTCTACTTTACCTTGCATCATAGTATTGCCCAGCCTTTCGTATTTTATGTTTTGGAGTGTGGATTGTCTTTCTAACAAGCATGTGCGATTGGCCGGGAATTATTCATGAAATCTTAAGGAAAAAATTTGGGATATGGTTTTACAAAAAGGGATTTTTTTGGTAAAGTTATAAAGACAAAACAATTGTCAGGTTTATTGTGGAGGAGAGGGAATATGGTATGTACAGAATGTGGCGCCCATATATCTGAGGCAGATCAGTTTTGTCCCAAGTGCGGCGCCCGAGTGATAAAGAAGAGGCGTTGCCCGGATTGTGGGACGCTGCTTCAGGGGAATGACAAATTCTGTCCCAAATGCGGCAGAGTGATGGGAGGTAAAAAGACGAGAACGCCTGTTTCTCAGGACACCATGGATATTCCCATGGAATCGATAGAGAGAAATATCCTTTCGGAGACTGAGGCGGAGATCAGTAAAGACCGCAGACCGCAGGGAGAACCGCGCAGAAGCGGGCCTTCCAGAACAGCTTCTTCGCAGGGAGCGGCTCCCAGAAGAACTTCCGATGCAGGTCATGGGGAGCGGGACGGCAGTTCCAGAAGCAGCGTAGAAAGAAGCGGTAGTTCCAGAAGCAGCGCAGAGAGAAACGGTAACTCCAGAAGCAGTGGAGAGAGAAGCGGCGGTTCCAGGAGCAGTGGAGAGAGAAGCGGCGGTTCCAGGAGCAGTGCAGAGAGAAGCGGCGGTTCCAGAAGCAGCGCAGAGAGAAGCGGCGGTTCCAGAAGCAGCGCGGAGAGAAGCGGCAGTTCCAGGAGCAGTGCGGAGAGAAGCCGCATGTCCCAGGAGGAACCGGTCAGGAGGAGTGCCCAGCCGCCGGCACCGAAGAGAAGGTCTCAGCCGGCACCGCCGCCGAAGAAAAGAAGGCCGGTCTACCGGGAGGAAATCGAGGAAGATGAGGATTGGGAAGATGAGGACTGGGATGACGATGATGAGGAGGAAGGCGTTGATATCCTCACGATCATGACGGCAGTGATAGGCTGTGTTGTTCTGGTGATCGTAGCCTTTTTGGCCTTTAACCTGTACCAGCGTTATATGCCCAAAAATTATGAGAAGGCAGCCGAAGAGCAGGAACAGCAGGAAGAAGCTGAGGAAGAGAAAGAAGGAGAAGACCAGGAAGAAAATCCGGGACAGGAAATGGAGGATCAGGAAGAGGCTTCTACAGGAACCCTTACCATCATTAAAAACGTAAATATCAGGGATAACCCGGCTACTTCCGGAACCAATGTCATCAAGGTGGCTCAGGAAGGAGAAACTTACGAGTATCTGGAAGCCGTAGAGGGCGGCGAATGGTATAAGATCGTCCTGGAGGAAGATGGATACAGCGAAGGATATGTCTTTGCAGAGTATGTAACAGTAGATTAGTATAAATGAGATAGCAGGAACCTTTTTCGGGCAGGCGCATATGATAAGTAAAAAGCCCGGAGAGGTTCCTATGTTATTTTCGGAATTAAAAAAGAAGGAAGTCATTAACCTGAAGAACTGTGAAAAGCTTGGCAGGGTGAATGATTTTGAGTTTGATGAATGTACCGGACAGATTTTTAAACTAATCATTCCGGGAGATAATAAATGGTGCGGTCTGTTTGGGAGCGATCCAGATTATGTTATCTGTTATAAGGATATCAAACAGATTGGGCCGGATATCATCATTGTGGATATTTGCCTGTAAAATGGAATTTTTTGAGTTTTGGCATTGCCAGTCATTTAGCTGGGTAGTTTGATATAGTTTCCATAAAATAGTTGACATAAATTATGATATCGTCTATAATAATCATATTGAGTCATGCAAGAATACAGGTGATATGGAGGATATCCTGATGAAGTGCCCTTTTTGTGGTCATGAAAATACCAGAGTGATTGACAGCAGACCTGCTGAAGATAACAGTTCCATAAGAAGAAGACGTGTCTGTGATGAGTGCGATAAACGGTTTACCACTTACGAGAAGGTAGAGACGATTCCGCTCATCATCATCAAGAAAGATGATAACAGGGAGACCTATGACAGGTCGAAGATTGAGGCAGGTGTGCTGCGGGCGTGCCATAAGAGACCGATCAGCGCCAATCAGATCAATCAGCTGGTGGATGAGGTGGAAACGGAGATTTTCAACCGGGAAGAGAAAGAGATTCCCAGTCAGGTGATCGGGGAACTGGTGATGAATAAACTCAAGGACTTAGAGGCGGTAGCCTATGTCAGGTTTGCATCTGTCTACAGGGAGTTTAAGGATATCAATACCTTTATGGATGAGTTGAAGAGTGTACTGGATAAGTAAGTGGGTTCGATTTGCCCTGATTTGTATAGAAACACCTTGCATTTTTGCAGGGTGTTTTGTTATGATAAGAATGTTTGGGAAGGAGCACAGACATGGCCTGGTTAGAATGTTTTTATCCGGATGCATATCTGGATTCTGCATATGAGATAGACTATGAAGGGTTGTACCGGCAGGGATATCGGGGTGTGATCTTTGATATTGACAATACCCTGGTGCCGCACGGCGCACCGGCCGATGCGAGGAGTATCGCTTTGTTTGAGCGGCTGCGGGATATCGGATTTGAGAGCATGTTATTATCTAATAACAAGGAACCGAGGGTTAAGATGTTTAACGATGAGGTACATTCTCATTATATTTATAAAGCCGGCAAGCCTTCCACCAGAAGTTATAGAAAGGCGATGGAACGGATGGGGACAGATGCCTCTACCACCTTTTTTGTGGGCGATCAGCTTTTTACAGATGTATGGGGGGCGAAGAAGGCGGGGATCAGGACATTCCTGGTGAAACCCATTCATCCCAGGGAGGAGATACAGATCGTGCTGAAGAGGCGGTTGGAGTGGATTGTGCTGTTTTTCTATAAGCGTTCCAAGGGGCGGTATTCGAACCTGCGATAGGAGGAAGTTATGGAAATAAATGGTAAAACGAGGATTTGCGGACTGATCGGGAATCCGGTGGAACACACGCTTTCCCCCATGATTCACAATACACTGGCGCAAAGACTGGGGCATAATATGGTGTATGTACCCCTGTTCGTGGAGCAGGACAGGCTAAAAGAGGCGGTGGTGGGCGCTTTTGCTCTCAATCTGCTGGGCCTTAATGTGACGGTACCCTACAAGAGTGAAGTGATCGCGAGCCTGCGGGAGATAGACGAACTGGCAAAGAAGATTGGTGCAGTCAACACCCTGGTAAGGACGGCGGACGGTTATAAAGGGTATAATACGGATATGGAGGGCCTGTACCGGGCCATGACAAGCGAGGACATCAGAATAGAAGGAGAGCAGATCATGCTTCTGGGGGCGGGCGGCGCTGCCAGGGCGGTAGCTTATCTGTGCGCGGTGAAAGGTGCGGCCAGGGTATATATGCTGAATCGCACCGGGGATAAGGTGCAGGCAGTGGCGCAGGAAGTCAATCATGCGGTGGGAAGGGAAGTGATCGTACCGATGCTCCTGACAGAGTACAGGAACATCCCGGACGGAAAATATCTGGCCATACAGGGTACTTCCGTGGGACTGGCGCCTCATGTGGAGGATGTGGTCATTGCCGAGGAAGCATTTTATGAGAAAATCCATACAGGATTCGACCTGATCTACAGCCCCTGGGAGACTAAGTTTATGAAAATGACGAAAGCCCACGGCGGCAGGGCCTATAATGGATTGAAGATGCTCTTATATCAGGGGATCATTGCCTACGAACTCTGGAATCATGTGACGGTCTCAGAGGCGGATGCACAGACAATCTATGAGAAATTAAAGGCGCATTTTACCCTGACTGATTAGGCAGGCATAAGACAAAGGGGAAATGCCGGCAGGAAGGATACGAAAGAATATGGGAAATGTGATATTGATCGGATTTATGGGATCAGGAAAGACTACGGTGGGCTTCAGGCTGTCCTATCGTCTGCGTAAGCCGGTCATAGACACGGACAAGGAGATTGAGCGGGAAGAACAACGGCCCATAACAGAGATCTTTGCCTCGGATGGTGAGGCATATTTCCGGGACAGAGAGACCATGTGTCTGCAAAAACTTTTGCGGACAGCCAGAGACCAGATCATATCGGTGGGCGGCGGACTGCCGCTGCGGGAAGAGAACAGGAAGCTGCTGCGGAAATTGGGACAGGTATTTTATCTACAGGCCAGTGCCGAGACTATTTATGAGCGGGTGAAACACGATACGTCCAGGCCGCTATTGCAGGGGGATGACCCGCAGACCAGAATCAGGACAATGCTTGCCGAGCGGGATGGCTGCTACAAAGATGCGGCGGATTTTATTGTCAATGTGGACGATAAGAGTTTTGAACAGATTATGTGTGAGATAGAAAGGGCGCTCGGCTGATGACCGGGCAGATTGGAGAACGGAGGTAACGGAGTGATGAAATTACTGGTGATCAATGGACCGAACCTGAATTTTCTGGGGATTCGGGAAAAGAGTGTCTATGGAACACAGGATTATGACTATCTGCTTCATATGATAGCACAGAAAGGGCAGGAAAAAGGATGTACCATTGAGGTCTTCCAGAGCAATCACGAGGGTGCGATCATTGACAGGATACAGGACGCCTATTTTGATGGCACGGAAGGAATTGTGATCAATCCCGGCGCTTATACGCATTACAGTTATGCAATCCGGGATGCCCTTGCCAGCATCACTGTGCCCAAGGTGGAAGTGCATATCTCCAACATCATGGAACGGGAAGAATTCCGAAAGGTGTCTGTGACAGCGCCGGCCTGTGATAAGCAGATTTACGGACAGGGGCTTGAAGGGTATCTGATGGGGATTGACTTTATTTTGGACTTTTTTTCTAAAGTGGTTGAAAAATGAGATTTTTTAGTATAAACTAGAAAAGAATTATATTTGTGAAAACTTGAGGAGGACTTAGTTTATGATTTCAGCAGGTGATTTCAGAAACGGCATTACCATCGAATTTGAAGGTAATGTTTATCAGATAATGGAGTTCCAGCATGTGAAACCTGGTAAGGGAGCAGCATTTGTCAGGACCAAATTAAAGAATATCATCAATGGCGGCGTGGTGGAGAAGACTTTCAGACCCACTGAGAAATGCCCCCAGGCACGGATTGACAGAAAGGATATGCAGTATTTATACTCGGACGGTGACCTGTTCAACTTTATGGATACAGAGACATATGACCAGATTGCACTCAATGCAGATGCGGTGGGAGATGCCCTCAAGTTTGTGAAAGAGAATGAGATGGTTAAAATCTGTTCTTACAATGGCAGCGTATTTGCGATTGAACCGCCGCTGTTTGTGGAGCTTCAGATTACGGATACAGAGCCTGGTTTCAAGGGCGATACAGCGACTGGCGCGACCAAGCCTGCTATCGTGGAGACAGGTGCCAAGGTAATGGTGCCCCTGTTTGTGGAGAATGGTGAAGTGATCAAGATCGATACCAGAACGGGAGAATATTTATCCAGAGTATAAGAATATCATCAGTCATGGTACAAGCCTATAAGACAATGTAAGCGGAAGTTTACATTGTCTTTTTTGTGTTCGGAGAGAATGGGAAAGAGGGAAAATGGATTTTAATGTGTTTATAGAAAATATCGTGGATTTACTGAAAAAAAGAATGGGAAAAACGTATGATATCAGAGTTACAACAGTGACCAAGAATAATGATGTCCGGATCACGGGAGTCATTATGATGGCCAGGGGTGACACCATTTCTCCAACGATTTATCTGGAAGGCTTTTATGAGCAATATCAGGAGGGTGCAGCCATGGAAAGGCTGGTGGACGAGATCATCAGTATCTATGAGGATCAGATGCGGGATATCAATCTGGATATGGAGTTTTTCCAGGATTTTGAGAAGGTCAGGGACAGAATTTTTTATAAGCTGATCAGTTTCGAGAAAAATGTCAGACTGCTGGAGGATGTGCCTCATTTCAGATGGCATGATCTGGCGATTGTCTTTTATTACGCTATGGAGGAAGAACTGGTGGGTAAGGCATCTATTACGATACACAATCAGCATATGACCATGTGGAGCCAGAGCGTGGATAGTCTCTACCGGACAGCGCAGAAGAATATGAAAGAAGGGATGCCGGAACTTCTGCTGACCATGTCGGAACTTTTCAGGCAGATGACCGGGGTGAGGATACAGAAGGATGATGAGATTCCGATGTATGTACTGACAAACCAGGAAAAAATATATGGTGCTGCGGCTTTATTATATTCGGAACAATTAAAGGATCTGGCGGATCGTATAGGATATGATCTGCTGATACTGCCCAGTTCCGTTCATGAAGTTCTGCTGGTTCCGGACGATCATAGAAAGGGTTATGACTTCTATATCAGGATGGTGGATGAGGTCAACAGGACGCAGGTGGAACCGGAGGAGGTGCTCTCTTATAAACTCTATCGGTATAACAGAAAAAGGGCGGAAATAGAGGAAATTTTTTCTTAAAAAATTGATGACTGGACAACGGTGCTTACTTGTGGTATGATACTAAAGATGTAACAAATTTGTAACATTTGTAATATCACTGTGAGCACCCGTAGTCTAATGGATAAAACGTAGGCCTCCGACGCCTTTGATGCAGGTTCGAGTCCTGTCGGGTGCATTAAAATTAAGATTTATATCTTGGTTTATATTTTAGAAAGGTTGTTGTGGATGAATACATCAAATAATACGATACAGGAAATCCTGAAAGCAAAGTTGGAAATCCTGAAAGACTGGCTGATCCGGTATTCCAAGATCGTGATGCCTGTGGTGCTGGCAGTCTGTGTATTGATCACAGTGGTGACGGCAGTCAGTGCCAATAAGAGAAGAATAGCGCAGGAAGAGACAGCGGTAGCAACCGAAGAAGTGAATACATCGGATATGATGATCGCGGTGCCCCAGGTGCCCCTTGAGCAGGATGCTGTTCCGGGGCTCAATGAATTCATACAGACTTACTACAATGCCATGGTGGAAGGGGATACGGATACCCTTTCTAAGATTGTAGAGTATATGGATGCCACAGAGCTGATCCGGGCGGTGGAGATGAGTAAGTATATCGAGTCCTACCCAACTTTGGAAATATACACAAAGAAGGGACCGAGGGAAGGCACCTATCTTACTTATGTGTATGGAGAAATGAAGTTTTATGATTATGAGAGGCCGGTTCCCGGCATGAAAGTACTCTATGTCTGCACGGATGAGAATGGTGATTTCTATATCAATGAGGACGGAGAGGAAGATGATGATGAATTATATTATATGCGGGAACTCAATTTGCAGGATGATGCCATAGATCTCAATAACAGAGCGGCAGCTGCTTATAATGATATGGTGGCTGAGGATGTCGAACTGGCAACGTTCCTTCTGGAACTGAACGAAGAGATTGATAAGAATGTAGGCGAGGCACTTGCGCGCACAGAGGGCAGCGAACAGTCCGAAGAAGCGGGGGAAGAGACGCCCGAGGAGACTGCGCAGGCCGGGGAAGAGCCGGAAGCTCCGACTATGGTGGTGACCAAGGTGAAAGCCATAGATGTGGTCAATATCAGGACATCTGACAGCGAGACCGCAGATAAGATCGGCAAGGCCGCCATAGGAGATGAGTTTACCCTTCTGGAAGAAAAAGGGAATGGTTGGAGCAAGGTAGAATATGATGGAGTCGAGGCCTTTATCAAGAGTGATTATCTGGAGCCTTCCGAGACAGCCGTTGCCGTGGCCGAAGACGATGAGGAGAACGAGCCGGAACCGGAAGAGGAAGAAGAGGATAACACCAGTACACCTGCGGCTTCCACGGGTACGGTGACGGTGAAGGAGAATGTCCGGATCCGAAAAGGCGCCAGCGAGACATCAGAGAAACTGGCTACCGCATATGCGGGAGAGAAGCTGAAAGTGATCATGAAACAGGCGGACGGCTGGACAAAGATTGATTACAACGGCAAGACTGCTTATGTTAAGTCCGATTACGTAGAGTAGATCTGTTAGAGGACAGAAACGTTTAAATGTGAATAATCAGGTAAAGCTAAAGAGTATAGGATTCCTATACTCTTTTTGTGTGAAATAAATAGTTTTTAGGAATTGTGAAATTGTGCAATTACTTAAGTAAATGTCTGTAGGAAAAGGAGAGGCGTATTATGAAGCATGACGATGCAGTGATTTTAAGGGAAATTCAGAAAAATACACAGATGGGTATGACGGCTATCGATACCATTCTGGATAAGATAGGCAATGATGACTTTTCTTTGCAGTTGTCCAGGCAGTCCCTGCGATATTCCGAAATCCATAACAGGGCCCTCGACAAGATTCTGGAAAATGAGGGGGAAGTGTATCGGGGCAGCCAGATTAACGAACTGCTCCTGAAGGGAAATATCCATGCCAGCACAGCCTTAAACATCAGCACCGGCCATCTGGCGGAGATGATGATCCAGGGAAGCAGCAGAGGCATTACCAGTATGTGGAAGGCGTTAAAACATAATCAGCTGGCAACAGAGGAAGCGGTGGAACTGGCGCAGGAATTGGTGGATTTTGAGGAGAAGAATATAGAACGCCTGAAAGAATATCTGTAAATTGTATACAAGTATTTTAGTATAATTGTACAATAGTTGCCCCAAAAATTCGTAAAATTTTTACGCTTTAATCTGCTAAATCGGTCTTGTGGATTTTATCATGTCATACTATAATGATACGTGGACAAGGAAAACGTGTCTTTTATTTCCGAGGGCATCGCGCCAAGTGATTGCCGCGTTGGGGATTGGATTTGAAAAGACATGTCAACTTATATACAAATTAAAGGAGGACATGAAAAATGTCATATGTTGATGAGGTTTACGAGTTAGTAGTAGCGAAAAACCCTGCACAGCCGGAATTCCATCAGGCAGTCAAAGAGGTTTTGGAATCTC
>CAMNXA010000057.1 GCA_946566685.1 uncultured Lachnospiraceae bacterium
TTAAAAAGAGCTCTCGCCATTTCATGTTCTTTGCTTAAAGTAAAATCCATGATTTCTTATTCCTCCATGTTTTATATTGTAGTCTGCCTTTTGAGATAAGCAGACTCAAAATGCTTCGCATTTTTCGTTCGCGTTGCTCCCTCAAACAGCACAAAGGAAAGATTTACGCCTGCAAGCAGTCGAAATCTTTCTTTGGCTGTTCTCAGTCTGCTTATCTCGAATAATCAAAGAATCCTACGCCGGTCTTTCTGCCGAGTTTCTTCTCTTCTACCATCTTCTTCAGAAGCGGCTGTGGAGCATATTTCTCATCTTTGGTCTCATTGTAGAGCACTTCCATGATAGCAAGGCAGATATCCAAGCCGATCAGGTCACCCAGGTGAAGCGGTCCCATGGGATGGGATGCACCAAGCTGCATAGCCACATCGATATCCTCTGCGGAAGCGGTACCTGCGTCAAGCACACCAATTGCCTCGTTGATCATCGGGATCAGGATCCTGTTTACCACGAAACCGGGCGCTTCTTTTACCTGTACAGGTGTCTTGCCGATTTCCGTAGCGATAGCTGTAATCTTATCAACCATCTCCTGAGGCGTATTCTCGCCTCTGATTACCTCTACCAACTTCATTCTGTCTGCGGGATTGAAGAAGTGCATACCGATCATCGGTCTGTCAAGGCCCTCACCAATCTTGGTGATGGAAAGGGAAGAAGTATTGGATGCAAACATGCAGTCTTTCTTCACGATACCCATCAACTCTTTGAAGATAGCCTGCTTGATCTCCATCTTCTCAAGTGCTACTTCCACGATCAGGTCACAGTCTGTGCAGATGCCATTGAGACCAGTTGTGATCTTGCCCATGATCTCATCAGCCTTCTCCTGGGTAATCTTTTCCTTACCTACCAGGAAATTCATATTCTTCTGAATTTTAGCCTTGCCGCCCTCTGCAAACTCTTCCTTGATATCACAGAGGCATACCTCATAACCGTCTGTCATGGCAAATGCCTGTGCAATACCGGAACCCATGGTTCCCGCACCGATAATACCTACTTTCATTGTGATTCCTCCTTACAATATTGTTGGTTAAATAATTGGTTGCTTTTTAGAGAACTTATGCGTTCTTAAAAGGCTCTTTTACTTTCTCTTTGTTCTTATCGAGGAAAAATGCCATACCGTATTTCTGATCTTCTGTCTCGAAGCAGTCACCAAAAAGTTTCTCCTCGATCACGATTGCCTCGTCCATACCAACTTCCAGGCCATCGTTGATGGCTTTCTTACAGTTGCGCACTGCGATCGGCGCATTCTTGGCAATACCTGCCGCCATCTTCTCCGCTGCTGCCATCAGTTCTGCCTGCGGATATACAGCATTTACAAGACCGATGCGAAGTGCTTCATCCGCCTTGATATTTCTTGCTGTGTAGATCATCTGTTTTGCCATGCCGGGCCCCACGATTCTGGCAAGTCTCTGTGTACCGCCAAATCCGGGTGTAATGCCAAGGCCTACCTCAGGCTGACCAAACACTGCGTTATCGGAGCAAATCCTGATATCACAGCTCATGGAAATCTCACAGCCGCCGCCTAAAGCAAAGCCATTGACTGCCGCGATCACTGGAATGGGGAATGTCTCCAATTTGCGGAATACATCGTTGCCTTTCTTACCGAAAGCTTCGCCTTCCGCCTTGGTCAGCGTGCTCATCTCACCGATATCTGCACCAGCCACAAAGGACTTCTCTCCAGCCCCAGTCAGAATCAGGCATCTTACTTCCTGTAAATCCACACCGTCAAGAGTCTTGTCCAGTTCTTCCAGAACAGTGGAGTTTAAAGCGTTCAGCGCTTTCTCACGGTTGATGGTGATAATACCAACCTGTCCCTTTACTTCATATAATACAAATTCCATGCTATATCTCCTTTTTGATTAATCCATCTCAACTATTGTTGCGCAGCCCATACCGCCACCGATACACAGGGTTGCAAGACCCTTCTTAGCGCCCTTAGCTTCCATCTCATGCAGCAGGGTAACCAGAATACGTGCTCCGGAAGCGCCCACGGGATGTCCTAATGCGATAGCGCCGCCGTTCGGGTTAAGCTGTTTCGCCACATCAATACCGAGTTCTTTGCCCACTGCCACAGACTGTGCCGCAAATGCCTCGTTTGCCTCGATGATATCGAAATCTTCAATCTTATAACCAGCTTTAGCCATAACCTTCTTGGTAGCCGGAACAGGACCAATACCCATGATCTCGGGTCTGCATCCTGCAAGCGCGCCTGCCACAAAGGTAGCCATGGGCTTAACGCCTAACTCTTTTGCCTTCTCCTCGCTCATAACAACAATCGCTGCCGCACCGTCATTGATACCGGAAGCGTTGCCTGCTGTCACGAAACCGTCAGGATTGATGGGGCGAAGCTTCTGTAAGCCTTCGATGGTGGAACCCGGTCTCGGGCCCTCATCAACCTTGAACTCAACCATCTCTTTTTTCTTCTTAACCATAACCGGTACGATCTCTTTGTCAAAAGCGCCGCTCTTCTGGGCTGCTTCTGCCTTTAACTGACTGTTTAAAGCAAACTCATCGAGTTCTTCGCGGGTCAGGCCCCACTCTCTGCAAATATTGTCCGCAGTCATAATCATATGATAATCGTTGAAAGCATCCCAAAGTGCATCCTTGATCATGGTATCAACCAGGGTGCCATTGTTCATTCTGTAACCGTAACGGCCCTGCATCACAGCGTAAGGAGCCATGGACATGTTCTCCATACCGCCTGCCACTACGATATCCGCATCGCCTGCCTGAATCATCTGGGCAGCCATGTTGACACAGTTTAATCCGGAACCGCAGACCACGTTGATGGTAACTGCCGGAACTTCATTGGGAATCCCCGCCTTGATGGAAGACTGGCGGGCAACATTCTGTCCGAGACCTGCCTGGATAACGCATCCCATGTATACCTGATCGACCTGCTCAGGAGCCACACCTGCTCTGTTCAGTGCCTCCTTGATTACGATTGCACCGAGTTCCGGTGCCGGTGTGGTGCTTAAGCCACCGCCCATGGTACCAATCGCCGTACGGCAAGCGCCCGCTAAAACAACTTTTTTTGCCATCTTTCTCTCCTCCATTTTTGTAATGATTATTTTGTGAAAATTTTTATAAAAAGCCCTGTTTTCAAGGCTTGACAACGATTGTTATTTTTTTGTCATTGTCTACCGTCCCTATTGTATCATAGCACTATCTTTTTTGCAATCGTCTTTCTGGTATTCTTCCACCGCCGGATCACGCATCTGCACCTCTCGTTTCCACTCACGGGAATCCCCCACTTTAACCGCCTTACTGCGGTTTCTGTATAGGAATTTGGACAGTTCATAACAGTCAATCCAAATCTCGTTGTCACTCTCTTTCTGGGACTCGTCAAAGATCAGCTGTAACCCCCAATGCAGATGTACCGTCTCGATATTATTCACGTTTTCCTTGGCGCTGTAACCGGTGTGGCCCATGTAACCGATCACATCTCCTGCGGTCACGGCATCGCCCTCTTTCAGTCCTTCTGCATAAGGGTAATTCTGCCGAAGATGGGCATAATAATAGTAACGCTTCCCGTCAAAACTGCGGATGCCGATACGCCAGCCCCCATACTGGTTCCATCCAAGGGCTTCCACATAGCCGGACTCTACCGCAATAATAGGCGTACCGCCCTGCCTGCAAAACCATATACCCGATCCTGATGCCAGCCTCCCATCCGCCGGCAGGCCATCGCTTCCGTGGAGCAAAATCGCCACAACCCCGTCATATGCAGGGGTTGCAGCGATTCCTGTTCTTTCAGGCCGTCAAGGCCAGATACTCTCTCCTATATTTCAAACCGATTCATCATCTCCACCATCGTCTCCACCTGGGCCTTCTGTTCCTCACTGACAGCAGCGGTCTCCTCCGATGTAGCCGAATTGTTATCGACAGCAGCAGAAACCTGGGTTACATTCTCATTTAACTCCTGCATACGCTGGGTGTTCCGCTTCAGAATCTGCTCGATCTGTCCCATTTTTTCCGTAGCAGCCTTGGCATCCGTCATGACCTCGTTCATATTGGCCTCTGTCTCCTCAGCAATGGCAATACTCTTGTCCATCACCGAGACAGTGGTCTCGATCAATTCCGTTGTCCTGCCGGCCGCATTCGAGGACTCATTCGCCAGATTTTTCACCTGTTCCGCCACCACAGCAAAACCTTTCCCTGCTTCACCCGCTCTTGCCGCCTCAATCGCCGCATTGAGCGCCAGAAGATTGGTCTGGGATGCAATATCCTCTATCGCCTCTATGATGGTGCCGATCTGTTCCGAACATCTGCCGATCTCCTGGATTGACCCCTTCAGTTCCTGAAGCTTCCCATTACCCTTTGCCAGCGTCAGGCCAGCTGCCGAAGCCATCTTGGCAGATTCCTCCGCCTCATGCGCACTGTCTTCCATACTCTTGGTCATGGCATCAAATGATGTCATCAGTTCCGATACCTGTCCTGCCTGGAGCGTACAGTTTTCAGCCAGATCCTGTGCGGCACATGCCAGCTGTTCCGAACCACTGTCAATCTGACCGGAAACATTGCGGATCGTCTTAAGGGTATCCCGCATCTTCTCCGCAATCTGCAACAGGGAATCTTTGATGCTGATAAACTCACCCACATACTCCTGCTCAATCTGAATCCGATAATTACCATTCCCCATCTCTTCCAGGGTCTGGGTAATCTCCCGGATCATACCAAGCAGATTTTCTTTCATGAACGAGATCGCGGCCACCATCCGGCCCACTTCGCTCTCATCCTCTTCCAGATCAAGTTCCACATGAAATTCACCGCCAGCCAGCACAGCCATCTGATCGGACACTTTCACGATCGGCTCCAAAAGTTCCTTCTCCGAAAACCTGATCGTCCTGATAAACTCTTTCACAACATACAGGAAAGAGAGTGCAAACAGGAATTCAAAAAGATACTGTAATACCTTCAGACCTGCCTGTCTGGTGTTCTTCCTCTCAATGATGGCTAGAATCGTCTCATCCGTCTGTGTGCTGATCTTATCCACCGAATCACCATATTGTGCGCTGAACACACATGCCTGTGCGGCTGCCAGGTCCCCGGCCTTCACATGCGCGATCGCTTCCTCCTCCAATGGCACAAGCTGATTCGACATCTCCGCAATCTGATTCAGGCTTGTCCATTCCTCTTCCTTGAGACTGCATTTCTTTAAAGTCTCAAGAGCCTGCTCCCGATTCCTGTCCTCATTCAGTTCCTTCATATAGCCGTCATAGTATTTCTGTTCCCCAGTGACAGCGTAAGACTGAATGTCATAAGTCAGTGTCTTGGATGCGACCCGGTACTGATTCAGCGCCACGGTCGTATTGACCTGTGCACTGTTTATCCTCGACATAGCCACATTAAACAAGATGAAGCCAAGCAGCAGCACGGCTCCTGTTACAACTGACACCAGCGCCTGGCTGACCAGTTTCTTTAACTGCGCGGCCTGGCTCTTTTTCCCCGATACCTCATTCTTTTTTGTTCCCATAAGCCCTCTCCCAATCCAAAATGTCTTTTCTCTCACCCCGCTAAAACTATGCTGTTATAAAAAGTATAGCTGAAATGACTCGCGTTTTCAATCACAGATTCTTCTTTTTTCATCCATTACACATGTTATGGCATCTTTTCCACCGCGGGAAAGAAACGGTTCCTGTCCACCTTAAGATAAATATCTACTTCCGTTTCCGTAACCACGATCGTTTTGATGAGCATGGACAGCAGTTTTTTCCTGACATTTAACGGCGCCCCCGCAAAAACTTCCCGCCACACCGGCTGCTCCTGCACTGTCCGCAGACATGCATCCACCGCAAGTTGTTTTCCCTGCATACGATTCTCCAGGATATCTGCTTCCTGCCTGATCTTCTCCGCTTTATCTTCCGCCGTTCTCAGACATTCATTAAGATATTTGGGGTCGAACTCGCTTTCCCCGATGACTGCCCTGTATATTTCCTCTTTGAACTTTACCATATGCTCCTGTACCTTCCGATACTCTCTATGTAAAGAAACCAGTCTTTTTCTCTCTGTATCTGCCTCTTCCATGAATTGCTTCTGACGACTCATCATGACAGGAATGCTGTCTGTGCGTTCCAGACAATCCCATAAGAGATTCATCTCTTCTAAGACCGCCTTTTCCAGCCGATATCTGCTGATATAGGATTTGGCAGGACAAAGACGCTTATCCCGCCCCCTGGTATTGCATTTATAAAACTCTGTGTGGCTTACCGTTATGGAACCGTCTTTTTTACGCGTTTTCTGAGAAGATACGGCGGGTGATAATTTTCCGTGACAATACCCGCACTCTGATAATCCGGTCAGCAGCAGCGTACTTTTCCAGGTTCTGTCCGCAATCTGGCGTGTTGTATCCGTATGCTTTTTACACCTTCTCTCCAGAATCTCCTGCGCCAGCTGCCAGCGCTTTTCGCTGACGATCACATAATCCGGATTGGCTTCCTGTGCCAGGATCCACTGATCGGCCGCAACAGCCTGCTGTCTTCTTTGCACATCCAGGAAGGCTTCTTTCGTGACTTCTTTGTATGGTGCTCCTGGCACCTCTTTCATTCTGGTCTTTCCATACGACATATAGCCCTTATACAAGGGGTTTTTCAGCATATTTCGTATCGTTGACGGATTCCACAGATTCCCCTTTCTGGTTCTAAGCTGCCTGTCTTCATTGAGATAAGCCGCTATTTCATATAGACTCATGTTGTCATCTATCAATCTGTCATAAATATCCTGCACTACCCCGCTTTCAAACGCATCTTTTACAAAAGCATTTATCATGCGGTTTTTTCTGTCCAGCTTCCCTGTGGGCTCCAATCGGTATCCATATGCGACCGTGCCGCCTGTAAACCGCCCCATCTTAGTGGCATAATTCCTGCCGCTGTCCACTCTCACGGCGGTCTTTCTGCTCTCTGTATTTGCACCCCAGAACCGGATGATATTCATCAGATTATCGGAGGCGTTTTCAAAAGTCTGCTGTCCCTCACAGACGCTCCACACCTCTACCCCGCATTCCACAATCCGTTTTAAGAGAAATGGCGTCTCATTATCTTTTCTGCCGATACGGTCAAACATAAATACAAGGAGGACATCTATCCTGTGCTCCCCCACATCCTGAATGACCTCCTGCAGGACCTTTCTGTCATTCAGTCCCTTATGATAGCCGGAAACGCCGGGTTCCAGATATTCCCTGGTCAATTCCCAGTCCGCCTTTTTCTCAATGTATTCCAGACAGGCATTTCTCTGCATGGGAATATCTTCCTCCACGTTTACCTGCTTGCGGGTGCTGACCCTATACAGGCATCCTACCCGCTTTTTGGCCGACTCACTTCTTTCCTGATCCAAGCCCCTCTCCCCCTTTTGTCATCCGATTCCTCATGTATGCCTCCGCCAGAATATCCTGTATTTCCTCTACAATTTGCTGATCCGCATTGCCTTCTGCAAAATGCAGTCTGACCGTATAGCCGGTCTCCGGATTCTCTCTCCTCAACACATGGCTGCCTTCCCAGCTGTACTCACCTGTTTTTGTCATAATGCCTCAGATTACTTTTTCTACATTTCTATGCTTAGTTTATCGTTTTATGATTACCTTGGCGTACCAATCATTCCCATCATGTCATGCCCCAGATGGGGCCTTCTGTAGCCATAGCTGCGGGAAGACCCAAAATCATCATAATGACTGTAATCAAAACCGGCGGCAATCGGAGAAAAAGCCTTCAATCCATAATAATGGTGCCATGTCTGACCCGCTGTCCCTGTATCCCTTTGCGCTTGTATGCCTTCCTCTTTCCCTGCCTCCTCAGAAAGAGCGAACTCCCCCACCATTCCGCCGAGGACTGCCGTGTATGCTTCCAGATAATAATCGTAATATTCCATATCCTCGGTCAACTCCTCCATGGTGGTCTCTCCATTTCGCAGTTTGTCCGCAGCCTTTTGCATCTCCCGCACACTGTTTTTATCAAACTTGCCGCCATTTCTTGCCCCCACATAGGCCAACAGTTCAATCCAATTAAGATGTATCTCCTCTTTGTAAGTCTCCACATCCAGATCATAGGCCGCCGCCATGGCTTCACAAGTCACATGAAATTCCACCCACTTGATATAATTCCCATCCGCCGTCACCTCGATGGCCTGCCCGTCTTCCGAAGTCCAGGCTGCCCCTTCCCCCTGCCAAGAAGCCTCCTGCCACCTGCCAGAAAGTTCCCTGACAATGCACACACTGCCAAGAGCCAGCAGAAGAATCAGTTCGATCCTTATCACCGCCCTGGAAAAACCACCTCCGCCATCCGTTCTCTTTCCTCTGTCATCCCGACACTGCCTGTTCCTTTTTATCATCATGCGCTGCACTCATCCGCTTTATCGTAAATAATATATGAACAGAGGGGTGGAGATATGTTTGGGTGTTATGGTATACTGCATATAAGCCACGAACAGGAGGGGATGCGTATGACCAAAAGAATCAGGGAAATACTTAAAGACAGGGAACTGCTTCTATTCTGTAACTTTACCGTGATTCTTTTCATGATAACTGCCTTTATCCTGGCAACACCGCAGGAGATTGCAAAAGGTATGATCATCATCGTCCTCACCCGGGACGCACTGGTCACCGACTACTTTGAACTGGCTGGCTTCGGCGCCGCCTTCTTCAATGCCGGACTGGTGATGGGGCTGGGTATCCACCTGATCAGGCGGTTGAAAATACCTTTTACAGGATTTACCATGGCAGTCCTTTTTATCAACGCAGGGTTTGCCCTTTTTGGCAAAAATCCCGTCAATGTGCTGCCCATGCTCCTCGGCACCTGGCTATATGCAAGATTTCACAATGCAGGCATGAACCGTTATATCTACACCGCACTCTTCGGATCCTGCCTTGCCCCCATGGTAACGGAACTGGTGTACCTGCTGCCTTTTGGCTTTGGTATCAATCTGTTGTGCGCCGTGACGGTGGGCATCTTTATGGGGTTTGTGCTTCCGCCCCTCTCCGTACATACCGCTTCCATGCATATGGGATATAACCTCTTTAATATGGGGTTTGCCGGCGGCCTTCTGGCCTTCGTGATGGTATGTATCCTGCAATCCTTCGATTTGCAGGGAAACAGCGTATTCATCTGGAGTTACGGGCAGCCGCTCTGGCTTGCGGCAGGACTGTACGCCTACTTCGCGGCAACTTTTCTCTATGGCCTGTTCATCAACCAGGGCTCATTAAAACCGCTCTTCTCCCTGATGAAACATCCCGGCAGGGCGGTGGCGGACTTTGTCATGATGGACGGCCCCGGAACCACGCTGCTCAATATGGGAATCATCGGCTGCGTCTGCACCACCTATATCCTTCTGGTGGGAGGCGACCTGGCCGGGCCGGTCATCGGAAGTATCCTCACAGTATTCGGTTTTGCCGCCTTCGGCGTCCATGTACGCAATTATCTGCCGATACTGTTTGGCGTATATCTTTCCACCTTTTTAAATCACACTCTGCCGACCACACCGGGAATCCAGATGGGAGCTGTCTTTGCAGCAGGGCTTTCCCCCATCGCCGGACAGTTCGGTATTCTGGCCGGACTCATCGCCGGCATGCTGCACGCGGCGGTAGTGATGTGCACCTCTGCCCTCTACGGCGGATTGAACCTGTATAACAGCGGATTCAGTACCGGCCTGGTGGCTATCGTGCTGGTGCCGGCCCTGGAAAGTTTTATCAAGGGATATAAGATAAAGAAGGATAAAAGAAAAAAGAACTGAGAGAAAGGCAGGATTAGCGTTTATGACACATGAAGAAAAAAAGACCGCCAAGATTGTGGAGGAAATGACCATGTTTTTCTTTACGCTGGAAGCCACTTATATCGACACCCGGATCGAGCGCAGCAAGGAGCAGGTGCTGATCTTTGTGGAGGCGGATTTTGACCCGGCCTACGCAGATAAACTGTCCCATCTGGATCAATATCTGAACGGCCAGAAAAACGATGGTATGGAAGACATCTACTGGGAGTTGGCCGGAAGCGGCGATCCCGGCGAGAGCAGCCAGCTTTTACTGGTAGGCATGATGATCGACAGGGCGGAGATTGACGTACAGGAACGTTGTGTAAAAATGCGCCTGCTGCGGCAGCTGGCCTAAATAATTGGCAGGAAGCTGCATCTGCATGCTCCCTGCCAAATTTTCTGTTCCATCATAATCCGACATTACACCTCGGGTTCTATCAGTCCGTAAGTATTGCCCTTTCTCTTGTATACCACATTTACCTGATCAGTCTCCGCATTGCAGAAGACGAAGAAGTTATGTCCCAAAAGTTCCATCTGTATGCAGGCATCTTCCGGATACATGGGTTTGATGTCAAACTTCTTGGTGCGTATGATCTGCACCTCCTCATCATCCATGTAGTCCCGCTCGATAAACTCCTGGCGGAAGTAGGAGGCACCCTGCTTCTTGTCCACCAGCTTATTCTTGTATTTCTTCAGTTGTCTCTCAATGATCTCCTCCACCAGATCAATGGATACATACATGTCGCTGCTGACCTGCTCGGAACGAATGATATTACCCTTAACCGGAATCGTCACCTCTATCTTCTGTCTGTCTTTCTCAACGCTCAGCGTAACATGTACTTCCGTCTCCTCAGTAAAAAACTTCTCCAGCTTACCGATCTTATCCTCTACCGCTGCTCTTAACCCTTCTGTTACCTCGATGTTCTTACCAATAATTATAAACTTCATGTCACTCATCCCCTTCATTGGATTATTGTGTATGTCTTGTCTTAGTATAGCATATCCACTCCTATGATTGCAACATTTTACCAGTCTTTTATCACAACTACACAAAACACCCGTTCTGATGGTTACCATAACCCCCACGATCGTTTCGGTCAAAAATATGTGGATAATGTGGATAAATCCGTGTATAAATCCATTTTGCGCTAAATACCCGCTTTTTTATTGTGTATAACTATATTGGACAATCTTTCTGATAATCTGCCGATTCCTATTTTTTTGTTGAAGATACACAAACCAACTTTATTGCAAGCGCTTTTAGGAAAATTTTTTCTCTATTGACTTGGAGTGGACTTCAAGGATTATAATGGATTCACCAAAATACAAGGAGATGAGTACCACGACAATCAAAGATGTCAGCAAACAGTTCGGAATATCCGCAGATGCCCTTCGTTACTACGAGCGGGCCGGGATGATTCCACCCGTTTCCCGCACAGCCGGCGGCGTCCGCGACTATCAGGATGAGGACCTGCGCTGGGTAGAACTGGCCCTGTGCCTGCGGAGCGCAGGACTTCCGGTAGAGGTCATCGCAGAGTATGTGCAGCTTTCGCAGTCCGGCAGCGACACGATTCCCAACCGGCTGGCTCTATTGGAGCAACAGCGAAAGGTTCTGCTGGAGCAGCAACGACAGACCGGCGCGGCTCTCGACCGGCTGAACCACAAGATTACTGTCTATCAAAACGCCCTGAAAACAGGGACCCTAAATTGGAACAAGGAGGAAACATGATATGGATCGTATTAAAAAGAATTTCGGTTTTGGCGCCATGCGTCTGCCCATGAAGGACGGAAAGGTGGACATCCCCCAGACCTGCCAGATGGTAGACGCCTTTCTGGAGGCAGGGTTCAACTATTTTGACACTGCCCACGGCTATCTGGATGGCAAAAGCGAGCCCGCCCTGCGGGAGTGCCTGACCAGCCGCTACCCTCGTGACCGCTATGTGCTGACCACCAAACTGTCCGGTTACCTGTTCCAGCGTCAGGAGGACATCCGCCCTCTGTTTGAGGAGCAGCTGCAAGATTGCGGCGTAGATTACTTTGACTTTTATCTCATGCACGCCCAAGGAGCGGAAAATTTCGCTGTCTTCAAGGAGCGCCGCGCTTACGAGACCGCACTGGAACTGAAAGCGGAGGGGAAAATCCGCCACTTTGGCATTTCCTTCCATGACCGGGCAGAGGTGCTGGAGCAAATCTTGACCGAGTATCCTCAAATAGAAGTGGTACAGATCCAGTTTAACTATGCAGACTACGATGACCTGGCGGTGGAGAGCCGCAAATGCTATGAAGTGTGCCGGAAGTTTGGCAAACCGGTGATCGTCATGGAACCGGTGAAGGGCGGTAATCTTGTGAATCTGCCTAAGAAAGCCATGGAGGTATTTCAGGAGTTGGGCAGCGCCAGCCCTGCCAGTTACGCCATCCGCTTCGCCGCCGGATTCGATGGGATTATGATGGTCCTGTCCGGCATGAGCAGCCTGGAGCAAATGGAGGACAACATCAGCTATATGAAAAATTTCCAGCCGCTGAATGAAAAAGAACTGGAAGCCGTGGGCAAGGTGCAGGAGATTTTCCGCTCCATGAACCTGATTCCCTGTACCGCCTGCCGGTACTGTACGGCGGGCTGTCCGCAGAAGATCTCCATCCCCGACTTGTTTGCTGTGATGAATACCAAGATGATTTATCACGACTGGAACGCGGATTACTATTACAACGAGGTACACACCAAGCAGGGCGGCAAGGCCAGTGACTGTATCAAGTGCGGCAAATGTGAGCAGGCCTGCCCACAGCACCTGCATATCCGCGATCTGCTGGCGGACGTTGCGAAGGAGTTTGAAAAATAGAAACATCCACCCAATTGGAGGAGGACAATACAATGATAAAATTAGTAGCTTTTTATTCCAGAGCAGACGAGAATTATTTTGACGGAGCCTATCGGTACATCGAGGTGGGCAACACGGAGAAAGCAGCGAAGATAATCGCCGCGTCCACCGGTGCAAAACTGTTCAAAATCGAGCAGGTTCAGCCCTATGCCGCCGACTACCAGACCTGCATCGACCAGGCTAAACGGGACTTGCAAACGAAAGCACGTCCTGCGTTGAGCCGTACTCTACCAAGTCTGGATGACTATGATGAAATTTATCTGGGCTATCCCAACTATTGGGGCGATATGCCCATGGCTGTTTACACTTTTCTGGAGGCATTCGACTGGAACGGCAAGACCATCCATCCCTTCTGCACCCACGAGGGCAGCGGGCTGTCTGACACTGAGCGGAAAATTCAGCAGACCTGTAAAGGGGCATCGGTTTCAAAGGGGCTTGCCATTCAGGGCAGTAAAGTAGACAGCGCAGCATCTCTTGTAGAAAGTTGGGTGTAACATGCCCGAACAATACTATACCAGAGACGCTGTGTAGCAGTGAATACCATAAAAGCCATAAAAGGGACGGCCATTCCTGACCGTCCCTTTATGATTCTATTCACTTTTCGTATATTCCTGTTCTTCTGACAAATCACAGGTTCTTAGATGATTCGTCTGATGGAAAGAATGGAACGATAGCTTGCATTGGACACGATAATACCCGTTCTGGATGTTGATGCATGGACAATCTGTCCGTTGCCGATGTAAATACCCACGTGTCCGGAATAACAGATGACATCGCCGGGCTGCGCATTTTCCAATCCATTAACTGATGCACCCACGCTTCTGTCTGCTGCGGAGGAATGCGGCAGGTTTACACCAAAGTTCTTATACACACTCATGACGAATCCGGAACAATCGGCGCCGTTGGTCAGGCTGGTTCCGCCGTACACATAAGGATTTCCTACAAACTGTAAAGCAAACTGCGCCACATCAGAACCGGAACTTCCTGTCGGATTCGCATAGGTCTTGCCGCCGTCAGTGGTGGTCTTCTTGCTGGAAGATGCGTTCTCCTGTGTCTTTTTCTTCGCCGCTTCCTTCGCTGCCTTTCTTGCCTCCTCTTCCTTGGCAAGTCTGGCCTTCTCTTCCTCTATGGATTCCGCTTTGACAAATTCTGTTGACAGTGTCACGTAATCCATGGATACGTAACCGTCACCTTCCTCGATGTTAACCTTCACCCAGCCGTCCAGCTCTTCGGTAACGATCAGTTCATCCTCGATCGGCACCAGACCCAGTACTGTTTCCTCTAAGCCGGGCTTTTCCCGTACTTTAAGGGTCGTTGTTGTAACTGTTGCGATACGGGTTCCCACTTCTTTGGCATAATCAACGGCATCGTCCCCTGTCACACAGAACTCGCCTTTGACATAACCTTCCACGGAACCGGAACTGATCTTATACCAGCCGTCTTCTTCCTCGATAAAGGAACCTACCGATTTATTGTAAAGTTTACCGACAATCTCGCCTTCCTCACTGGGAATGTCTCTCACATTCACATAGTCGTTTACCTTGGCGATCACCAGATTCTTAAATCCTTCTTCCTCCTCGGACAAACCGCTGCCTGCTGCCTCTTTCAGGTCTCTGGTATAACCCTCGCTGACAACGATGGTATCTTCAATCTTCTTTCTGGAAGTCTTACTGATCGTGTCTGATGCACTGGCAAGATCCGCATAACCGCCCACTCTGGTATTCCCTACCGTAACCCCATTGGACTTGTTGGCTTCCTGTTTCTTCTTCTCTTTCTCCGCCGCTTCCTTATCCGACTCTTCCTGCAATGTGGAGAGTGCCGTTGTCTTCTCAGAATCCTGTATGGAGAAATCTATGCCTGCCGATGGCAAAACGCTTGCCACATTACCGGATGCACTCGCTTCCAGCCCTGCTCCGCTAAAAGCCATCACCGCCGCCATTGCACAGGCTGCTATTTTCACGTTGTTTTTTTTCATAAAAAACACCTCATTTGTTACAAAATTGTTACATCTGAGTATAATATAGCATTGCCCATACGTTTTGTCAACCACATCATCTACCATCAAATTATAGGTATTTACGCAATTTATTGTGTTTTTTCACAAAAAAGCCGGTACTTTATTCCTAAGACAGCCAGTATTTATGTCCATTTCCCATCGTTTTCGTGAAAATTACTTTGTAACATTTCCGCAATATCTCCTCCGCACTTGTTACACAATGCAATATATGCCGTCATATTTTCCTCCATTCCTCAGCGTTTTACGCTGAGGAGGCGAGCAAAATGTCAGATTTTGCTCTGCCATCATGGAATTTGTGACACTTCGGCACAAATTCTTGGTTGAATAAATTGCTATCGAGCAATTTATTCAACCTTCACCTGCCGGCACAGCATTTTCTCACCGCCGCCTGCCTCGTCAAAACAGCTTATCATGTCACTGTCACATTCCCGCAAGATATTTCTCCACGGATGTGACAGCACAGGCGCCGTCCGCCACCGCAGTCACGATCTGCCGCAGGGACTTGGTGCGGATGTCTCCCGCCGCAAAAACACCGGGAACATTCGTGACGCAGTCCTCCCCGGCAATCAGATAGCCTTTCTCATCACAGGATACGACTCCGGCAAAAGCCTCCGTGCAAGGATGCATCCCCACCGCAATGAAGACGCCTTCCACGGCAAGGTCAATCTCCTTATCCTCCTGTTTGTGATAAAGTGTCACCCCTTCCACCAGATCGCCGCCATAAATTTTTGAGACAGTACAATGCCAGAGCACTTCCACATTTTCACAGGCAAAAAGCCGCTCTTGCAGGATCTTCGCCGCCCGCAGACTGTCCCGCCTGTGGATCAGATACACCTTACGGCACATTCTGGCCAGATAGACGGCATCCTCCACCGCCACATCGCCGCCGCCCACCACGGCCACATCCCTTCCTTTGAAAAAGGCGCCGTCACAGGTAGCGCAGTAGGATACCCCCCTGCCCTTCCACTGCGCCTCTCCCGGCACCTGCAAAAGCGCATGTTCCGCCCCTGTGGCCAGAATCAGGCTCTTTGCCTCATAGGAAGCGCCCGAAGCGGTCTCCACCGTCTTAGACTGTCCATTATCGTGAACGGCTGTGACCCTTTCCTTTAAGAAAGACACATTCATTTTATCCGCATGCTCACGAAACTTCATGCCCAGGTCAAAGCCGCTTATCCCGGGCATCCCCAGATAATTATCCACCTCATACGTATTCAGAACCTGCCCGCCGCTCATGGGCGTCTGTTCTATCACCGCAAGATCCAGACCCGCCCGCCGGCCATAGACAGCTGCTGATAAACCGGCCGGGCCGGCACCGATTATGATTAGATCGTACATGATTCTCCTCCATTGCTATTGCTTTGCTGATATCTAAGAACTCCTTCGATTATCCGAGTCCGCGAAGCGGATCTCGCAAACGGTTACTTTTCATATCTATGCCAAGATACAGCCTGAACAGATAGAAAATTCTTAAGGAAGCCCTAGAACAGCACCAGCACTTAGCGAGGTTTCCCACGAGCTTAGTGTCTGCTGTGCTGTGAAAGGAGCGAAAGCGAGCTGACGCAGGATTTTCTATCTGTTCAGGCGTTATTTCTGGCTAACATGTGAAAAGTAGCCGTTAACGAACTCTGCTCGTTTTGATATAGTATTGGCTTTTTCTTTCATTTTATCTGTAGTATAATTCTTGTGAGGTGGGTTTGTCAAAAAGGAAAGCTGGAAAAAGACCAAAGTGACTGACCACAACATAGATACAAGATAAAGAGAGGACACTAATACCATGCAATTCAATTCTTCTTTCGAAAATAAAATAAATCATGAAAACTGCCAATTACCCGAACCCAAAATTGCCCTGGTCACGGGGGCTTCCCGGGGAATCGGGCTTGCCATTGCAGAGGAACTGGCAAAAGAGGGCTATCGTCTCTATCTTACCTGCCGGCGCTCCGGGGATGTGCTGACAGAGGTGTCAGCAAGGCTGTCAAAAGCCTATCAGGTGCCCTGCAAGGCTATTGTCGCTGATATGGGTAACCCGGAAGATGTGACACGGGTGTTTTCAGAAATCGAAGACTTGACTTTACTGGTCAACAACGCCGGCCTCTCCTATGTGGGCCTGCTGCATGAGATGTCTGTGGAAGCATGGCAGGAGGTCATGCATGTCAATCTGGACTCCATGTTCTACTGTAGCCGTCTGGCCATTCCCCTGATGCTTCGCCGGCACGCCGGCAAGATCATCAATATCTCTTCTGTCTGGGGCCGCGTAGGCGCCTCCACAGAAGTAGCTTACTCCGCCTCCAAGGGCGGGGTGGATGCTTTCACCAGGGCATTGGCCAGGGAACTGGCCCCCAGTAATATTCAGGTGAACGCCATCGCCTGCGGCGTAATCGACACCGACATGAACCGCTGCTTTTCCGAGGAAGACCGGACACTTCTCCGGGAGGAAATACCCGCTGACCGCTTTGGTCAACCAGAAGAAGCCGCCAAATTGCTGCTTTCCATTCTCCATGGACCCGATTATCTGACCGGACAGGTCATCACGCTGGACGGCGGATGGACATAAGCTTTTTCATCACGATAAGATAACTTGTGATCAGCACCACATCTGCACCCAGCCAGGCCGTGGTCTCCGCAAAGAAGATTCCCGTTTCCCCCATAAGCATTGGCAGGAAGATCACTGACAATGTCCGCATGACAAACTCCGCCACGCCGGACAGCATAGGCAGCACCGTATTGCCCATGCCCTGGATGGCAGAACGGGTTACATGCAGCACATACAAAATGGGCAGGCTGAAACTCATGACCGCCAGATAGAAATAGGCAATCTGTGTTGTCTGTTCCACCACCTCCGGCGTCCCGGAAATAAAAAGACCCAGGATATATTTCCCCAGAACCAGCATGACTAGGGCGATGACGACAGAAGTAGCCATTGCAATCCCCATGGCCGAACGCATACCGCTGCGGATCCGCTCCAGCTTACCGGCGCCCAGATTCTGCCCCACATAAGTCACCATCGCATACCCATAAGAGGTAGCCGCAATCTCCAACAATCCATAAAGCTTATTGGTAGCCGTAAAGCCGGCAATAAAAATAACCCCGTAACTGTTCACCACAAACTGCACGATCATGCCGCCAATCGCAATGATACCGTTCTGGAAAGCCATCGGAAGCCCCAGCAGGAAAAGCCGGATCGTGCGGTCTTTCTGTAGTCTGAAATCCGCTTTCGCTATCTTCAGAAAAGTAATCTTTCTGATATGCCAGAAACAGAAAGCACCGGATACCGCCTGTGCGATCAGGGTTGCAACCGCCGCTCCGGCAATCCCCCATTCCAATCCCATCACAAACAGATAATCCAGGACTATATTGGTCAACGAGGCCACGATCATGGCATTTAACGGCGTTCTGCTGTCGCCCAGAGACCGCAGGATACAGGCCAGAAGATTATAGAGCATCACGATCGGTACCCCGGCAAACATGATCCGCAGATATAATAAGGTATATTCCATGATCTCCGCAGGCGTCTGTAAGAGCGTCAGCACCGGTCTGGCAATCAGCTGGCCCAAAACCATCAAAACTACCGTAGACAGCAAGGACAGAACCACCGAGTTTCCCACACTTCTTCTCAGCTCGTCCTCCCGGCCGGCGCCAAACTCCTGCGCCATCTTGATCCCAAATCCCTGCGTCAGGCCCTGAATCACTCCCAGCATCAGCCAGTTGAGCCAATCCGATGCCCCCACCGCAGCCAGGGCATTGACACCAAGATATTTGCCCACCACCATGGTATCCACCACAGTATATAGCTGCTGGAACACGTTTCCCGCTACCAGAGAAAGAGAAAAAGTCAGCAATAATTTTGCTGGCTTTCCCTCGGTCATATTTTTCACATGAGATGCCATCTGTTATCCCTTATCTTTCTATCACTATATATACCCACGGAATCCTTTTCCCATAATCTCACTGCTCTTAGTCACCATAAGAAAAGCGTCAGGCTCTACAGACTGAATAAACCGCTCCAACAGCACAGCCTGCTTGGGATCCATGACCGTCAGAATCACGACCTTGCCCTTATGCGTGTAAGCACCTTCCGCGTTATATACCGTGGCGCTGCGCTTCAATTCTTTCATAATATAATCACAGATAGGTTCCGGCCTGCTGCATACGATCGTAAAGTACTTACTCAGTTTCATATGCTCGATTGCCTTATCGATCAACAGCGTCTTGGCCATCAGACCGCAGACCGAAAACAATCCCGTCCTCGTATCAAACACAAAATATGCCACAAACACAATGATCGCATCCACGGCCAGAAGCGCCGAGGAAATGTTCATTGTAGAATACTTCCGAAGCACCATGGCTATGATGTCCGTTCCGCCGCCGGAAGCATTTTCATAAAAAAGAATGGCCGAAGCGAGAGCCGGCAGGGCGATCGCATAAAACAATTCCAGCATCGTTTCATTGGTAAGCGGCGCCTGCATCGGGAACGCCGCCTCCATAATATTCAACAGCACAGAGGATAAAATCGTCACATACGCCGTCTTTACCCCGAAATTCTTACCCAGGAACAGAAACCCGAATACCAGCAGCAGCATATTGATGACCAGATTGATCTGGGAGGCTGTAAACGGTACAAAATGCGTGATCACCACCGCCAGGCCGGATACGCCGCCGAAAGAAAAGTTGTTGGGAAATTTAAATACATAGATGCCGATATCCATCAGGATCACGGCAATGGTTATCAGAACATATTCTTTTATTACCCGTTTTCGCTTGCTGTTCATACCAGTCTCCATTCCAAAGCGTCTGTGAGAAGGGACGCTGCCGTCTTACAGCCCCTCACTTCCTACTATTATCTACTGTATGGTTTCAAAAAAGAAGCCAGAATGTACCAATCATTCAGGCTTCTTTTTGTGAGTGGAAGCAATGGGGCTCGAACCCATGACCTCTCGCGTGTGAGGCGAACGCTCATCCCGGCTGAGCTATGCTTCCAGACTGGAGATAGCGAGACTCGAACTCGTGACCTATACGTTGCGAACGTATCGCTCTCCCAACTGAGCTATATCCCCTCTAAGGAAGATTATAGCACGCAGAAAATAAAAAGCAATAAAAATATCGTAATATGAATCATACAAATCATATTTTTTATGTGATATCGTTGTAATTTCAAAGCAATCAGTATATAATAAAAATGTGATTTTCAATCACAAAAATCCTAATAAAAGTGTGAGGGCTCATTTTATGGAACGACTCATTATGGAAAAACTTCTGGAATGGAAAAAATCACCTTATCGCAAGCCGTTGATTTTAAAAGGTGTACGACAAGTAGGTAAAACATGGATTCTAAGAGAATTTGGCAAACGATATTATGAAAATACAGCCTATTTCAATTTTGATGAAAACGAAGAATATAAGCAGTTCTTTGAAACCACTAAAGACATAGATCGGATCCTACAGAATCTGATGTTAACCAGCGGGCAAAAAATCATACCTGAAAAAACCTTCATTATTTTTGACGAGGTACAGGATTGCCCTAAGGTTATTAACTCTATGAAATATTTCTGCGAAAATGCACCGCAATATCATATAGCCTGCGCCGGTTCTCTGCTGGGTATTGCTCTGGCTAAACCCTCTGCTTTTCCGGTGGGTAAGGTCAATTTCATGCAAATCGACCCTATGACTTTCACGGAATTTCTGCTTGCAAATGGCGATGAAAATCTTGCTAGGTATCTGGAAAGTGTGGATACCATCGAGCCAATTCCAAGCGCTTTCTTCAATCCGCTTTATGAAAAGTTGAAAATGTACTATGTCACCGGTGGTATGCCTGAATCTGTGTTGATGTGGACAGCAGCACGAGATGTTTCTGCTATGCAGGAAACTCTATTTGAAATCATTGACGCATACGCGCGAGACTTTGCCAAACACCCCAATATCAACGAATTCCCCAAAATATCTATAATCTGGAATTCTATACCTTCTCAGCTGGCAAAAGAGAATAAGAAGTTTATTTATAAAGTTGTCAAAGAGGGCGCCAGAGCCCGTGAGTATGAAAATGCCCTTCAATGGCTGGTAGATGCCCGACTGGTGCATAAAATATATCGCAGCAGTTCCCTCGGTCTTCCGATTGCTGCTTATGATGACCTGTCAGCATTCAAGATATATCTGGTGGATGTGGGGTTGCTCCGCCGCCTGGCACATCTATCTCCTACAGCATTTGGAGAAGGAAACCGCCTGTTCACCGAGTTCAAGGGAGCGCTGACTGAAAACTTTGTATTACAAACCCTGCTCACCCAGTTCGAGGTGATTCCACGATATTGGAGTCAGAACAATCCTCCCTATGAAGTGGATTTCCTTATTCAGAGAGAGAACGATATTTTCCCTATAGAGGTCAAATCTGAAACCAACACCGCCAGTAAGAGCCTGAAAAAAATCAAAGAACTATTTCCGGATAAAATTAGGCTGAGAATACGCTTTTCCTTGAATAACCTGAAACTGGATGATGATGTTTTGAACATCCCTCTTTTCATGGCAGATCAGACAAATCGTTTAATCGGACTTGCATTGGAAAAAGGTGCACGGCGTTGATAAGCGGCAGACCAAAAACTCCGCAGGATAAACCTGCGGAGTCGATATTATCTCTTGGAGAACTGAGGTGCACGCCTTGCTGCCTTGAGACCGTATTTCTTTCTCTCTTTCATACGAGGATATCGTGTCAGATAACCCGCCATCTTCAGTGTAGGTCT
>CAMNXA010000058.1 GCA_946566685.1 uncultured Lachnospiraceae bacterium
CTTCCGGTCCCTTGAACCTGATCCGGGTAATGCCGGCGTAGGAAGAATATTCGACTTGGCAGTCTGTCTGTAGGCAGGCTGTGACTATTTGAGCAACAGAATAGATGTCGTCTTTTTCGTACCGCGTTATACCTGACTGTATTGCGGTACTTTTTATATGGAGGAGACATCTATGACACAAAAGAACAAAATCCGCGCTCTGACAGAGGGCGCAATCATGATCGCTGCCGCAACGGTATTGGGATATTTTCGGATATTCCGCTTTCCCTTTGGAGGTTCCATTGATCTGGCATTAGTGCCGATCTTGGTTTACTGCCTGCGCTGGGGGCCCAAATACTCCCTGCTGTGTTGTTTTGTTAACGGTCTGTTGCAGTATTTCCTGGGCGGCGGTATTGCGATTTCCTGGCAGTCCATGTTACTCGATTATGTGGTGGCATATATGCTCGTGTTTTTGTGCGGATTTGGCTGTGGTAAGAAACTTGGCTGGCTGTGGGGGACTGTTCTGGGGTCTTTTGGACGTTGGGTATCGTTGACCTTGTCAGGCGGCCTGCTCTGGTATATGTATATGCCGGAGGTGTTTTTAGGGATACCAATGAACAATCCATGGATTTATTCGATGCTGTTAAACGGTGTGTTGGTGCTGGCGGTGATGGCGGTAGACTTGGTAGTGCTTGGCATCATGCAGAGTGTTCCGGCCCTGCGCAAACTTGTATTGTCCAGCCAGTTGGAAAATAAGGGGTAGGGGTTGAACTCTGTTCCTGCGGTAATAGGTTTGATATCAAAACAGCGTCTTGCTTTATTGGAGCGAGGCGCTGTTTTTTGAGTTTGATAGTGATTAATTCATTTTCGTAATACACTATGCTGTCATTCAGATGATAAAATAGTGCCTTGTCAATGATTCTCATTTCTTCCAATTTCATGAAAATCATAAAATAGAAAAAGAAGCCGGGGTGGGTGGATAAGGTGTTGGTAATTAATACCTGAAGTTCTTTCGATGTCATAATGTTCCTCTATTCTATATTATAAAAGTGTATCTAAGTGTATATTATAGATACATTTTTATGTATATTCAAGAGAAGATTTCTGCATCATAATTTGTATTATGCATGATGTGGAGAGTAAAAATGGTAAGTTATGAACCTTTATGGGAAACAATGGAAAGAAAAGGCATAACAACATATGCCCTGATTCATAAAAATAATATCAATCCAAGAACGGTTACCAATTTGCGGCATGACCGAGGAATTACAGTTGACACATTGGAGAAACTTTGTAAAATATTAGACTGTACTCCAAATGATGTGTTGAAATTTATTGATTAAAAGGGATTAGGTCAGTTTTTGACTTAATCCTTTTTGTTAGAAAAATAGTCCCTTTGCGGTTTTGTGAGAACAGGAGCCACCCAAATGAAACAATCAACCTACAAACTGATAGAAACCTACATGAATGACTGTATGACAGACAGCGCCCATGATAAGGAACATGTGTACCGTGTATTATATAACGCATTGGTCATAGCCGATACCGAGGAGAATGTTGATTATGATATTTTGATAACGGCCTGCCTTTTGCACGATATAGGAAGAAAAGAGCAATTTGAGAACCCGAACTTAAATCATGCCGAGGTGGGAGCCAGGAAGGCATATCAATTTCTGATGGAACATCATTTTTCACAGGAAATGGCGGAGCAGGTCAGGGAATGTATCCGTTGTCATAGATTTCGTGGAAATACGCCCCCTCAGAGTATAGAAGCGCAAATCTTGTTTGATGCGGATAAAATCGATGTAGCCGGTGCGATTGGCATTGCAAGAACCCTGGTTTATAAGGGGCAGGTCGAGGAACCGCTATATTCGGTAAGGCCGGACGGAAGCGTTTCTGATGGCACAGACGATGCAAAGCCTTCCTTTTTTCAGGAATATAAGTATAAACTGGAAAGTTTGTATGAATACTTTTATACGAGAAAGGGAGCACAGATTGCCAGGGAGCGACAGCAGGCGGCGGTTGCATTTTACGACAATATTTTTCAGGAGGTAAGCGCAGCTTATACGGATGGAGTAGATATATTGAGACGGCAGATGGAGAAATGAGATAGAAAAGTAGCAGAATGAGTTTAAGAGCGGTGCAACTGTTATGTAAACATTGAAAACATAGATAATATACAGTATAATGTAGGCGGTAAGTTCATGGAATGTGAAGGCGATATGTGGACATTATCAGAAGCACAAAGAGGAATTACATGGCATAGTGCCAATGGAAGAGGATTGATGATTGACAGGGAATAGGAGGTGTATTGTAATGTGTACAGAAAGTCAAGTGAATTATATATCAAGACTGATATCACAATCTTATCGTTCTGTATATGGAGATAATATTGTAGCAATCTACCTTTATGGTTCATATGCGAGAGGCAATTATACAGAGGAATCAGATATAGATATTGCTGCGATTGTCAGGGGAAACAGGATTGATTTGCAGGAAAAGCTAAAACAGATATGGGATATATCATCAGATATTGGATTAGAGAATGATGTTGTTGTTTCGCCTACAGTTATACCATATGCTGAGTATGAAGCATATAAAGATATACTTCCTTATTATATGAATATACAGAAAGAAGGAAAGCAGATTGGATAATTTAATACAGTATAGGCTTAACAGCGCAAAGGAAAAACTTGAATCAGCTAAAGTGCTGCTTGATGCAGGTAAATACCGGGATTCCATCGGGCGTTCTTATTATGCCATATTCACAGCGGTCAGGGCGGTATTGGCATATGATAAAGTAGATTTCTCTAAGCATTCGGGTGTGATTTCATATTTTCAGAAAGAATATATCAAGACGGGAAAGTTTGATGTAAAATACTCAAAGTATTTACAGAGTGCTTTTCAAATAAGAAATAGTTGTGATTATGATGACTTTTTCATAGCATCTAAACAGGATGCAGAAGAACAATATAGCAGGGCGGTTGAATTTTATGAAGAAATTTGCAGTTACCTTTTGATGAAACAAAAAGGGATATAGCCCACAACCCCAGTATTTATCAGACTTTCCAGAACATAAAAAATGGAAGCAAAGGGGCTCGAACCCTTGGCCTCCCGCTAGTCAGGCGAGCGCTCATCCCAGCTGAGCTATGCTTCCATAGGCTTATTATATCATAGGAACCCCACAAAGCAAATAAGATTTTGAAAGTCACAAAAAATCCGAAAATTAAAAGTTCAAATATTGAAAAATGGAAAAATATGATCACAAAAACATACCAGACACCTAAGGGGACAATTTATTATTGGACTGGAAATAAGATAGAAGGCATGAAGACAACACTGGTCTTTCTGCCGGGACTGACGGCGGATCATCGTCTGTTTGACAAGCAGATAGAGTATTTTGAAGACAAGTATAATGTTCTTGTGTGGGATGCACCGGGACATGCTTCGTCCTTCCCGTTTGAACTCACGTTTAGCTTAATGGATAAGGCAAAGTGGCTGGACGAGATTTTGATATTGGAAGAAATTCGCAGGCCTGTAATTATTGGACAGTCAATGGGAGGATATGTGGGGCAGGCATACGCGCAGTTGTTTCCGGATAAGCTGGCAGGCTTTATTTCTATCGATTCGGCTCCGTTGCAAAGAAAGTATGTGACAGCGGTTGAACTCTGGCTTCTCAAAAGAATGGAGCCGGTATATCGTTATTTTCCTTGGAAGCTTTTATTGAAATCAGGAACGACCGGAGTGGCAGTTTCTGTGTATGGAAGAGCGTTAATGCGTGATATGATGATGGTTTATAACGGGAATCAGAAAAGGTATGCTAAATTGGCCGGTCATGGTTTTCGCATATTGGCGGAGGCGATGGAGGCTGACCTTCCCTACCGGATTACTTGTCCGGCCCTTTTAATATGTGGGGAAAAAGATCGGGCAGGTTCCTGTATTAGGTATAATAAAGCATGGCATAAAAATACTGGGATTAGGCTTGTGTGGATAAAGGATGCCGGCCATAATTCCAATACAGATGAGCCGGATATGATTAATGCATTGATGGAGCAGTTTGTATGTGATATGGAATAAACAGAGAGGGGTTTAAGAGCCTGAAGTGAAATCAACTTCTGCAAACACTTGACAAAAATCCCATCTTTGCATATTCTAAATACTATAGGCAGTGAAGGAGAAGAGTACCTTTTATCCGAGCGTCAGAGAGGATCTGTCATTGGCTGGAAGCAGATTTCGCAGAGGAGGAAGGGAAGTGCGCTCCGGAGTCAGGCGAGGGGAAAGGCCGCAGACGCGGTTTGAGTATCTTCGTCCGGTCAGCCCCGTTACAGGCTTTGAGTGAAAAACTGCAAGCAGTTTTTAAGTAGAGTGGAACCGCGGATCAATTCGTCTCTATTTCCCGCAGGGAAGGGCGCATGAACCGCGTTTTTTGATGTCTATGGAGGAAAGGTATGGGATTTGTCAATAATATAAAGGAAGAGATCCGTGTTGTAAGAGAGCGTGATCCGGCCATCCATTCCAATATGGAAGTCTTTCTTTATCCCAGTTTCAAGGTCATGCTGTATTATCGCGTGGCTCACAGGCTTTATTTGAAAAAGCATTACTTCCTGGCCAGATGGGTATCCCAGAAGGGAGTGCGAAAAACGGGCATCGAGATACATCCGGGTGCGCAGATCGGCAAAGGTTTTTTTATTGACCATGGCAACGGTGTCATCATCGGAGAGACCACGGTCATCGGTGACAATGTGACGCTCTACCAGGGTGTGACTCTGGGCGGTACGGGGAAGGAACAGGGCAAGCGTCATCCCACCGTGGGAAACAATGTGATGATCAGCACCGGCGCCAAGGTGCTTGGTTCTTTTAAAATCGGTGATAACAGCAAGATTGGAGCAGGCAGTGTGGTGCTCGAAGAGGTGCCGCCCAATTCCACCGTGGTAGGTGTGCCGGGGCGTGTGGTCAAACGGGACAATATGAGTCTGCCGCAGGAGGAACTGGATCAGACGCATCTGCCGGATCCGGTGCGGGAGGACATTGTGCTTTTACAGAAGGCCAATGCAGAACTGACCAACCGGCTGCTTGATGTGGAAAGGGAACTTAAGTTACAGCGGAAAGAGAAAGGTAAGGAGGCATAGCATGAAAGTATATAACACATTATCCAGAAAGAAAGAAGAGTTTATCCCTCTGGAGGAGGGAAAGGTCAGCATGTATGTCTGCGGGCCTACGGTTTATAATCTGATTCACATCGGCAATGCCAGACCCATGATTGTGTTTGACACGGTGCGCCGGTATATGGAACACAAGGGTTATGCGGTCAATTATGTGTCCAATTTTACGGATGTGGATGATAAGATTATCAAGAAGGCCAATGAGGAGGGGACGGATGCGTCCGTGATCTCGGAGCGCTATATTGCGGAGTGCAAGAAGGATATGGAGGCTTTGAATGTGAAGCCTGCCACCACCCACCCCAAAGCAACCTGTGAGATTGACGGTATGATCGATATGATCAATACGCTGATCGAGAAAGGGCATGCATATGTGGCGGAAGATGGTACGGTCTATTTTAAGACCAGAAGTTTTGCAGAGTATGGCAAGCTTTCCCATAAGAATCTGGACGACCTGCGAAGCGGTGAGCGGTCTCTTCTGGTGTCGGGCGAGGATCAGAAGCAGGATCCGTTGGATTTCGTATTGTGGAAGCCGAAGAAAGAAGGAGAGCCTTTCTGGGAAGCGCCCTGGTGTGAGGGACGTCCGGGATGGCATATCGAATGTTCTGTGATGAGCAAGAAGTATCTGGGGGATGAGATTGACATCCATGCGGGCGGCGAGGACTTGATCTTTCCCCATCATGAGAATGAGATTGCCCAGTCGGAGGCGGCCAACGGCAAGCCGTTTGCCAAATATTGGATGCATAATGGATTCTTGAATATCGACAATAAGAAAATGTCCAAATCTTTGGGGAATTTCTTTACAGTGCGGGATATCAGCGAGAAATATGATCTGCAAGTGCTGCGGTTCTTTATGCTCTCAGCGCATTACAGGAGCCCGTTGAATTTCAGCGCAGAACTGATGGCGGCGGCCAAGAACGGTCTGGACAGGATTGTGACCAGCGTAGGGAATCTGAACTTCCTTTTGGAGAACGCGGGCGATGGTGATATGCGTGAGGCGGAGAAAGAATTATTGACAGAGGCGCAGGGGTTTGTGGACAAGTTTGACGAGGCCATGGACGATGACTTTAATACGGCGGATGCCATTTCGGCCATTTTTGAACTGGTCAAGTTTGCCAATACCCATGCGGATGCGGAGTCCAGCGGCGCTTTCTTAGGGGATTTGAAAGAAAAAATTGTGATGCTCTCCGATATCTGCGGCCTGATCGTGGAGAAAAAGCAGGAGATGCTGGATGAGGAGATCGAGGCGCTGATACAGGAACGGCAGGAGGCCAGGAAGGCCAAAAACTTTGCCCGGGCGGATGAGATACGGAATATCCTTACGGAAAAGGGGATTGTCCTGGAAGATACAAGAGAGGGTGTTAAATGGAAGAGGGCATAACGATTTTAGAGGCGATCAAACGGGAGTTTGCCTGTAAAGAGGTCGATATCAGAACCTATTCTCCGCTGACACTTGCCTATATCGGAGATGCGATCTATGATCTGGTGATCCGCACGATCGTGGTGGAGCGGGGGAATACGTCCCCCAACAAGCTTCACAAGAAGACGGTGAAGTACGTCAGCGCCGTGGTGCAGGCAAAGCTGGTTGACGGGCTTTGGGAAGAACTGACGCAGGAAGAGCAGGAAATTTGCAGACGGGGGCGCAATGCCAAGTCTTACACCACGGCAAAAAACGCTTCTGTCATGGAATACCGCAAGGCCACAGGATTGGAGGCTTTGTGCGGCTATCTGTACTTGCAGGGCAGGCAGGAGAGGTTATTATATCTGATTAAAAAGGCGATTGCGGGACTGGGCATGGAGATCTGAAGCAGAATCTGTTCTGATGGCGGACTTGTGTGCCGGGGCATGAGCGTAAATGGGGTGGAGGAGAGAATGAAAGAACAGGACAGGAAAGAAAGTTCAGAATTTACGATAGAGGGCAGAAATGCCGTGATTGAGGCCTTCCGTGCAGGAAAGACCATAGACAGGCTGTATCTTTTAGATGGCTGCAAAGATGGGCCCATTATGACCATCAAGAGAGAGGCGGCCAAACAGGGAACCATGATCAAGTATGTTGCCAAGGAGCGCCTGGATCAGATGTCTGGGACAGGCAAGCATCAGGGCGTGATTGCCAGTGCGGCGGCTTATGGCTATGCAGAGGTGGAGGATATTTTATCAAAGGCCCGGGAAAAAGGGGAACAGCCCTTTATCCTGCTGCTTGACGGGGTGGAGGATCCTCATAATCTGGGAGCAATTATCCGGACTGCCAATCAGGCGGGTGCACACGGAGTCATTATTCCCAAAAACAGGGCAGTAGGGTTGACAGCTACGGTGGCGAAAGCGTCAGCAGGGGCGCTCAACTATACGCCGGTGGCAAAGGTGACAAATCTGGGACAGACCATTGAAGAATTAAAGAAAGAAGGGCTGTGGTTTGTCTGCGCGGATATGGGTGGTACACCCATGTATCAGCTGGATCTGAAAGGGCCGATCGGGCTTGTGGTAGGCGGAGAAGGAAACGGTGTGGGGCGTCTGGTCAGGGAAAAGTGTGATATGTGTGCGGCGATCCCCATGCACGGCGATATCGATTCATTGAATGTGTCTGTGGCAGCAGGAGTGCTTGCTTATGAGATTGTAAGGCAGAGAATGTTATGAGAAGATTAAATGATATTTTAGCAGTATGTATTTTGGTGCTGACGGCGGTTTTGCTGACGGCTCTTGGGTTGAAAGCCTATCGCACTCATGTGGAGTCCGAAGAACTGGAACGGCAGGAAGAAGAGCAGATCATGGCTGAAGTGTATGCCCGGAATGTGGAGGCGCACAATCGCGTGCAGGAGATGCAGGTGGAAATCCAGGAGATGACGCAGGACCATGAAAAGCTGGAAGCGTTTATTATGCAGCTTCAGGAAGAAAGCGCTCTTAGAGAGGAAGAGATAGCGCGTGCAGAGGAAGCCTCCATCGAGGAAGGGATGGGGCTTCGGGGCGAGCAGGATGCATGGGACGAAGATTGGTACGGGGATGAAAGCGTGTCGGATGACGACAGCGGATGGGACGGCGAGACTGTGTCAGACAACGGCAGTGTGTCCGATAATGGCAGTGTATCCGGAAATGAGCGGGCTGGTGAGAGTGTATCCGGTAACAGGAGTGTATCCGACAACAGGAGCGTATCTGCGAACAGAAGTGTATCCGGCAACAGCAGCGTTTCCGGGAACAGAGGTACGTCTGGCAGCAGGACAGTATCCGGAAATACTTCATTTGGCATAACATTGGAGGAGCGGCGGGCCGTCCGCAGTTCCATGAAAGAAACAATGATGGTGAACCGGAAAGACCGGAATCGTATTTCGGACAGCGAAATAGATTTCACAGGGAAAAAGATTGCCTGCCTGGGGGACAGCATTACGGCTGCGGCTAATCTGGAGTCGGAAGAAGATTATCAGCAGTATGCGTATCCTGCTCGGTTAAAAGAACTTTTGGAGGCGGAAGAAGTCTACAATCTGGGAATCGGCGGCTCTTCCATAGGCCGCTATTGGGCGGATGCCTTTGTGGAACGGTATCAGGATATCCCGGAAGATGTGGATATCATCATTGTTATGGGAGGCACCAATGATGGATTCTGTCTCTCAGAGAATGAACTGGGTAACCTGGATGAGAGAAAACCCAGCACCTTCTGCGGTGACCTGGATGAACTTTTCAGGGGACTCAAGGAAGACTATCCGGATGCAGATATCTTCTTTGCAACACCATTGCCCAACATTTTGCACGATTATCTGATGAGTGAACGTAGTTATCTGCTGCCGCAGAGGCGGATTGTGAATGTGATGCTCAAACTGGCACAGGAATATGACATTCCTGTCATTGATATGTATAATTCCAATATTTTGGATTCCCACGATGTGAATATTGTGGAGGAATACGTTCCGGACGGTGTCCATGGCAATAAGGAAGGCTATCAGATTCTGGCGGAGCATTTTGCGGCAGAACTGGTGCGTTATTATGAGGATGGCGGATGGGAGTCTGTTTCCGGAAATTCCATTTCCGAGAATTCTATTTCCGAGAACTCAGCTTATGGGGGCACCATTTCCGAGAACTCTATTTCGGATAATACGACATCAGAGGAATTTGAGACAGATGATGAGATGGAGGATGAGACAGAGGATGAGCAGGAGGAAGAATCTATCTCGGATAATTCGACAACGAAGCATTCTCTCTCCGGCAATTCCTCCCGCTGACCTTGCGATGCAGAGGGGAATGGTGTACAATAAGAAAAAGTGAAACAGGAGGAAGGGTATGGATTTCTTAGATAAACTGGGCGAAACCATCACAACGAAGAGCAGGGAAGTGTCCGATAAGGCAAAGGATCTGGCGGAGATTGCCAGTTTGAAAAGCCAGATCAATACCTGTGAGGATGTGATCAGGAAAAATTACATTGAGATAGGCAGAATCTATTATGAACAGCATGCTCTGGAGCCGGAAGAAGCCTATGAGGAGGCCTGCCGTGCTGTCACAAATGCCAAGAACGGGATTGCTGATCTGGAGCAGAAAATCAGGGATGTGAAAGGTATCTGATTATCATAGTAAAATTTACGGTAGAAAAAAGGGTGTCGCTTGCGGCACCCCTTTTTACGTTCCTATAGTTTCTGCATATCAAGCAAACCTTTCCACATATCCGAGTCCGCGAAGCGGATCTCGTAATCGAGCTTGCTCGATTTGTTAATCTTGCGAAGCAAAACAAGCAAGTTGTTCCGCATATCCGAGTCCGCGAAGCGGATCTCGCAAAGTTAATTTGCGAAGCAAATTTACTTTTATTCAGCAGGTGGTGTATCGGCAGGAGGCGGTGCCTGTTCCGCAGCCTGTTGCTGGGCGGCCAGAGCAGCCTGCTGCTGTTCCAAAATGGCCTGCTGCGTCCGCTGTTCCAACTCCATTCTTTGCAGATCCAGCACAGCTTCATAGTTAGGATCGGAGAAGAATGCCGCATCGTGCGGGCACATGTTGGTCTGGGCTGCGGGTACAGCTACGTTATTGACAGTGCCGTCAGGATCTACCACCTGTGTTACAGTGGAGGAACCGCTTTGCAGGGAGATATCCTCAATGGGTGTTAATTCTACAACTCCCTCTGCCTTAAAGGGACAGAACTCGCTTGCCGGCAGTCCGGTATATTGACAGATCTGTCCTGCATAGTGAACATCACAGGTATCTGTAGGTACGGTGCCTGCCGCAAAGTATTCGCTACGGAGGGTACCGTTGCATAGTCCCTCAATTGGAAGTTTACCGGATCGGGAGCACACAGTGGCGGTCACGATACCGGAAGGAACCGAGAAAGACTCACTGGGAAGTTCTTCGTGAATCTTGGACATCACGGTGCGCCATAACTTTTTGGCCAGGTTTTTCTCATCGCCGGAAAGTTTTACATTGTTGTCGAATCCGGCCCAGGTTGTGGCTGTATAGTAGGGTGTATAGCCTGCAAACCATACATCATTATAATCGGAAGTCGTTCCTGTCTTACCGGCGATTGCCATATTGCCGAAGTTGACAGAACCACCGGTGCCGCTGGTTACTACATCGACCATGGCATCTGTCAGAAGGAAGGCGGTGGTTTCTTTAATAACCTGTCTGGACTGCGGCATCGTATTATCCAGGATGATATTGTCATCATGGTCTACGACCTTGGTGTAGAGTTTTGGTTTGATGTAGGTGCCATGATTGGCGATACATGCGTAGGCGGCATTCAACTCTTCATTGGTGACGCCTTTGGTGAGTCCGCCAAGTGCGGTGGTCTGCTGGATATCGGAGTAAACCTTGCCATTGATCTCCATGCGGTCGACCACTGTCGAGAAACCAAAACTTTTCAGGTAATCAAAGCCCAGCTGGGGTGTGATCTGTGTCAGGGTTTTAACGGCCACGATGTTCATGGAATCACGGATACCATCTCTTAAGGAAGAAAGTCCCCGGTAAGTTTCTCCGTACCAGTTTGCCACCGGACGACCCGTTGCATAGTTAAACGGAGCATCATTCATAACCGTTGCCAATGTGAGACCGGCACTGTCCAAAGCCGGCGCATAAGTGGAAACCACCTTAAAGGTAGAACCGGGCTGTCTGACTGTGTCTGTGGCGCGGTTTAAAGTACGGCTGGCGGATTTGGCGCCGCGGCCGCCTACCATGGCCACGATATGACCGGTACTTTGATCCTCCACCACCAGGGAGACCTGGGGCTGGGGCGTTAAGGTGATTCTTTCACCGTATACCTCATCGCCGGAGGACATGACAGCCTCTTTGTAGGCTTCGATATCCTGATAGGCTTCTTCCTGAGAATCATAAATCAGATTATATTTGGTAGAACGGTTTTCCCGCCAATAGGTACGGAACATTTCCGTGCTGACATTTTCCCGGTCTCCGTTAGCCTTGTCAATGGTCAACTCGTAGTTCAAATACCATTTGGTATTGGCAGGGAAATTAGTTTCATCGGCAAAGGCATCGTCACAGATTTTCTGTATCTTTGGATCCAGGGTGGAATAAATCTTCAGTCCGCCGCTGTAGAGCAGGGTATAAGCCTGTGTCTCATTGTAGCCTGCCGCAATCAGATCTTCTAATACATCATCTATCAGCGCATCCGTAAAGTATGTATTGATAGATGACTCTTCGTTATTTTCGGAATCAGCGACCTGAATACGGGAATACACATCGTCAGCCATCGCTTCATCATATTCTTCCTGTGTGATAAAGCCCTGCTTTTTCATGTCATCCAGCACCTTTTCACGGCGTCCGGCATTGTCTTCCGGATGCGTGATCGGATTAAAGCGGGATGGATTCTTGGTAATTCCGGCGATTACGGAACACTCAGACAGCGTCAGTTCATTGACATGCTTGCCAAAATAGCGGTTGGATGCCGCTTCCACGCCCAATGTATTCTGTCCGAGATTGATGGTGTTCATGTAGTTGATCAGAATGGTATCCTTATCCATGACTTTTTCAAGTTCCAGCGCCAGATACTGTTCCTGAATCTTACGCTTCACTTTATCAGCGAAAGAATCCTCGCTGGTCCAGTCCGTAAAGACATTATTTTTTAAAAGCTGCTGCGTGATAGTGCTGGCACCTTCGGAGAAGTGCCGGTTCTTGATGCCTGTCACGCCGGCACGGATGATACCTTTGATATCGATGCCATTGTGATCGTAGAAACGGGCATCCTCGATAGCCACAAAGGCGTTTTGCAGATCCTGCGGTACCATGTCGATCGTCACCGGGATACGGTTGGCATCTCGAGCCACCAGTTTGTCAACCTGATTGCCTTCGATATCATACACAAATGTTGAGAATCCGGTAGGAGTTACATCAATATTGCCGATATCCGGCGCCGTAGCGATGATTCCCTTAAAAACACCGATACCTGCGCTGATGCCGATAATGGAAATCCCGATCATGGCTAAGAGAAACACCTGTATAAAGGTAAAACCTATCTTTTTACCCCATTTTTTACCTGTAGAATTGAGAGCCTGCTGTTTCTTGCGGACACCTCTTTTACTATAATTCATGCGTACTGCCTCCTTAACTCTATCTGCGTCAGGTGTATAATCCAAAGCTGTAATCCCAGGCGACACCAACAAGAATTACGAAGTAATTCTTGGGACGCAGACTGCTGAGTCTGCGTCCATTATAGCAAAATTTCCCTTATAAAGGAAGTTTTTTCATTTTATCTTAAGAATTGTTTACGATTTTATACACTTTTATTCCGCTTGTACGGAATCTGCGAAAATGTTATACTATGAGAGGGCTGTAGAGAGGTCAAACGGAGCATCTTAGGGAAAGGAAAGTAAGATTTACGGATATGGAATCTGGTCGAAGGTTTGAGCCATATAAAATCATAGAATATGGAGGAGTGGGCGAAATAGAGGAAAAGAAGTCCCGCTTTATCGCTCAGGTGCAGGCAGTATCCACAGAGGAGGATGCGCAGTCCTTTATTGATTCGGTGCGAAAGCGATATTGGGATGCAAGACACCACTGTTACGCTTATATTCTGGGAGAGCAGGGACAGATTATGCGCTTCTCAGATGACGGTGAGCCCTCGGGTACGGCCGGCAGACCGATTCTGGAGGTGCTGACAGGTTCCGGTATCCGTAATCTTGTATTGGTGGTGACCAGATATTTCGGGGGTACACTGCTTGGTACCGGCGGCCTTGTGCGGGCTTATACACAGGCAGCCCAGGCCGGCATTGCTGCCAGCAGGGTTTGTACGATGTATTATGGATATACCTTTACGGTGGAGACCGATTATACGGGTATCGGCAAGATACAGTATCTGTTGGGACAGAGGGGAATCCCGATAGAGGATTCCGTGTATGCACAGCAGGTGTCTATCACGTGTAAGGTTCCCTATGAGGAGAAAGATAAATTGTTGCATGAGATCACAGAGGCCACCGCAGCAAGAGCGCAGGTGACCATCTCAGATCCCATATATTATAAGAGCGCAGGAGGCGCTTCCTGAAGACTGCACATCGGCGGATCAGGCTGATATGCAAAATGGTATGCCGGGAAAGCCTAAAACCTGTGCGGAAAGGCGGCATACTATGGGTGAGATCAGGGAAGAGAGAGTTTTGACAGAAGAGACAAGTGCAAACTCGCATTATGAGTATGCGGATTTTGGCATGGAGGAAATCCGGGAACTTCTGAGTAAAGGACAGTATACCAGACTCCGGCAGGCGATTCAGGAGTTGAACGATGCGGATATCGCTGACTATATGGAGGAGATGGAAGAGGAAGAAGTCATTAAGATCTTCCGTATCCTGCCCAAGGATATGGCGGCGGATGTTTTTTCCTATCTGGAGATTGACAGACAGCAGTCCATCATTACATCCCTGTCCGATAAGGATGCTGCCCGCATTATCGATAATATGATGTCCGATGATGCCAAAGAGTTGATGGAAGAGATGCCGGCCAATGTGGTGAAACGGCTGATCGCAAATACCAGTCCAGATACCCGCCAGGCTATCAATCATCTGATGCGGTATCCGGAAGATTCCGCAGGCAGCATCATGACGGTGGAGTATGTGGATTTAAAAGAAAACCAGACTGTGGGAGAGGCCATAGAGCGGATCCGTAAGGTGGGTCTGGACAGTGAGACCATCAATATTTGTTATGTGTTGGATAACAAAAGGACGCTGGTGGGCACTGTGGCATTGCGCTATCTGCTCATCAGTGATGCGGATGCGGTCATCGGGGAGATGATGCACCGTAATGTGGTATCCCTGCATACCCTGATGGACCAGGAAGAAGTGGCAAGACAGTTCAGAAAATATGAATTTACGGCTATGCCGGTGGTGGACAATGAAGATCGTCTGGTAGGCATCATCACCATGGATGATGTGGTGGATATTCTGGAAGAGGAGACCACGGAGGATATCGAGAAGATGGCGGCTTTGATGCCTTCTGATAAGCCGTATCTGAAGATGACGGTGTTTGACGCCTATAAGAAGAGGATTCCCTGGCTGTTACTGTTGATGATCTCGGCCACTTTTACGGGGAGCATTATCACATCTTTTGAGAGCGAATTGAGCAAATATGTGGTGCTGACGGCATTTATTCCCATGCTGATGGATACAGGCGGCAACGCTGGCGGACAGGCTTCGGCCATTATCATTCGTGGTATCTCCCTGGATGAGATAGAGTTTAGCGACTGGCTGGTGGTGATCTGGAAAGAGATCCGTACGGCGGTCTTGTGCGGCCTGACATTGTCAATCTGTAACTTTGCAAGGCTGATGATATTCGATCAGGTGAGCGTGCAGGTGGCGCTGGTAGTCTGCATGACCCTGTTGATGGCGGTTATCGTGGCCAAAGTGGTAGGTTCAACGCTGCCGATGTTAGCGAAGAAGATCGGCCTGGATCCGGCGGTGATGGCGAGTCCGTTTATCACCACGATTGTGGATGCGATTTCGCTGCTGATCTATTTCCGGGTAGCGGAATTGGTGTTGGGGATATAGATGAGAGGGGTGTTGTATGAAGAAACTATTTCAGGCAATTCGCAAAAAGGATATGGAACAGGTGAAGCAGATCATCGAGCATAAGCCGGAATTGGTCAACTGCGTTGCAAAGCAGCCTCCTAAAAAGGATGACGGACAGTCTCCTTTGCAGGTCTCTTTGAAGACCGGTGCTTTTGAGATTGCGGAATATCTGATCGATAAGGGGGCTAATCTGAATTTTATGGAAGACAGTTCCTGTTGCAATGCGTGGAGAGCGCCTGTTATTCATGATGCCATCAATGCTGCCGTTATGAGCAGCAGATGGAATACCAATGATAATATCCTGGGGTTCAGAGTGTTCTCGACAGAACAGGATGCCAGAAGAGCTTACAGGGTACTGGATAAAATGCTTGCACTGGGAGCCGATGTCAATGCATTGGATTCCTATGGCAATTCGGGAATCTGGCGATTCTGTCTACAGGCGGCGCAGATATTGCCCTCGTATGATCGCAGCAATCATTGTGAAAATGATGACAGGATTTTTACCAAAGAACTGGAAGAAGATCTGACAAAAATATTACATCTGTTATCTCAGTATCATGCTGATTTTTCTTATGTGTCTCCCAATACAAATTTGAGCGTTCTGGATTTCTATAAAGAAGGGGCGGTGGCGAGACTGCTGCAAAACCGGGAAGGTGAGAATGCAAAGAAAGGGAAGAGAAAGTTCAAGTTCTGGTAATGAAACATGATGGAATATAGGGTAGCGACTGAAAAAGACATAGAACAAATTGTAATGATAGTGCAGGATACCATACAGAAAATTTATCCGATGTACTATCCGGAAGAAGTGGTTGCTTTTTTTTGCAGTCTGCATTGCAAAGAAAATATATATGAGGATATAAAAAGGGGCCTGGTCGGTATTTTGCAAGACGGTCATACGATTGTGGGAACGGGCTGTTATAAGGATAATCATATTACAAGGGTATATGTAAAACCGGAATTTCAAAATAGAGGCTATGGAAGTTATATCATGCAATGTTTGGAAAATCAGATTGGTTTGCAGTATGATACCGCATATTTGGATGCGTCATTGCCCGCGGCACATTTATATGAAAAAAGAGGCTATCAGACGATAAAGCATGACAAATGGAATGTAGACAATGGAAAAGTACTTGTTTATGAAGTCATGGAGAAATCATTGTTAAAAACATAAGATTGTGGGGGCAGCTTTAGTGCTGGAATGATATTTGATGGAGGGTTACGAGATGAGTTATCAAAATTATATCAAAGCGATGGAACTTGCACCGAAATGCAGGTTTTATACAACCGCAGGAGGTAAAAGCCAGGAGGAAATAGGAAGATCCGAGGAACTGTTAGGTATTCAGTTTTCCAGACAATGCAGGCAGTTTTACGAGCAATATGGATATCTGTCCTTCTTTGGGAATGAGATTTTTGGAATCGATCCCGATGATCTTGATGAATTAGAGGGAAATTCTGTTGCGTATGCCTTAAATGACCGTAAAGAATATGGGCTGCCCGTCAAATGGATCCCAATCTATAACTATGAGGACGGATTAATGGCATATCTGGATTATTCATCATTAAAGGATGATGGCGAGCCTCGTGTTATCATGGCTGGATTCAATGGTTCAGCGTATCAGATTGAGGAAACGATTGCGGAGGACTTTGGAGATTTTGTTCTCGGGCTTGTAGGGCAAAATTATCAATAGAAGGGAGAATTACCCAAATGGGGTTGTTTCATTTTAAGAAAACAGAGAAAGGTAAGACGAAGAACCAAGAAGCAGATATGAGCAAAAAAGGGATTGACAGACTTTGGCAGGAAGCCTACAGAGCCAATCCCAAGGTTTATGAAAAGGAAGATGGCACACTGCTGGTGGGATTTGCACTTACAGAAGATACGGATTCCCTTTTCCCGATCGTTCCGGAAAAGCAATGGGCACTGGAAGGAAAAACAATCAGTGAATGGATTATTACCATGGTCAGCCTTACCAATCCGCAGGGAGGAATCATCGGGCAGATAGAATATCACGATGCCATAGAGCGGCTCGAGCCGTTTATCATAACAAAAGTAGATAACTGGGCATTGATCAGGGCGATGACCCATGCGGAATTGAGCAGCCTGCTAGGCGGGGAAGAATGATACAATGCGTTGAGCAGCAGGATAAAAGCAGAGGGCGCGAGGTTACATAAAGAATATAAGCAGATTTTTACAGAACGTTTTAGTGTTATAATTTATTTTGAGTTATTGTATTTACGTTGAATTATAGCTTTTGATATCCGCAATTAAATTTTGATGGGGCAAGAAGCAAACAGAAGTGGAGGTCACGAAATGGCGGAGAGTCAAAATATAGAATGGAAAGAGTCCTGGCGTGATGAATATCTTAAATGGATATGCGGATTTGCAAATGCACAGGGCGGCAAAATTTATATTGGAACACGAGATGATGGGACGGTAATTGGAGTTCGTAACTCAAAAAAAGCTGTTGGAGGATATTCCCAATAAAATTCAAAACAAATTGGGAATTATGGCGGATGTGAATCTGCTTACTAAAGGTGGACTGGATTATATTGAGATTGCCGTTAGTCCGTGGGCGTTTCCCGTAAACTATGATGGAGAATACCATTATAGAAGTGGTAGTACAAAACAGATGCTGCGGGGAAATGCATTGACGAATTTTTTAATGTCAAAGACTGGATTGAAATGGGATGCAGCGACAATATCTAATATTGGGGTAGATGATTTAGATCAGGAAAGCTTTGATATTTTTAGGAGAGAGGCCTTGCGAAGCGGGCGAATGACAAAAGAAGATTTGAATATTGCGAATGTCGAACTGTTGAAAAAACTGGATTTAGTAGTAGATGGAAAACTTAAACGTGCAGGGGCATTGTGTTTTTACCGTAATCCAGAAAAGATTATTGGTGGATGTTATGTGAAAATTGGAAAATTTGAAGGCAGTGAGTTATTATATCAGGATGAAGTACATGGTTCTTTGCTTATTTTGGCAGACAGGGTGATTGACCTGATTTATTTAAAATATTTGAAAGCGGCAATTTCATATTACAAAGAAACAAGAGTAGAAACCTATCCTTTTGCTCGTGATGCCGTAAGAGAAGCCGTTTTTAATGCCTTGATCCATTGTAATTGGGCTGATAATGTTCCAGTACAGATACGCATTGAGGATGATGCCATGTATATTAGTAATTGTAGTATGTTGCCTTTTGGCTGGACAGTTGAAACCCTTTTAAGCGCTCATGTATCAAAGCCATATAATCCTGATATTGCAAAAGTGTTTTATCGTGCAGGATATATTGAAAGTTGGGGACGAGGTATTCAGAAGATTCGGGATGCATGCAAAAATCTTGGAGTGGATGATCCGGAGTATATTGTTCATGGAGAAGATATTATGGTGAAATTTTCTGCCCTCCAAAGTGCTAAAGTATCAGAAGCCAAAGCCCTAAATGTCACAAATGATGTCACAATAGAAATAAAAATATTGGCTTTGATTAAAGAAAATGCATCTATTACTACCACTGATATGGCCAGGCAGATATCTGTTAATAGACGAACAATTCAGAGAGGCTTGGCGGGATTAAAGAGTAGAGGTATGATTGAGCGCAAGGGTGGTAAACGATACGGTTATTGGGAAGTTTATGAATAGTTTTTGTATTCCCATCGTGCCATTACCGTATGTGTCCTTTGAAGAACAAATCAATCACTATAAAGTATATTATTATAAATCTCTCCGCCAATCTTTGGACGGTTGGAAATTACCATAATGTTAATCTGCGTTGCTTGCCGCAACGGGGTATTCTTCATATAATGGCGGCAAAAGATAAAAGGAGGATATCCCCGATGCTAAACGAAAACATCAAAACAATCAGAAAATCCAAAGGTCTATCGCAGGAGGAACTTGCCATCAAGTTGAATGTGGTGAGACAAACAATCTCTAAATGGGAACAAGGTCTGTCGGTTCCGGATGCCGATATGCTGATATCCATATCAGAGGTATTTGAAACGCCGGTCAGCACACTGCTGGGAGAAACCGTTGTGGAAACGAGGGCGGATGAGCTGAGAGTGATTTCGGAGAAACTGGAGGTCATAAACCTGCAGCTTGCGAATGGAAAAGCAGCGAGACAAAAGGCAGTTCATTGGTTTTTTATCTCATTGTGCGCGGTTATAGCGGCTGTTTTTGCAGTTCTGATCGTATTAAAGAGTCCTTACCTGGGATGGGATTATAGTCACCCCGAAACCGCAGCTGCCGGAGCAATGCTTCATGGATTTGAGTGGCTGTTCGTCCGGATGGCACCGTTTGCCCTGGTTGGAGCAATCATTGGGGCCTGTTTGACACGGAAGAAAATGTGATGCCTGCATGCGGCAGGCGAGCGTGAGGGCTGTCACGTGGAGGGGGCTAAAATGGTCAGCATACCCACAAAAAAGTAGGTAATTGTCATTTGTTTATACGTGATATACGATAAAGCAAAATATCATGTATGAGGTGACAATCTATGAAAAAAGAAGCATTATTATTAATTGATATTCAGAATGTATATTTTACACCCGGCCCATTATTGTTGAATAAACCCAAAGAAGCGGCGGATAAGGCGGCATTATTACTGGAGCAGTTCAGAAAAGAAGAAAAACTTGTTATTCATATCAGGCATCATTTTAAGGCTCTGTCAGGTATTCATAAAAGAGTAAAACCGATTGCGGGAGAGAAAGTGATACAAAAAGAGTATCCAAGTTCATTTTCACGAACTGATCTGCAGGAGTTTCTTAAGGCAAATGATGTTACACACATGGTCGTTGCCGGTATGATGTCGCATATGTGTGTAGATACAACGGTTCGGGAGTGCCAGAACTATGGTTATGAAGTGACACTGATAGAAGATGCCTGTACAACGCAGAATCTCGAGTTTAGAGGGAAAAAACTGCCGGCGGAAACAGTACATGATGTCTTCATGGCATCGTTGGATGGAATGTTCGCTAAAGTTATGACTTTGGAGGAATATAATGAAAATAAGAAATGAATATACATGTCCTTTGGAAATTGTGCATGACATAATTAAAGGGAAATGGAAAACGATCATCCTGTATCAGATGAAAGACGGCCCGCTTTCTTTATCCGAATTGGAAAAGGGAATTGAAGGCATTACCCAAAAAATGTTATTAGAGCAGCTAAACGAGCTGATCCAATTTGGATTAGTTGAGAAGAAAGAGTTTCAAGGATATCCGCTTCATGTAGAATACTCCATCACAGAAAAAAGAGGTAAAAAAATGATCGAAGCAATTTCCATCATGCAAATGGTCGGTATCGAATACATGGTGGAAAATGGTATGCAGGAAGCGCTTATTGAGAAAGGAATTGTTACCGCTGAGCAATTAGATTCAGCCTGCTTGTTCAAAGAAGTGAAAGACAATAAAAAAAGATATCTTGATCTGTTACTATTGGCTGACGAGCAGGAAGATATGATTGACCGTTATATTGAAAAAGGTACCATGTATGTGCTTGATGATAATGGTGTAAAAGGTGAGTGTGTTGTAACGGATGAGGGAAACGGTATTCTTGAAATCAAAAATATTGCCACGGTACCTGGATGTCAAGGCAAAGGGTATGGGAAAGCGTTAGTGAATTTTATTGCGGAAAAGTATGCCGGGAAATATTGTGTCTTACAGGTGGGAACAGGAGACAGTCCGATGACGGTTCCTTTTTATGAAAAATGCGGTTTTGTCCGCTCTCATTGCATCAGGAATTTTTTTACGGATAATTACGACCATCCGATTTATGAGGGCGGAGTCCAACTGGTGGATATGATCTATTTGCAAAGAACGTTATAGTTTTTGGTACTGCGAGATATATTGATAGTTAACAATAGTTCACTTTCAAAAAATAAAAAAATTTACTGTTTTGAAACCGGGTATTTGCACATACTATTTTTTGTTGGTATAATAAAATGTGAACGTGGTTTCAAAAAGTAATTTTTTTTCTTTTTTTGAAAGCGAGGGATTATATGAGGACAATAACAAGAACAAATTATTTGAATAGAATAATCGAGTTAAACGGAACACCGGACATTAAA
>CAMNXA010000059.1 GCA_946566685.1 uncultured Lachnospiraceae bacterium
AGACTAAGATCCACTCTGCCCCCTTCAAAGTGGAAATAAACTTTTCACTTCAGGAAACAGAATAAATTTAAAAAGTTATTTGACATAGTATTGACAACAGAGAATAAATGATGTAGAATTGCAAGCTGTGTGAGGGCACACGAGAGAATACTATTGCGTAAAACGGAGGAGATAGTAATTATGAAGAGAAAAGCAGTAAAAGCAATTTTATGTGCAGCACTTATGGCGCTTACCCTGTCTATGACAGCATGCGGCGGTTCTGATGATGCGTCTAAGGGCACAGATGCAGCAACCGAGGAAGAAGCAGAAGCACCAGAGGAAGAGAAAGAGGAGCCTAAGGCGGAGGAGCCTGCTGAGGAGCCTGAAGCAGAAGAACCCGAAACAGAAGAACCTGAAGAGGCAGAGGCTTCCGGTGAAACCCTTGAAGATTATCTGAATTCTACACCCGGCGCTATGGAAGCGATCGAGGAGCAGATTGCTGGTTCAAGCCAGGATGGTCTGTCTGTAACAGCAGAAGTAAAGGGAAATGATTTTATCTTTAACTTTACCATTGAAGATGCATCACTTGTTACCGATGATACAGCGGCACAGTTAGAGGCAGGATTGGATGCAACAGCATCTCTGTTCGAGCAGATGGCTGGTCAGATGGATGAGGTGATCGAGCAGGACGGTGTAGTACAGTTTGTGATTAAGTATCTTGATCCCGATGGAAATGTTCTGGCGGAGAGAGGATTTAAGGCACAATAACAAATCGAGCACAGCTCGATTGCGAGGATTGCTCCGCAACCTCGAATAGGCGGAGAAAATTACTTTGCGAGATCCGCTTCGCGGCCTCGAATAGGCGGAGAAAATTACTTTGCGAGATCCGCTTCGCGGCCTCGAATAGGCGGAGAAAATTACTTTGCGAGATCCGCTTCGCGGCCTCGGATAGGCGAAGGAGTTTAAAGACCGTATCAGTTAATGGTGCGGTCTTTTCTATTACTTGACAGAAAGCAGAATATCCTTCAGAATAGTAAATGGAAAATAAAATACACAGAGGGATCGTCAGATCGGAAAGGAGCACTATGAAAAGGGGATTTGTAAAATTTCTGACAGTAACAGCTGCTATGGTAAGTGTACTGTCCATGAGCATGACAGTTTGCGCCGCAGAGAATTATACGGTGGCACAGGGAGATCATTTAATGAAGATTGCCCAGGACAAGTACGGAGACAAAGATCAGTGGAATATCATCTTTGAGGCAAACAAGGATACGATTAAGGAACCGACCAAGATTTATCCGGGGCAGGTGATCGTGATTCCTGATTTGGCGGTTGCACCTGTGGCACCGGCGGTACAGCCTGAAGCAGTACCGGCACCCGCAGCGCCTGAAGCAGTACCGGCACCCGCAGCGCCTGAAGTGGCACCGGCACCCGCAGTACCTGAAGCAGCACCGGCACCTGAGGTACCGGCAGTACAGCCTGCACCGGTAACACCTGCCGGGATGACTTTGGAGGAGTATGGTAAGGATCCTGAGTTTAAGAAGATGCTGGATGCGGAAATGCAGGCATTTTCAGGAAGCGGCATGGAGTTCACGGTCGTATTTCAGGAGAATACCATGGCGGTTATCGTAACGATTACAGATTCCACTTATCTTATAGATGGAATAGAAGATGCATTAAATGCAGGCCTGGATGCAGTAGAGCCTTTGGTGGGAGAGATGATAGATATGATAGAGGATGAACTGGGCAATCCCGGAAACTCTTCAGTCATATACAGTTATCAGACAGTGGACGGCAGAGTGCTTGCGCAGAGGGCATATACAGTTAAATAATGGATTGTACTGGAATATGACAGGCCGGATCAGCAATGATCCGGCTTTTCCTTATTGAAATTTATACAGGAATAGTCTATGATATATAAGTGATATTTTGCGATTCTATGGCTTTATGATAACAGGATGCATGTGCGGCCGGACAGGCGCGCAGGAATGGAGGAATCTATGGAACTTAGGATAACCTGTATTCCGGGAGATGGGATTGGCCCGGAAATCGTAGCAGAGGCAAAGAAAGTGCTTGACGCTGTGGCAGTAAAATATGGTCATGTAATGCGTTATACTGATATTTTGATGGGTGGTGCCTCTATCGATGTACATGGTGTACCATTGACGGAGGAAGCGGTGGAGACCGCTAAGAGTGCGGATGCAGTGCTGATGGGCTCGATCGGCGGCGATACGACTACTTCGCCCTGGTATCAATTGCCGCCCAATTTACGGCCGGAGGCAGGTCTTCTTGCAATCCGCAAGGCCCTGAATCTGTTTGCCAATCTGCGGCCGGCAGTGTTGTACGAAGAACTGGCGGGAGCATGTCCGCTGAAAGAAGAAATTTCTGCGGCAGGGTTTGATATGATGATCATGCGGGAATTGACGGGAGGACTCTATTTCGGAGAGCGGAAGACGATTGAGGAGAATGGGGTGCGCAAAGCCATCGACACCCTCACATATGACGAGAATGAGATTCGCAGAATCGCCATCAAGGGATTTGACATTGCCAGAAAGCGCCGCAAAAAGGTGACCAGTGTGGATAAGGCCAATGTGCTGGATTCTTCCAGACTCTGGCGCAAGGTGGTGGAAGAAGTGGCAGCGGACTATCCGGATGTGACATTAGAACATATGCTGGTGGACAACTGTGCCATGCAGCTGGTGAAAGATCCGGCTCAGTTTGATGTGATCCTGACAGAGAATATGTTTGGCGATATCTTATCGGATGAGGCGAGTATGGTGACCGGTTCTATCGGCATGCTGGCATCGGCCTCCTTAAATGATACCAGGTTTGGCCTGTATGAACCAAGCCACGGTTCCGCACCGGATATTGCGGGACAAGATATTGCGAATCCGATTGCTACAGTATTATCGGCATCCATGATGCTGCGTTACAGCTTTGATCTGGATCAGGAGGCGGATGCCATAGACAATGCGGTGAAGTCCGTATTGCAGGATGGATACCGCACGGCAGATATCATGTCGGAGGGCTGTGTCCGTGTGGGATGTAAGCAGATGGGAGATCTGCTGGCAGAGAGAATATAATAACAGGCGATATGATACAAGGGCGGAAAAGAGAATGATACCAAAAGGTTTGACTCTATGAAACAGCAATCAAAGGTGCTGGAAAAGGACAGGATTTTTTATGTGTTTCTTGTTTTTTTCCTGGGTATGGCGGTCTACTATGGATATCGGATGTTTGAGATTACTCCATGGTATGATGAACTTTATACGTATTATTATTTTATCAGCAGGGGACCGGTCTATGCAGCTATCCACTGGCCGCTTCCCAACAATCATGTGGGATATTCTGCTTTATCTGCCTGTCTCATAATATTTGGCAGTGCCGCGGTGGCTTTAAGAGGTGTATCATGGATATGCAGCCTGGGCAGCCTGATTCTTCTGTATCGAATCGGCAGGAAATGTTTTGCAGGATATCTTGCATTAGTGCCTGTGTTTGTTTTTGCACAGATGAGCATGGTAAATCAGCTGGCGGTACAGGGCAGAGGATATGCGCTTGTGACTTTTTGTTATCTGACGGCGTTATGGGAACTTATCCATATCACAGTGGAACACCGGCGAAAGAAAAGGGATTATGTCCTGTTTGGCTGTTCTCTGGTAATTGCCTTGTGGGCGATTCCGAGCAGCCTGTATGTGGTGATGCCGGTGTGCATCATCGGCGGTGTGGTGCTTCTGACGCAGAAAGAATATAGGGCACTGCTGCATTTGATCGTTGCATCTTTGCTCAGTGCGGTCTGTACGGCAGGACTTTATGGAATTTTGTGGCTGGCGATTGGCTCTAATCTGCTGGTAAAGACTGCGGACAGCGCATTTAATGGTATGAGCCATATGCATGTAATCCTGCATGCGCCGTTCAAGGCAATGATAACAGGTATTACTTATATGCTGGACACTCCGTATATCCAGAGTATGACCAGAGAGCAGTTTACAGGGCAGGCATTTCATTGGCTGCAAACACTATTTGGTACCCAGCTGTCTCCGGTTGTCGGGGTAAAGGAGTCTGCTATGTGCGTGTTTGTGGCGGCGGCTCTTCTGGCAGTGGCATTGTGGACAGGGTGGCGGATTATAAATAAAATACATCCGTTATTGAATGAGACCGATCTGAGACCGGAAAGGTATCAGGAATTTTTGGAATGGTATTTTCTGTTCACGATCCTTTTGTTGACTGTGGCATTGATCATACAGTGTAAACTGCCTTACCAGAGGGTATTTTCTTTCCTGGGCGTATGGGCGGCACTTTTGCTTACCTGGCTGATCGCAATGGCAGGCAGCATCGTGGGCAGGATGGGGAGCAGGGAAAAGAGAGACAGTGCGCAGGAGAAGGCAGGGAATGCTTCCGGCCGGACAGGGATTGTGTGGAGTGTTCTTACAGGCGGCCTGTGTATCCTGGCACTTCTGTTGGACACAGCGCCCTACAGCAGACGGGACGAACTGCTTCGAGACGCTTATGAGCAGATCGCGGTGGAGAAAGCCGGCAGGATTGCTGTGACAGACTGCGATCAGGAGTATTATCTTCTGTATGCTTATGGAATAGAAGAAGATCAGGTGACCAGGCAGATAGAAGAGGCGGATGTGGCACTGATCGACAAGGCGCTTCTTGGTATGCAGTATGGATATCGGGAGGGGCCGGAAGAATGGAAGTTTTATCTGACAAAGGATGAGATACCGACAGCATATCTGGAGGAAAAGATGGAGCCGGTCTACGAGAACTGGCAGTTTATCTTATATATAAAAAGGTGAATTCTTTCGCAGCCTCGGATAAGCGGAAGAAAATTAAAGGGGAGCGCAGCGCGCTTCAGAATGGAGGAGAGTATGAGAAGTGACAATGTGAAAGCGGGTGCACAGCAGGCACCGCACAGGAGTTTGTTTAATGCCCTTGGTTTTACGGAGGAGGAGATGAAGAAACCCATGGTGGGAATCGTCAGCTCTTATAACGAGATTGTGCCAGGGCATATGAATCTGGATAAAATTGTGGAGGCGGTGAAGCTGGGCGTGGCGCAGGCCGGCGGCGTGCCGGTGGTGTTCCCGGCGATTGCAGTTTGTGACGGTATTGCCATGGGACATATTGGTATGAAGTATTCCCTGGTGACCAGGGATCTGATCGCAGATTCCACAGAGTGTATGGCGCTCGCACATCAGTTTGACGCGTTGGTGATGGTGCCTAACTGTGATAAAAATGTGCCGGGACTTCTGATGGCGGCAGCGCGTATCAATGTTCCTACCGTATTTGTTTCCGGCGGTCCCATGCTGGCAGGACATGTGAAAGGACAGAAGAGAAGTCTTTCTTCCATGTTTGAAGCGGTGGGTTCTCACGCGGCTGGGACTATGACAGAGGAAGAACTGCGGGAATTTGAGGAGAAAGTATGTCCTACCTGCGGATCTTGCTCCGGTATGTATACGGCTAATTCCATGAATTGCCTGACAGAGGCGCTGGGCATGGGACTTCGCGGTAACGGCACAATCCCGGCGGTCTATTCCGAGCGTATTAAACTGGCCAAGCACGCGGGCATGGCAGTGATGAAACTGTTGGAAAAGGACATTCGGCCCAGAGACATTATGACAAAGGATGCCATCTTAAATGCACTTACAGTAGATATGGCATTGGGATGTTCCACCAATTCCATGCTGCATCTGCCGGCAATCGCCCATGAGATAGGCTTCGATTTCGATATTGCTTTTGCCAATGAGATCAGTGAGAAGACGCCCAATGTCTGTCATCTGGCACCGGCAGGTCCTACTTATATGGAAGATTTGAATGAAGCTGGCGGGGTCTATGCGGTGATGAGAGAATTGGCAGATATCGGCCTGCTTCATACAGACTGCATGACAGTCACCGGGGAGACCATCGGAGAGAATATCAAGGATGCAGTGAACCGGAATACAGAAGTGATCCGTACAGTGGAGAATCCTTACAGTAAGACCGGCGGACTCGCTGTCCTGAAAGGAAATCTGGCGCCCGATGGCAGTGTTGTGAAGCGTTCCGCAGTGGTGGAGGAAATGATGGTTCATGAGGGGCCGGCCAGAGTATTTGACTGTGAGGAAGATGCCATCGCGGCTATCAAGGGTGGTCAGATCGTAGCAGGAGATGTGGTAGTGATCCGCTATGAAGGCCCTAAGGGCGGCCCCGGTATGCGCGAGATGTTGAATCCTACTTCAGCCATTGCAGGTATGGGACTTGGCTCCAGCGTGGCGCTGATTACGGACGGACGTTTTTCCGGCGCTTCCCGAGGCGCTTCCATCGGCCATGTATCTCCAGAGGCGGCGGTGGGCGGTCCCATTGCTTTGGTGGAAGAGGGAGATATCATCAGCATCGACATCCCCAATATGAAGCTGGATATTAAAGTTTCCGAGGAAGAACTGGCACAGCGTAAGAGCAAATGGCAGCCCAGGGAGCCCAAGGTGACAACAGGTTATCTTGCCAGGTATCGTGAAATGGTCACCAGCGGCAACAGAGGGGCGATTTTGGAAATCCCGGGGAAAAAATAGAAGCAGAGGGGTTCCGGGTATATTAAAATAACATGTGGTTTTAATAACGCATGTACTGTATATAAAACAGGCAGGAGGAAAAGGAAATGGTATTGACAGGTGCGGAGATTGTGGTGGAATGTCTCAAAGAACAGGGTGTGGACACTGTGTTCGGATATCCCGGCGGTACAATCTTGAATGTATATGATGCGTTATACAAACATAGTAATGAAATAAATCATATTTTATCATCCCATGAACAGGGGGCGGCTCATGCGGCTGATGGTTATGCCAGGGCTACCGGCAAAGTCGGTGTATGTTTAGCGACCAGCGGACCTGGCGCAACAAATCTGGTGACCGGGATTGCCACGGCTTATATGGATTCGGTTCCGATTGTGGCCATCACATGTAACGTGAATCTGCCGCTTCTTGGCAAGGATTCCTTTCAGGAGGTAGATATTGCCGGGATCACCATGCCCATTACCAAACATAACTATATTGTGAAAGATGTGAATATTCTGGCTGACACGCTGCGCAAAGCCTTTGCTATTGCGGGTAGCGGCAGACCGGGGCCGGTACTGGTGGATATCACCAAGGATGTGACGGCCAACAGCTGCGAATATGCAAAGAAGGAGCCAAACGCAGTAGAAAGGCTTGTGCGGTGTTCAGAGCAGGAGATTGGGGAGGCGGTGCAGCTGATTGAACAGGCACAGAAGCCTTATATCTATGTGGGCGGCGGTGCCGTGATCGCAGAGGCTTATCAGGAAGTGAGAGAGTTTGCGCAGATTGTAGACGCGCCTGTCTGTGATACATTGATGGGCAAGGGTGTCTATGACGGACATGATGCGAGATATACAGGTATGATTGGTATGCATGGCACCAAGACTTCCAATTTTGGGGTCAGCGAATGCGATCTGCTGATTGCTCTGGGCGCCAGATTTTCTGATCGTGTAGTTGGCAATCCAAAGAAATTTGCGGAAAATGCCAAAGTACTGCATATTGATATCGATGCGGCGGAAATCAATAAGAATATCAGGACGGATGTATCCCTGGTGGGAGACCTGAAAGTGGTTCTTGGTAAACTGAACGCCCGTCTGGCGAAACAGGATCATGAAGCGTGGATGCAGCATATTGCGCAGCTGAAGGAGAAATTCCCCTTAAGCTATGACCAGTCTGTGCTGTCCTGTCCCTATATTATGGAAGAAATCGATCGGTTGACGAAGGGAGAGGCAATCATTACCACAGATGTTGGTCAGCATCAGATGTGGGCGGCACAGTATTATAAGTATTCTCTGCCTCGCACCTTGCTTACATCCGGCGGCCTGGGCACCATGGGTTACGGTCTGGGGGCCTGCATTGGCGCTAAGATGGGGCAGCCTGACAGGATCTGTATCAATATTGCCGGAGATGGGTGTTTCCGCATGAATATGAATGAACTTGCTACGGCCAGCCGTTACAACATTCCGATCATCCAGGTGGTCATCAACAATCACGTGCTGGGGATGGTCAGACAGTGGCAGACATTGTTCTATGGCAAGCGGTATTCCCAGACTGTGCTGAATGATGGCGTAGATTTTTGTAAAGTAGCAGAAGGACTTGGCTGTGAGGCAATCCTTGTGACAAAGAAAGAAGAGGTAGCACCTGCTATTGAAAAGGCTATCGCCTTAAAAAAACCTGTGTTATTGAATTGCATCATACCGGAGGATGACAAAGTATTTCCTATGGTGCCGGCAGGGGCGCCCATCAGCGAAGCTTTTGATGCAAAGGATCTGGCGGCTAAGTAATCAGGCAGTCAAAATACAGAAGAAAACAGGGTAACGGAAGTACTTATGAGGAAGAGGATATTCAAACATCTGGTGATCGTACTGGCAATCATTACGATCAGTCTGATGGGAACCTATGTGGGGCTTGCCATCTATTATCATAATGCGTTTGCTTATGGAACCTGGATTAACGGTGTCTATTGTACGGGAAAGAGCATCCAGGAAGTCAATGATGAGCTTGTGAAAGATTTCACATATGAGGGATTGCATGTTTATGATAAGGATGGCAATGTCTTCACAATCCCCGCAGAGCAAATTTCATATCAGTTTGATTTTCGCAGGGCGCTGGAAATCTATCAGAAACAGCAGAATTCCTGGATGTGGATTGACAGTATGATCCATGAACATATTACGGATCTTATGCCGGTGGTCTCCTATGATCTTGATCAATTTGAGGCGTGCTTTGCAGCATTGCCGTTTAGTGTTGACAGAATACCGGACGAGGAATGCAGGGTGGAGATCATCAAGACCAGTCAGGGATACGAACTGGTCAATGAGAGAACGGCAGTTTTGAACCTGGAAGAAGCAAAGGCAGTGATTCTTGCGGCGGTTGAGGAATCAAAAGAAGAGATATCTCTTGTGGAAGCAGGGTGTTATCATGATCTGGAACTGACTGATCAGATGCGGGATACTTTGGTATTGTGGGAGAAGCTGGAGGCTTTTCAACAGTGCGGGATCGTTTATCAGATGGGGGAAGAACAGATCCCCCTGGATGCATCGGTGGTCAGTGAATGGATCGCGCTGGATGAGAGGGGCGGTTTTGTGCTGGATGAGGCCGGACAGTTTCAACTGCGGGAAGGTGCTATCGAAGAGTTTGTGGCAGATCTTGCAGCTGAGTATGATACGGTGGGGGCAAGCCGGCAGTTTCGTGCCACCAGAGGAGAAATTGTGACGGTGGAAGGCGGTCTTTACGGCAACCAGATTGACCAGAAGACGGAAGTGGACTATCTGACCACTGCTTTTAGGGAAAGAAGACAGGAAGTGCATGAGCCGGCTTATTTGCAGACAGCCTGGAAACAGGGGAAGGAAGATATCGGTTCCACCTATATTGAAGTAGATATGGGGGAACAGAAGATGTATTATTATGTGGACGGCGTCCTGAAGATTGAGACACCTATTGTGACGGGCAATACTTCCCGCAGGATGGGTACGCCTTCCGGGGTGAATTTTGTCTATCTCAAGCAGAAAAACAGGATTCTTCGTGGCGCTAATTATGCATCCCATGTGGATTTCTGGATGCCCGTAAAGGGCAATATCGGGATTCATGATGCGGCATGGCGGAATAAGTTTGGCGGTGAGATTTTCAAGACAGACGGTTCCCATGGATGTGTCAATACGCCCAGGGAGGCTATGGAGCGGCTGTATGATATGGCGCAGGTTGGGACACCTGTGGTCATGTTCTATTAATCACATTGATAAAATTTTGACGTTGTAATTGACTAAAGTGAATGAAAAAGGTACAATGGATTTTGGTTGTAATTACGTTACAGTGGATTTTGAAGTCTAACTGCGGCGTTGGTCTGTAAACATGTACAAGATGGGGAGGAGAGAAAAGTGGCTAGAGTATACAATTTTTCAGCTGGGCCCGCAGTGCTGCCGGAAGAGGTGTTGAAGGAAGCAGCGGAGGAAATGTTAGATTATAAAGGATCGGGAATGTCGGTCATGGAGATGAGTCATCGCTCCAAGGTCTATGATACGATCATTAAGGAGGCAGAAGCGGATCTGCGGACTCTTTTGCAGATTCCGGACAATTATAAAGTCTTATTCTTACAGGGCGGTGCGAGCCTGCTCTTTGCGTCTGTGCCCATGAATCTGATGAAAAACCGCAAGGCAGGTTATATCCTGACAGGACAGTGGGCCAAAAAGGCTTTTGCGGAGGCTAAGATTTATGGAGAAGCAGTAGAATTGGCATCTTCCGCAGATAAGACATTTTCTTATATACCGGATTGTTCCGATCTGCCGATTACCGAGGATATGGACTATGTTTATATCTGTGAGAATAATACGATCTACGGGACCAAGTATCATGAACTGCCCAATACAAAGGGCAAGATTCTGGTTTCTGATGTGTCATCCTGTTTCCTTTCAGAGCCCATGGATGTGACAAAGTACGGTCTGGTCTATGCGGGTGTTCAGAAGAATGTAGGCCCTGCGGGGACTCAGGTAGTCATTATCCGGGAAGACCTTTTGACGGATGAGGTATTGCCGGGCACACCGACCATGATGAAATTCAAGGTGCATGCAGACAACGATTCCTTATATAATACACCGCCATGCTACGGTATTTATATCTGCAGTAAGGTATTTAAGTGGCTTTTGAAAAACGGCGGTTTAGAGGCAATGAAGGCGCAGAATGAGAAAAAGGCGAAGATTCTCTATGATTTCCTGGATGAGAGCAGCATGTTTAAGGGAACTGTCAGAAGAGAAGACCGGTCTTTGATGAATGTACCGTTTGTGACAGGCAATGAGGAACTGGATGCGAAATTTGTCAAGGAAGCTGCGGCAGCCGGATTTGTGAATCTGAAAGGCCACAGGACGGTAGGAGGCATGCGTGCCAGCATTTATAATGCAATGCCCATGGAAGGCGTGGAGAAGCTGGTAGAGTTTATGAGAAAGTTTGAGCAGGAAAATCAGTAGGCAGAATGCCGGCCGTCAGAGCCGGCGGTAATGCACGAGTGTTATGAGAAAAGAGGGTATCAGAATGTTTAAGTATCATTGTTTAAATCCAATCTCCGCCGTTGGGCTGGAGAAATTCAGCGATCAGTATGTGAAGACAGAGAATCTGGCGGAGGCAGACGGTATTTTAGTCAGAAGCGCGGCGATGCATGAGATGGAACTTCCGGAAAATCTGGTTGCTATTGCACGTGCGGGTGCGGGCGTCAACAATATCCCGCTGGATAAATGCGCAGAGAAGGGTATCGTAGTTTTCAATACACCGGGCGCTAATGCCAATGGTGTAAAAGAACTTGTGATAGCAGGCATGCTTCTGGCATCCCGTGATGTGTCGGGCGGTATCGAGTGGGTGAAGGAAAATGCAGCCGATGAAAATATTGCCAAGGATGCGGAGAAAGCCAAGAAAAATTTTGCCGGGACAGAGATTGAAGGCAAGAAACTGGGTATCATCGGTCTGGGCGCTATCGGTGTCAAAGTGGCCAACGTAGCCAAACATCTGGGGATGGAAGTCTACGGCTATGATCCTTATGTATCAGTGGATGCGGCCTGGAATCTGAGCAGGGATGTCAAGCATGTGCTGAATGTGGAGGAAATCTATACCGAGTGCGATATCATTACCATTCATGTGCCGTTGATGGATGCCACGAAAGGGATGATCAATCAGGAGGCCCTTGATAAGATGAAAGAGGGCGTGATCCTGTTAAACTTCGCGAGAGATCTGCTGGTGGATGAAAAGGCAGTGCTTGAGGCGCTTAAGGCCGGTAAGGTGAGAAAGTACGTATCTGATTTCCCGAATCCGACTACGGCTGGCCAGGCAGGCTGTATCGTAATCCCGCATCTGGGCGCTTCTACGGAAGAGTCCGAGGATAACTGTGCAGTAATGGCTGTAAAACAGATGAAAAATTATCTGGAAAATGGTAATATTGTAAACAGTGTCAACTATCCTTCCTGTGATATGGGCATCTGTGCACAGGCAGGCCGTGTGGCGATCTTCCATAAGAATATTGCCAATATGATCACGAAATTTACGGCATGTTTTGGTGACAATAATATTAATATTTCTGATATGACCAATAAGTCTAGGGGAGAAGTGGCTTACACTATGCTGGACATCGAGAAACCTGCTTCGGCGGAGATTATTGAGAAGTTACAATCCATTGATGGTGTGTTCAGGGTCAGGGTTGTAAAATAGAGGTGTAATGAAAACGTGGCGGTCTGTTATAATTCAGGAGCAGACCGCCACAAATATTTACAGATACCTTCCATTGAAGAAACCCCAGCCGGGATATGGTATCAGCTGAGTCTGTTGGCGATGGAGGAGAAATTGGCATCCTCGTCATCATCCAGGGTAGCCTGGAGGTTTTTTTCGGCCTCCACGGAGGCTTCACTGGCAAGATCCATGTAGAGAATGAAGATATCTTCCACAGATTTTCCGGTTTCATCTGCAATTTCCTGCATGATAGGTTTCAATGCTTCTAACTGAAATGAAATTCTGGTCTTCTGAGGATCAATGTCGGCAAGCGCTTTTTCGGCGTAGGCATTGATTCGATCTAATATTTTTTGGTTTTCTGCTGTCATAGTTACACTTCCTTTCCCGTACATTTTAACACTTCACGCTTGTACTGCATAGTGGAATTTGATAAAATGGGTTAAAAGTGATAAAAACGGCAGTCAATTTGCGGTATAAAATAATTTTATTGAGAAAACAGGAGAAAATATGGCAAATATTATACCATTTCGGGCTCTCAGGCCGCGAGAAGATCTGGCGGAACGCATTGCGGCCCTGCCTTATGATGTCTACAGCAGTGAAGAGGCACGTAAGGCCGTGCAGGGCGATGACTATACGTTTCTGAGGATCGACAGGCCGGAGACACAGTTTCCCGAAGGATACGATATGTATGCACACGAGGTCTATGAGAAAGCGAGGGATATGCTGGAGCAGATGATCCGGGAAGGGCTTTTCATGGAAGAAGAGAAACCGGCCTATTATGTGTATGAACTGGTGATGGAAGGGCGCTCCCAGGTGGGGATTGGAGCCTGTGCTTCCGTGGATGACTACGACAGACAGGTTATCAGGAAGCATGAGAATACCCGCGCAGACAAAGAAGCAGACCGTATCCGTCATGTGGATGTATGCAGTGCCCAGACGGGGCCGATTTTTCTGGCCTACCGCAGACGGGAGGCGATTGAGCGGGAAGTGCAGGCGGCAATGGACACAAGGCCGGTCTATGATTTTACTTCCGCAGATCAGATTACACACAGGCTCTGGGTGATCGATGATGAGGAGAGCGTGGAGCGGATCCGTCAAGCGTTTCGGCAGGTGGAGTCAATCTATATTGCAGACGGACATCACAGGTGTGCCTCAGCGGTTCGGGTATCGAAGAAGCGGCGGGCGAGCCATCCGGATTATACGGGGCAGGAAGAATTTAATTATTTCCTCTCGGTGCTTTTTCCGGACGATCAATTGATGATCATGGATTATAACCGCGTGGTCAATTCTTTCAACGGTTATGATGAGAACTCGTTTTTGGAGAAGGTAAAGGAAATCTTCAAGGTGGAATCTGTGGGGGATACTCCGGTACGACCGGCAATAAAGGGGCAGATCGGCATGTATCTGAAAGACTGCTGGTATCGGCTGACAGTGGACAGTGCAGAGTACAGAGGGGACCCGGTGGAGGATCTGGATGTGGCAATCCTACAGAGAAAACTTCTGGAGCCAGTGCTCGGTATCGCAGATCCCAAGGTGGATAACAGGATAGATTTTGTGGGCGGTATCCGGGGGTTAAAGGAACTGGAACGGCGTGTTCACACCGATGCAGTGGCGGCTTTTGCCATGTATCCAACGGATATTCATGAACTGTTTGCCGTCTCGGATGCCGGAAAACTTATGCCGCCCAAATCCACATGGTTTGAGCCGAAACTTCGGAGTGGGATTCTGATCCATAGAATTGAGCGGTAAGGCAGCGAAGGATGTTGAGAAATGCAGGACAAAATTTGAGAACCTGTAACAACGGAAGGGTATGGTAGAGAATATGAATAAAAAATTATATAAATTGATGAACTGGCCACAAATAGAAGCGATTATTTATTCCGAGGCAGACGATCCGCATACTGTTTTGGGGGCTCATGTAGTGGGAAACTCTGTGCTGGTGCAGACTTTTCAGCCGGGCGCAAAGAGCGTGCGCCTGCAGCCGGTGGAGGGAGATAAGAGTTATAAGATGGAGCAGGCGGATGAGGAAGGGTATTTTGCCCTGCTCTTGCCAGGTAAAACAGTTCCGGATTATGAATATATCGTAGAGGCGGATAATGGCAGTCTGAGAAAAGTCAGGGACGCCTATAATTTTGCGCCGCAGATTACCAGACAGGATACGGAGAAATTCAATGCCGGCATCCACTATATGATCTATGAAAAACTGGGTGCGCATCCGATGAAGATTGGTGATACGGAGGGAACCTACTTTGCAGTCTGGGCGCCCAATGCACTGCGTGTCAGCGTGGTGGGTGATTTTAACGGCTGGGATGGCAGGGTGCATCAGATGAGGAGGCTCTGGGAGTCCGGTATTTTTGAACTGTTCCTTCCAGATGTGAAAGCTGGGGACTGCTATAAATTTGAGGTGAAGGCCAAAGGCGGACTCACCTTTATGAAGGCGGATCCCTATGGGTTTGGGGCGGAACTTCGCCCGGGCAGCGCTTCCGTTGTCAGAAATCTTGACGGTTTTGCCTGGAAAGACAGTAAATGGATCAAGAACCGTCAGGCAGTGCAGGCGCAGGATAAGCCGATGAGTGTGTATGAGGTTTATCTGGGATCCTTTGATAAACCGAAGGATGGCAGAGAATTTTACACTTACCGGGAACTGGCTCCCAAAATAATAGAATATGTGAAAAAGATGGGATATACCCATATAGAATTGATGCCTATAATGGAGCATCCACTGGATGAATCCTGGGGCTATCAGGTGATCGGTTACTATGCGCCCACAGCTCGTTATGGTACGGCAGAAGATCTGATGTATTTTGTGAATGAGATGCATAAAGAGGGGATTGGTGTGATCTTTGACTGGGTACCGGCACATTTTCCGAGAGATACCTACGGATTGTCCGGTTTTGACGGCACCTGCCTCTATGAGCATCAGGATCCCCGGCAGGGATTTCATCCTCACTGGGGGACATTGATCTATAACTATGGGCGTCCCGAGGTGACCAACTATCTGATCGCCAATGCACTATACTGGGTAGAACAGTATCACGCGGATGGTATCCGCATTGATGCGGTAGCATCCATGCTCTATCTGGATTATGGCAAGAATGACGGGGAGTGGGTGGCCAACATCTATGGCGGCAATGAAAATCTGGAGGCGGTGGAGTTTTTGAAGCATTTGAACTCTATCATGAAAAAGAGAAATCCGGGTGTATTGATGATCGCAGAGGAATCCACGGCATGGCCCAGGGTGACAGGCAGTTTTGACGAGGATGGGCTTGGGTTTGACTTAAAGTGGAACATGGGCTTTATGAACGATTATCTGGGATATATTTCCACAGATCCCTTTTTTCGGTCAGGCTGCCATAATGAACTTACTTTCAGCATGATTTATGCCTACAGTGAAAAGTTCATGCTGGTATTGTCCCATGACGAGGTGGTGCACGGGAAGAAGACACTGCTTGGAAAAATGCCGGGAGAACGGAAGAAACAGTTTGCAAATCTGCGCCTGACTTATGCCTATCATATGACGCATCCCGGTAAAAAGCTGCTGTTTATGGGGCAGGATATCGGTGAGTATGACGAGTTCAATGAGAAGCGCGCCGTGGAATGGGAACTTCTGGAAAATGAGGATCACAGGAAGCTGAATCAGATGGTGGCTGATTTAAACAGGCTTTATAGTTCAAAACCAGCGCTCTATGCGAAGGATACTTCCTGGGAGGGGTTTGAGTGGATTAACTGTATCACCCCAAATGCCTGCATGTTATCTTATATACGTAAAACAGATAATGCGGATGATATGCTGGTAGTAGTGGCGAATTTTGCCGATGTAAGACAGGAATTCCGGGTAGGGGTTCCCTGTGAGGGAAAATACAGGGAAATTTTCAATACGGATGACAAAAGCTACGGTGGAAGCGGCTGTATAAACAAAAAAGTATGTGAGACACTGGATATGGAATGGGACGGCAAGCCCTGTGCCATAGATATGGTGAGTGCGCCTTTGAGTATCAGTATTTTTTCTTATACACCGTATACGGAAGCAGAAAAAATGGAAATAGAGAAAAAACGCGCGGAGGTTAGACGTAAGGCCCAAGAGGCGGAGGCGAGACGTCTGGCGCAAGAGGAGGCTGAGCAGACAGCCAGGGCTGCGGCGGAAGCCAAGGAACTGGCGAAACAGGCTGCGGCAGAGGCCAGGGAACTGGCGAAACGTGCTGCGGCAGAAGCGAAGGAGCGGGCAAAGACTGCGGAAGCACTGGTGAAAAAAGCTGAGGAGGCTGCCCTGAAACTTCAGAAGCTTACTGAGAAGCCGGAACCAGGGCAGGAGTCTGTGAAGAAAGAAACGGCAGCCAGGAAGAATACGACTGTGAAGAAAGAAGCGGCAGCCAAAAAGAGTACGGCTGCGAAGCAGGCACCTACAGAGAAGTAAACTTGGCACGGACAAAGATAGGGGCATTCATTTATGGAAGAAAAGCTTGTAGAAGGACAAATCATAGGGGCGGAAATACTTGCAGAAAATGAACTTCAGGTAGGGGTGATCGAGACTTACCTTCAGGAACTGCCGGATAAAGTGCTGCGCTTTGGCGTCCGTGTGCTTCTCGCCCTGGTAGTATTTCTGGTGGGAACACAGATCATCAAGCTGGTTCGTAAGATACTAAGACGGTCTTTGAAGAGAGGCAATGCAGATGAGGGCGTCATTCATTTTCTGGATTCCCTGCTGAAAGTCACCCTCTATATTTTGCTGGTATTTCTGATTGCTTCCGGGTTCGGGCTGGATGCGACCAGTGTGGTGGCGCTGGTCGGTTCAGCAGGTGTGGCAATCGGTCTTGCCGTGCAGGGCAGTCTTTCGAATTTTGCGGGCGGAGTACTTCTCCTGTTGTTAAAGCCCTTCAAGACAGACGATTATATCAAGGACAGTAACGGAAATGAGGGAACCGTGCAGGAAGTACAGCTTTTTTATACCAGACTGATCACACCGGATCACCATGTGGTGATCGTGCCCAATGGTACCCTGGCCAATGCCAACATTGTCAATATGAGTACGCTGGAAGATCGGCGGATGGATATCGAGGTGGGGATTGCTTATGATGAGGATATCCGGACGGCCAGAGAAGTGCTCATGAAAGTGCTGGAGAATGATCCGGATGTCCTGAAAGACAGGGAACGTCTGGTTTTTGTAGACCAACTTGCAGACAGCGGAGTGATTCTCCATGTGCGGTGCTGGAGCAGGAATGATACCTATTGGAATACCAAGTGGCGCCTTACTGAGGAAGTGAAGTATGCATTGGATGAGGCAGGTATATCCATTCCATTTCCCCAGATGGATGTACACATACGGGAGGGAGAGAGGAAGGAATAAGGAATAAAGATTTTTGAATAAAGATTTTCATGAAAATATCTTGCAAAATTCGTTGTTCCATCATATAATAATCATTGTTGTGAGATGCGCTGGAATAGCGCAGTTGGCAGCGCAACTGATTCGTAATCAGTAGGTCGAGGGTTCAAGTCCCTTTTCCAGCTTCTCAAAAAGGCAGCACTGACGCAGACGCGTTGGTGTTGTTTTTTTATCTGAAATAACTTTCTTTTACAAAAAATAGCCGTATTATTCGAAAATCAGAATTTACCGACTTAGTCAGTCAAAATGAGGATGCATATTTTCTACTAAATATCGAAAAATATAGGACACAATACCTTGACATAATATTTTGACATGATACAATATGTAGTATGCGTGATGTATCAATACCATATATCATGTATTGCTTAGAAAAATTATGGGTGGGTGAAAAATGAAGATTATTAAGAGAAGCGGTGTGGAGGTAACCTTTGACTTAAAGAAGATTATAGCAGCGATAGGGAAGGCAAACGATAGTGTCAAAGAGGAAGAGAAACTGACGGAAGACGAGATCGATGAGATCGCAGGGGTGGTGGCAGATCATTGTTCGGAGATGAATCGCGCTCCCAGTGTGGAGGAGATTCAGGATATGGTGGAGAACCAGCTTATGAAATACCGGGCGTACACGATATCCAGAAATTATATTACGTATCGTTATAAGAGGGCGCTGGTCCGCAAATCCAATTCAACGGATGAACAGATTTTAAGTCTTCTGGAGTGTAATAACGAGGAAGTGAAACAGGAAAATTCCAATAAGAATCCCACGGTCAACAGTGTGCAGCGAGACTATATGGCGGGCGAAGTGAGTAAGGATATCACGAAGAGGTTCCTTCTGCCGCCGGATATTGTGGAGGCCCATGAGCAGGGGATCATTCATTTTCATGATGCGGATTATTTTGCCCAGCACATGCATAACTGCTGTCTGGTCAATCTGGAGGATATGCTACAGAACGGTACCGTGATCAGCGAGACGATGATCGACAAGCCCAAGAGTTTTTCCACCGCCTGTAATGTGGCGACACAGAGTATTGCGCAGATTGCCAGCTGCCAGTATGGGGGACAGAGTATATCCCTCGCCCATCTGGCGCCTTTTGTGAATGTGAGCCGTGAGAAACTGCGCAAGAAGGTGCGGGAAGAAATGACGCAGATGCAGGTGGACGCTACAGAGGAGCAGATCAATGCCATTGCAGAGCGGCGTGTAAAAGACGAGATCAGGCAGGGGGTGCAGATCATCCAGTATCAGGTGATCACACTGATGACGACCAATGGACAGGCGCCTTTCATCACGGTGTTTATGTATATTGATGAGGTGCCGGAAGGACAGCTTCGGGACGACCTGGCCATGATCATAGAGGAGATGTTGAACCAGCGGATTCAGGGAGTTAAGAATGAAAAGGGTGTCTATATCACACCCGCATTTCCGAAGCTGATCTATGTGCTGGAGGAGGACAATATCCACGAGGACAGCAAGTATTGGTATCTGACCAAACTGGCGGCCAAGTGTACGGCCAAGCGGATGGTGCCTGATTATATTTCAGAGAAGATCATGAAGCAGTTAAAAGATGGCAACTGCTATACCTGTATGGGGTGCAGGTCTTTTCTGACTGTATACCATGACGAAGAGGATAACCCTAAATTCTATGGCCGGTTTAACCAGGGTGTGGTGACATTAAACCTGGTGGATGCAGCCTGTTCTTCCGGCAGGGACATGGAAAAATTCTGGCAGATTCTGGACGATCGTCTGGAACTTTGCAGGCGTGCGCTGATGGCCAGACATAACAGGCTGAAAGGTACGCTTTCCGATGTGGCGCCGATTTTGTGGCAGAACGGCGCGTTAGCCAGGTTAAAGAAGGGGGAGAAGATTGATAAACTTCTCTATGGCGGGTATTCCACCATATCCCTTGGCTATGCGGGGTTGTGTGAGTGTACCAGATATATGACGGGTAAGAGCCATACCGATCCGGAGGCAACGCCCTTTGCCTTAAAAGTTATGCAGTATCTGAATAATGCCTGTAAGGAGTGGCGGGAGGAGACCAATATTGATTTCAGTCTCTACGGTACGCCTCTGGAATCCACGACCTATAAGTTTGCAAAATGCCTGCAAAAGCGTTTTGGCATTATTGAGGGCGTGACAGACCGCAATTATATTACCAACAGCTATCACGTGCATGTGACGGAGGAGATCAGTGCCTTTGAGAAACTGAAATTCGAGGCACAGTTCCAGGAACTTTCCCCGGGCGGTGCGATCAGCTATGTGGAAGTACCCAATATGGAAAATAATCTGGATGCAGTCCTGTCTGTCATGCAGTATATTTATGAGAATATCATGTATGCAGAACTGAATACTAAGAGCGATTATTGTCAGGTCTGCGATTATCATGGGGAGATTAAGATCGCTGCGGATAAGGACGGCAAGCTGATCTGGCAGTGTCCTAACTGCGGCAATACGGATCAGAATAAGATGAATGTAGCCAGACGTACCTGCGGTTATATCGGGACACAGTTCTGGAACCAGGGACGTACCCAGGAGATTAAGGAGCGCGTATTGCATCTATGAATTATGCAGAGATCAAAAACTGTGACATCGCCAATGGTCCCGGCGTGCGGGTGACGCTCTTTGTCAGCGGCTGCACACATCATTGTGAAGGCTGTTTTAATGAGGAGACCTGGAATTTTCAGTATGGACAGCCGTTTACACAGAAGGTACAGGAACAGATTCTGACAGAACTTGCACCGGATTATATCGCGGGGCTTACGCTGCTAGGGGGAGAACCTTTGGAACCGGGCAACCGGCAGGCGCTCCTGCCTCTGCTCAGGGAAGCCAAAAGACGATATCCGCATAAGACCATCTGGTGTTATACCGGGTATCTTTACGAGCAGGATATTCTGGGGAGATTTTGTACCGAGTGGGAACCAATGGAGGAATTCTTATCTTATCTGGATGTGATCGTGGACGGGGAATTCATTCTTTCGCAAAAGGATATCAGCTTGCAGTTTCGCGGTTCTGCCAATCAGCGCATCATCGCGGTGCAAGAATCGCTTGCACAGGGAGAGATTGTATCTTGGGAGGATAAAAATTGAGTGTAAA